>NZ_JBSFUA010000015.1:0-154647 GCF_053591555.1 Crossiella sp. NPDC003009 | reverse complement strand
GGTTTTTTTTTTTTTTTTGGGGGGTTTTTTTTATCACAACCCACAACAGAGTGTGGGGGGGGGGGGGGGGGCCCCCCCCCCCCCCCCCCACGACTCAGGAGCGAAAAAATCCCGCGCGCGGAGCGCGCCAATGTGACAGCCCAAAGCAACAGAGCCCGGCGTCACATGCCGGACGCCGGGCTCTGTTGTGCGGGACGGTCCGCGCCCGGGGCAAATCGTGACATCCGCCCGCTCGGGTCGCGCCGTCCCACCCTGTGGTTGTCAGCGACGGAAACGCCTGTGCCGGCCCTGCACCGGCGGTGGCGTCCCGCTGACGACCTGTGGCTCATCCCCCATGAAGAACTACGAACGATCACACCCTGCCTGAACTGTGAACTGGCTCACACCCCCACGGGCGGCGCGGGGGTAGACACAGTAGCGACATACTCACAGACGGTAACAACCTTGATCAGTGGGGCCGCCATGAGCACCACGTCACCGAACATCCTGTCCTTCTCCGCCCATGACTGGGGGCAGTGCGCGCTGCTGCGTCCCGAACTGGTCCGCCTTGCCGCCCGCCGCGGCGCGGGGGACGACGCCGAGGATCTCGTGCACGAGGCCTTCATCCGCACCGCCAGGCACCCCGACCTGGATCGCAGCCGGTTGCGGCAGTTCCTGATGACCGTGGTCAAACGCCTGTGCGTGGACCACCTCCGCAAGCAGTCGGTGGCCAACCGGGTGTTCGACCACCCGATGCTGGCCCCGGTGCAGACCAGCGGTCCCGCCGAGGTGGTGGTGGACCGGCTGCACGCGGTCTGGGTGCTCGACCAGCAGGACCTGGTGGACGAGGCGGACCGCGTCCTGCTCCTGCTGCTGGCCGAGGGCCGCTCCTTCCGCGAGGTCGGGCAGCGACTGCGGCTCAGCGAAGCCGCGGTGGAGGCGGCGGCCAAGGCGGGCAGGCGGCGGATCCGGCGCAGGCTCGGCCGGCGGGGCTCGGCGCAGGCATGACCGGGCCCAGCCCGCTCCGGCTGATCACCTGGAGCCGTCGCCACCTGGCGGTGGTGCAGCCGATGGGCCGGCTCGACCTGTCCACCCACCACAGGCTGCTCGACGGGCTGCTCAAGGTGGCCGCGGAGGAACCGGGTGCGCTGGTGGTCAACCTGGCCCGTCTTGAGGTTGGTCCGGCGCACGGCGTCGGCGTGTTCTACCGGGTCTGGCAGCGGGTCAACGAGTGGCCGGGCATCCCGATGGCCCTGGTCGCCCCGGAGCCGGAGCTGCGGGAGGTGCTGCTCCGCGGCGTGCTGCCCAAGGTGATGCCGGTGTGCGCGACGCTGGCCGAGGCGGTGCGGGTCTGCCGGTCGCCCCCAGCGGTCCGGCAGCGGGAGGTGCACCTGCCGGGCGGGGACATCAGCGCGCTGCGCGCCCGGCTGTTCGTCACCGACGCCTGCCTGGACTGGGGCGCGCACCAGGTGCTCGGCGACGCGCTGCTGGTCATCGACGAGCTGGTGGCGGGCGCGGTGGCCGCGGGCAGTCCGGAGCTGTGGGTGCGGGTGCGGCTGCGCGGGGCCCGGCTCAGCCTGTCCGTGCGGGACCGGGTGCCGGGCACGACTCCCCCGCCGCCGCCCGCGGTCGGCCAGCTCGCGCTCTCCCACGGCGGCACCCCCAGCGTCGGCGGCAAGATCTGCTGGGCCGTGCTCGGCTTGCGGTGACCTAGAATCGGCAGGTGGTCGCCACGCCTGCCCAGCACCTCGTCCTGGACGAGGCGGACTGGCACGCACAGCGCGCCACCTACCTGGAGCGCATCCGCCCGTGGACCGAGGGGCACCGCGCCCGCAAGGCCAGCGGCGAGAAGCACCCGGTGCTGGACTTCATGTTCACCTACTACAGCTTCAAGCCCGCGCAGCTGGAGCGGTGGCACCCGGGGCCGGGGGTGACCCTGGCCGGGGACTCGGCGCTGGAGTATTTGCGCTGGCCCGCCTACACGCGCACGGCCGAGGGCGTCACGCTGGACCCGGCGGCGTTCCCGCCGGCGCGGCGGCGCACCGCGGAGTTCGTGGTGGCCCTGCTCAGCGCGACCGCGAGCAGGCCGCCGCGGCTGGGCTGCTTCGGACTACACGAATGGGCGATGGTCTACCGGACCTCGCCGGAGCAGGTCCGGCACGTGGGCTGGCCGCTGCGGCTGGGGCACGAGGGCACCGACCGGCTGGTGGAGAACAGCCAGGTGCGCTGCTCGCACTTCGACGCCTTCCGGTTCTTCACCGAGCCCGCGCGGCCGCTGAACACTCTGCAACCTACCCGCGAGGGCCAGCTGGAGCTGGAGCAGCCGGGCTGCCTGCACGCCACCATGGACCTGTTCCGGTGGGGCTACAAACTCGCGCCGCACACGCCGTCGGCACTGATCGCGGACTGTTTCGAGTTGGCCTTGGCGGTGCGCGAACTCGACATGCGGGCCAGCCCCTACGATCTCGCGGCGCTGGGTTATCCGCCGGTCCGGATCGAAACAGGGGAAGGCCGGGCGGAGTACGTCAAAATGCAAAGTGCATTTTCGCGCCAGGCCGAGCCGCTGCGCGCGGCGCTGGTCGAGTTGTGCCGCACGCTGCTCGGATGGCCGGCGCCCCCGGCCGAGGGCGAGCCGGACTACGATCACAACAAGTTTCCGCAAACCTCAGCCGCTATCCACTCTCCGTGACATATCTTGACGCTCTTCTGTCACCTGTTAGCGTGACACGCTGACGGTTCATGGCTGTTGATTACCAACGGTTTGATGGTGATCCCGGTACGGAAATGCCGGGCGATCACGCAGGGCTGAAGGGGATGTCGGATGGCTCGACACCGCGCGGCTGGGGAAGGCACCCGGCGCGGGATGGCTCGATGGCCCTTCGTGGTCGTCGGCGTGGTCGCGTTGGTCGTCCTCGGCTACCTCAGCTGGACCTGGCTGGGCGGCATCCTGGACCGCAGGGCGGCCGCGCAGGCCGGGGAGTGCAGGCAGGGCGAGCTGACCATGCGGGTGGTGGTCACCCCCAGCGTGTTCGAACCGCTGAACAGCGCGGCGATCGCCTGGAACGGCCAGCGCCCGGTGATCGACGACTACTGCCTGCGCGCCGACGTGCAGGCGCTGGACTCCGCCAGCGTGCTCACCGCGCTCACCCAGGGCTGGGACACCAGCAAGCTGGGCCAGCCGCCCTCGGCCTGGCTGCCGGAGTCCTCGCTGTGGGTGAACCAGCTGCGCGCGCAGAACAAGTCGCTGCTGGGCGCGGCCGCGGAGTCCATCGGCAACTCCCCCGTGGTGCTCGCGGTGCCCGAGGCCGCGGCGCAGCCACTGCGCTCCGGCCGGGGCTTCCGCTGGAGCGAGATCCCCGAGCTGCTCTCCGCCCCCGACGGCTGGAAACGCTTCGGCGTCAGCGACTGGGGCCGGTTCACCATGGGCGTGCCGGACCTGGTGCGCAACCCGGCCAGCGCGCTGGCCCTGCAGTGCGCGCTGGCCTGGGCGGGCAAGAAGGAACGCGGCCCGGTCACCATGGACATGCTCAACCAGCCCGCGGTGCGCGCCACGCTGAACCAGGTGGCCAAGGCCAAGGTCGCCAACGTGCCGCCGACCACCCAGGACGCGCTGGTCGAGCTGAGCAAGACACCCGACCTGGCCACCTCGCCCTACGACGCGGTGCCGGTGCTGGAGATCGACCTGTTCCGCCGCAACCTGGGCAAGGACGGCGGCCCCAAACCGGAACGCCCGCTCTACGGCATCCCGGCCGCGGGCCCCGCGCCCGCCGCGGACTTCCCGCTGCTGCCGCTGTCCGGGGAGTGGATCAACGACGCGCAGGTGCGCGCGGCGCAGAAGTTCAGCGACTACCTGCGCGAGCCCAACCAGGAGAAGGTGCTCGCCCAGGAGTCCGGGGTGCGGGTGCGCAGCACCAACGACCGCCCGCGCACCTCCCCCGGCATCACCTGGCTGGCCAACGACGAGCTGCTGGCCCCCGCGGATGAGAACACCACCCAGCAGCTGGCCGCGTCCTGGGCGAGCTCGGTGGACAACGGCCAGACGGTGACCGTGCTGGTGGACGTCTCCGGCTCGATGAACGCCGACGGCGGTGGTGGCAAGTCGCGGATGGACTGGCTGAAAGCCGCGCTGCGCGGGCAGGTCGACCGCTCCGTCTCCGGTTCTATGGGTATGTGGGAGTTCTCCCGGTCGCTGGACGGGAAGAAGCCCTACCGGCAACTGGTGCCCACCAAGGGGATTGAGCAGCAGCGGAACGCCTTGCGCAACGCTGTTGACGGCTTGAAGCCGGTCAGTGCCACGCAGCTGTACTCAAGCCTGGCTGTGGTTTACCGCTCCGCTGTGGAGAATTACGAGCAAGGGCGGACGAACCGGATCGTGGTGCTCACCGACGGCCCCAACGACGGCGGTCTGAACCTGCAGCAGTTGCAGGCCGAGCTGGACAAGGTGCGGAACCCGAACAAGAAGGTCGCGATCAGCTTCATCACGATCGGCCCCGACCCGGAACGCGCCCCACTCACCAAGATCGCCCAGTCCACGGGCGGCTCGGTGTCCGTCGCCGAGGACGGCGCGGCCATCGACCCGGCACTGGGGCAACTGCTGTCCGCAGGCTGACTCCGCCGAGGAACTGTCGAAGTGACGGTGGCCGCGCGGGCTTCAGGCACCTCCGGCCACGAATGGAGTGGGTATGACACCTGACCGCCCTGCGTCTCCGTGGCGCAAGAGCAGCTACAGCAGCGGCAACGGGGAGAACTGCGTTGAGGTCGCCTTCGCCCCGGACGCGGTGGCGGTACGCGACTCCAAGAATCCGGACGGGCCTCGGTTGTTGTTCACCGCTGGGGCGTTCGCGGAGTTTCTGCGCGGGCTGGGCGACTAGCTTTCACGTCCACTGTGGACGGTGCCGCGCGGGGCTGGAATTGATGCAGGGCCACGCAATTGGGGTTTGTCGCGGCTTGCGTCGGGGGTTGGTTGCGGGCGGCGGGGGTGCGTTGCTGAGGTGCACGAGCTACAGGCGTCCTCGCCGGACGGGCAGAGATCAAAGCATGGGGGGAAGGTCAAAGGCAGAGACGCAGGCAGGTCTTGAGGTTCCCCATGCCCGTCAACCTTCCGAAATCGAACCACATGCCCGCGAGCAGCCGCCGTCACGTTGCGCTTTGTTGGCGGCGGTTGCTGTGAGCGTCTGCTCGCGGGGATGTGGTGCGATGTCTCCAGGTTGACGGGCATGGGGAACCTCAAGACTTCGGACAGGTTTTGAAAAGCCAGCCCCTCGCTAGTGCGCGGGCTTCGCCCTGCGGTCGCGGCGGTCAACACCCGGTACGACAACGGCCAACTCGCCGGGGGTTTCCCCTCCGCGCGCGTTGGCCGTTGTTGTACCGGGTGTCTTGCCGATCAGGACTCCGGCTTCGGGTCTTCCTTGCGGGTGACCGGGTCCGCGGGAGCCTTGTCCGGGGTGGCGTCGGCGGGGACGGTGGCTTCGGCCGGCTTGTCCTCGGGCCTGGGGCCGAGGCCTGCTGGGGGTTCCTCGCCGTCAGCGACCGGCTTGGTGGGGTCGTCTTCGGGTTCGGGGTCCTTGCGCCAGTCGGCTGGGTCCTCGCGCTTGCCCCGGACCAGCAGGAGGTAGGCGATGGCGCCCAGGAAGACGACGGCGCTGGTGATCACGTTGATGCGGACGCCGAACACCAGGGTGGCGGTGTCGGTGCGCATGATCTCGATCCAGAAGCGGCCCAGGGTGTAGCCCGCTACGTACAGGGCGAAGACCCGGCCGTGGCCCATGCGGAACTTGCGGTCGGCCAGGACCAGCAGGAGGGCGACGCCCAGGTTCCAGACGAGCTCGTAGAGGAACGTGGGGTGGACCACCGCGATGGGGACGTGGTTCTCCGCGACGCCGCCGAGGGCGTCGGGCAGGCCGGTCTCCGGGTCGATGCGGCGGTAGATTTCCAGGCCCCACGGGAGGTCGGTGGGGCCGCCGAAGAGTTCCTGGTTGAACCAGTTGCCGAGGCGGCCGACCGCCTGGGCGACCACGATGCCCGGGGCCACCGCGTCGGCGAAGACCCGCAGCGGGACGCCGCGTTTGCGGCAGCCGATCAGCGCGCCGACCGCGCCCAGGGCGATGGCGCCCCAGATGCCCAGGCCGCCGTTCCAGATGTAGAGGGCCTCGATCGGGTTGCCGTCGGGGCCGAAGTACTTGGGCCAGTCCGTGGCCACGTGGTACAGCCGGCCACCGATGAGCCCGAAGGGCACCGCGTACACCGCGACGTCGACCACGGTGCCGGACTCGCCGCCGCGAGCCATGAGGCGGCGTTCGCCCCACCAGATCGCGATGACGATGCCCGCGATGATGCACAGGGCGTAGGCGCGCAGCGGGAACGGCCCGAGCTGCCACACGCCGCGGTCAGGGCTGGGGATGGTCGCCAGGAAGGCCGTGGAATCGGCCATCAGTGCGGTCAGCGTGCCAGTCACAGGCCACACCGTAGCCCCCTCGCGTCAGCTCACGGTGTGGCGGGCGGGCAACTGGCGGTCACACGCCGGTCACAACCGACGATCGGACCCCCTTGGCCAGTTCCCCTGCCAGGTCACGCACGCCCTGCTCGCCGCGGGCGGTGGCCGAGACGAAGGCCGAACCCACGATGACCGCGTCCGCGAAGGCCGCCACCTCGGCCGCCTGCGCGCCGGAGCGGACACCCAGGCCGACGCCCACCGGGATGTCGGTGTGCTGCCGGACCCGTGCGACCAGCTCCGGGGCCATGCTGCTGACCGTGTCGCGGGCGCCGGTGACGCCCATGGTGGAGGCGGCGTACAGGAAGCCCTTGCTGGCCTTGGCGGCCAGCGCCAGGCGTTCGTCGGTGGAGGCGGGGGCGACCAGGAAGATCCGGTCCAGGTCATGCGCCTCGGCCGCGGCCAGCCAGTCGTCGGCCTCGTCCGGGATCAGGTCCGGGGTGATCACGCCGAGGCCACCGGCGGCGGCCAGGTCGCGGGCGAAGGCGTCCACGCCATAGCGGTGCACCGGGTTCCAGTAGGTCATTACCACCGCGCGACCGCCCTTGGCGGCCAGCGCCTCGACCGTGGGGAACAGGTCGCGCACCCGGAAGCCGTTGCGCAGCGCCTGGTGCGCGGCGGCCTCGACGGTGGGGCCGTCCATCACCGGGTCGGAGTGCGGCAGGCCGACCTCGACCAGGTCGCAGCCGCCGTCCAGCATCGCCGAGAGCAGCGCGGTGCCCTCGGCGACCGTGGGGTAGCCCGCGGGCAGGTAGCCGACCAGGGCCGCGCGCTGCTCGGCGCGGCAGGTCTCGAACAGCGGGGCGAGCCGCGACATCAGGCGTCCTCTCCGACCAGGCCGAACCACTTCGACGCCGTGTGCACGTCCTTGTCCCCGCGCCCGGACAGGCACACCAGGATGCTGCCGTCGGGGCCGAGCTCCTGGCCGAGCTTGAGCGCCCCGGCCAGCGCGTGCGCGGACTCGATCGCCGGGATGATGCCCTCGGTCCGGCACAGCAGCTGGAAGGCCGCCATCGCCTCCGCGTCGGTGACCGGCCGGTACTCCGCCCGCCCGATGTCCTTGAGCCAGGAGTGCTCCGGCCCGACCCCCGGGTAGTCCAGCCCGGCCGAGATCGAGTGCGCCTCGGTGATCTGCCCGTCCTCGTCCTGCAGCAGGTAGGAGCGGGTGCCGTGCAGCACGCCGGGAGTACCCGCAGACAGCGTCGCGCCGTGCCGGCCGCTGTCCAGGCCCTCGCCGCCGGGCTCCAGCCCGAGCAGCCGGACGCCGGGGTCGTCGATGAAGCCGTGGAAGATGCCGATCGCGTTCGAGCCGCCGCCCACGCAGGCCGCCACCACGTCCGGCAGCTTCCCGGTGCGCTCCAGCACCTGGGCGCGGGCCTCCTCGCCGATGACCTTGTGCAGGTTGCGCACCAGCACCGGGAACGGGTGCGGACCGGCCGCGGTGCCCAGCAGGTAGTGCGTGCGGTCGACGTTGGCCACCCAGTCCCGCAGCGCCTCGTTGATCGCGTCCTTGAGCGTGCGCGAACCGGTCTTCACCGGGATGACCTCGGCGCCCAGCAGCCGCATCCTGGCCACGTTGAGCGCCTGCCGCTCGGTGTCCACCTCGCCCATGTAGACCACGCACTCGAGCCCGAGCAGCGCGCAGGCGGTGGCCGTGGCCACCCCGTGCTGCCCGGCCCCGGTCTCCGCGATCACCCGGGTCTTGCCCATCCGCTTGGTCAGCAACGCCTGACCCAGCACGTTGTTGATCTTGTGCGAGCCGGTGTGGTTGAGGTCCTCGCGCTTGAGCATGATCCGCGCCCCGCCCGCGTGCTCGGCGAAACGCGGCGCGTCGGTCAGCGGCGACGGGCGGCCCGCGTAGTCCTTGAGCAGCCGGTCCAGCTCGCCGGTGAACTCCGGGTCCACTCTGGCCGACTCGTAGGCCGCGGACAGCTCGTCCAGCGCGGCGACCAGCGCCTCCGGCATGTACCGCCCGCCGTAGGGGCCGAAGTGGCCCCTGGCGTCCGGGCCGTGCTGGGCGAGCGGTTCGGACTGGTCAACACTCATGAAAGCGCAGTTCTCCTTGCCAGGTTCAGCGACTCGGTCGCGGGCACGCGGGGTGTGAGCCCGCGGTCACCAGCTGGGTCACCGCGGCTCGCGGGTCACCGCTGGTCACCAGGCCCTCGCCGACCAGCACCGCGTCCGCGCCGACCCCGGCGTAGGCCATCAGGTCGCCCGGCCCGCGCACCCCGGACTCGGCGATCTTGAGCACCTCCCAGGGCAGGCCGGGCGCGATCCGCCCGAACACGTCCCGGTCGACCTCCAGGTTGTGCAGGTTGCGCGCGTTGATGCCGATCACCTTGGCCCCGGCCTCCAGCGCGCGGTCGGCCTCCTCCGCGGTGTGCACCTCGACCAGCGCGGTCATGCCGAGGGACTCGACCCGGTCCAGCAGCGACTCCAGCGCGAACTGCTCCAGCGCCGCCACGATCAGCAGCACCATGTCCGCGCCGTAGGCCCGCGCCTCGTGCACCTGGTACGGGGTGACGATGAAGTCCTTGCGCAGCAACGGAACATCGACCACCGCCCGCACCGCGGCCAGGTCGGCCAGCGAGCCGCCGAAGCGACGGCCCTCGGTCAGCACGCTGATCACCCGGGCGCCACCGGCCGCGTAGTCCTTGGCCAGCTCCGCCGGTTCCGGGATATCGGCCAGGTCGCCCTTGGACGGACTGCGCCGCTTCACCTCCGCGATCACGCCGACGCCGGGCGCGCGCAACGCGGCCAGCACGTCCTTGGCCGCTGGGGCCAACTGGGCGCGTTCCTTGATCAGCTCGAAGGGAACCTCCGCCTCGCGGAGGGCCAGATCCGCACGCGCACCCTCGACGATCTGCTCCAGGACGCTCACGTGCACTCCCCGTTTTGCCTCAGCCCGCTCGCAAGCTTCCGCACTTGAAACCCCTTCCCGCCGCGCCGAAGCGCCGAAAGGATGCTAACCCCGCCGCCGGTCGGCTTCTGGCATCGGGTCGGCAGATCCGCCCTGGGTAGCAAGGTCGTTCGTCGATTCGGCGGTGTCGCCGAGGGTGGGGTCGGCCCCCGAG
This sequence comes from Crossiella sp. NPDC003009, assembly GCF_053591555.1. NCBI lineage: Bacteria > Bacillati > Actinomycetota > Actinomycetes > Pseudonocardiales > Pseudonocardiaceae > Crossiella > Crossiella sp. NPDC003009. The sequence goes on along the minus strand of NZ_JBSFUA010000015.1, from coordinate 145,104 downwards.
TCGAGGCTGTCCCACAGGCGACGATCAGCGTCAACCGATCGGCGGACCTCGCTGGAGGCGGCATATTTTCCCCCCATCCGCGGCATCCGGTGGCCCCTTGCCAAGACCAGGATCCCACCACAGGCCAGTGCCAGCAGGCCGAACACCGCGAGTGCCGAACCAGCCACGGAGTGCAAGGAAATTCCGTCCCACAACAACACTCCGCCGCCGATGGCGACCAGCAGCACCAGCCCGCCGAGCACCCGCCGGAACCAGCCGCCCGCGGCCAGCACACCCGCGATCGCGGCCAGCGCGAAGGCGGCCAGCCCGGTGGCCGTGCCGAGCGCGACGGTGACCTCGGCCGCGCCCCACAGCGCGCCCGCCGCGGCAAGCGAGAGCAGCACGACAGTCCACAGTGGACCGCTACCGGACCGCCGCGCGCGCTCCGGCTCAGCCGCGCGCTCCGGCTCCGGCGCGCGGTCGGGCTCCGGCACGCGCTCCGGCTCCGGTGCTCGCTGCGACTCAGGCGCGCGCTGGGGCTCAGTCGGCCCCTGGGGCTTCCGGCCTTGCTCCGGCTCAGCGCTCACTGGCCAGCTCCAGCGTCTCCGCGGTGGCGATCGCGGCCAGCACCGCGCGCGCCTTGTTCAGGCACTCGGTGTCCTCGGCCGCCGGATCCGAGTCGGCCACCACGCCGGCCCCGGCCTGCACGTAGGCCCGTCCCTGCTTCATCAGCGCGGTGCGGATGGCGATCGCGGTGTCGGCGTCCCCGGCGAAGTCCAGGTAGCCGACCACGCCGCCGTAGAGCGCGCGGCGGCTGGGCTCCAGCTCCTCGATCAGCTCCATCGCCCTCGGCTTGGGCGCGCCGGAGAGGGTGCCGGCCGGGAAGCACGCGGTGACCGCGTCAAAAGCGGTGCGGCCGGGGGCCAGCTCGCCGGTGACCGCGGAGACGATGTGCATGACGTGGCTGTAGCGCTCCACGCTGAAGAAGTCGACCACGTGCACCGAGCCCGGCGTGCACACCCGGCCCAGGTCGTTGCGAGCCAGGTCGACCAGCATCAGGTGCTCGGCGCGTTCCTTCTCGTCGGCGAGCAGGTCCTTGGCGAGCAGCGCGTCCTCCTCGTCATCGGCCCCTCGCCACCGGGTGCCCGCGATCGGGTGCGTGGTCACCTTGCCGTCCCGGACTGTGACCAATGCCTCCGGGCTGGATCCCACGATGTCGAACCCGTCCAGCCGCAGCAGGTACATGTACGGGCTCGGGTTGGTGGTGCGCAGCACCCGGTAGACGTCCAGCGCGTCGGCCTCGGTGTCCACTTCGAACCGTTGCGAGACGACGATCTGGAAGGCCTCCCCGGCCCGGATCGCCTCCTTCGCGGTCTCCACCGCGGCCCGGTAGTCCGCGCTGGTGCGCTGCCGGTCGAAACGCGGCTGCGGGCGCTGGAACACCGCGGCGGTGGGCGCGGCCGCGGTGCACAGGTTCGCGGTCATCTCCTCCAGCCGGGCCACCGCGTCGTCGTAGGCGGCGTCCACCCGCTCGTCGGTGTCGTCCCAGTTCACCGCGTTGGCGATGAGGGTGATGACGCCCTCGTGGTGGTCCAGCGCGGCCAGGTCGGTGGCCAGCAGCATGACCAGCTCGGGGATGTCCAGGTCGGCGGCGGCCAGCGAGGGCAGCCGCTCCAGGCGGCGCACCGTGTCGTAGCCGAGGTAGCCGACCATGCCGCCGGTCAGCGGCGGCAGGCCGGGCAGCGGGTCGGTGTGCAGCGCCTGCACGGTCTCCCGCAGCGCGACCAGGGGGTCGCCGCCGCTGGGCATGCCGACCGGCGGGGTGCCGGTCCACACCGCCTCGCCGTCGGCCACGGTGAGCGCGGCCGGGCTGCGCACGCCCACGAAGGACCAGCGGGACCAGGAGCGCCCGTTCTCCGCGGACTCGAACAGGAAGGTGCCGGGGCGGCTGGCGGCCAGCTTGCGGTAGACGCCCAGCGGGGTCTCGCCGTCGGCCAGCAGCCTGCGCACCACCGGGATCACCCTGCGGTCGCGGGCGAGCTCGCGGAACTCCTCGCGGGTGGGGCTGAGCTCGCCCATCGGCGTGCCGCCGGGGCGGGAGCTGGTGACTGTGGGGCTGACCGCGCTGACCATGGACGACATTGTGCCGGGTCGATGGGAGATGATGTGCCGGTGGCCGAGAGCACCGCACCCAGACGGCGTGGGCGCCGACCCGCCGGTGAGGACACCAAGGGCGCGCTGCTCAGCGCTGCCCGCGCGGTGTTCACCGAGCAGGGCTACGACGGCGCGACCGTGCGGATGATCGCGGCCAGGGCGCAGGTGGACCCGGCGATGGTCAACCACTGGTTCGGCGGCAAGGAGAGCCTGTTCGCCGCGGCCGTGCAGTTGCCGATCACCCCGCAGCAGATCCTGGAGACGGTGCTGGCCGGACCGGTGGAGGGACTGGGCGAGCGGATCGTGCGCCGGTTCCTCTCGGTGTGGGACGAGACCGGCGGCGGCCCGTTCGTGGCGCTGATGCGCAGCGCCTCCAGCCACGACGACGCCGCGGGGATGCTGCGCGAGTTCGTCACGCACGCGCTCTTCGGCAAGATCGCGCGGGCGATCGAGGCCGACCAGCCGGACCTGCGTGCCTCGCTGGTGGGCGCGCAGGTGGCCGGGCTGGGCATGATGCGGTACGTGATCAAGCTGGAGCCGCTGGCCTCAGCCGACCACGACACCCTGGCGGCCTCGGTGGCGCCCACCCTGCAGCGGTACCTGACCGGAGACCTGGCGTGACACCTCGGCCACAAACCGGGGAATTCGTACAAATCCGCACGGCGGGATCTCCAGAAATATGGTAATGCCCCGTTAACCACTCCAGGTAACCCAGTGCGGTTGACGCCGCTCGCACCCTCCTTTAGCGTGGAAATGATTCTCGCTAATCAGCGATCACTTTCCATGGCTATCGCACGGGAGGAGCTACTGTGATAGTCGAGAAAGACGATCCGCCGGACCCGCTGGAATGGTGGCGACGGCAACCGGGCAACCGAATCGAAACAGTGGCGATCGGCTCATTGCTACCCGCCGACTCGCCCAGGCTGGCCGGGGAGGTCGGCGAGCACGCGCACGTGCTGGCCGAGACCGGCGCGACCTTGCCGCCGATCATCGTGCACAGGCCGACCATGCGGGTCATCGATGGGATGCACCGGCTGCAGGCGGCCCGGCTGCGCGGCGAACGGCGGATCAGGGTGCGCTTCTACGACGGGGACGCGGAGAACGCGTTCATCCTGGCCGTGCACGCCAACATCGCGCACGGCATGCCGCTGTCGCTGGCCGATCGCACCGCCGCCGCGGAGCGCATCCTGGTGTCCCGGCCGCAGTGGTCGGACCGGATGATCGCCGCGGCGACCGGGCTGGCGCCGCGCACCGTCGGCGCGGTCCGGCGGCGTTCGAGTGCGCAGGCTGGCTGGTCGAACACCCGGCTGGGCCGGGACGGGCGGGTGCGGCCGGTGAGCAGCGCGGCCGGGCGGCGGCTGGCCGGGACGCTGCTCGCGGACAACCCCAGCGCCTCGCTGCGGGAGATCGCCAAAGCGGCCGGACTGGCGCCCTCGACAGTCCGGGACGTGCGGCGACGCCTGCACTCCGGCCTGGACCCGGTGCCCAGCGGCCAACGCGAGCCGCCCTCGCCCGACCAGCCGCCCATCCCACCTGACCAGGGCGCGGACCTGCGCGCCGCCCTGCGCACGCTCCAGCGCGACCCCGCGCTGCGGTTCACCGAGTCCGGCCGGAAGCTGCTGCGCTGGCTGGACACCCACCTCATCGACACCGACGACTGGCCCCGGCTGGTCGACTGTGTCCCCGCGCACTGCACCGGAATGGTAGTTGCGCTCGCACGCACCAATGCGGCGGCCTGGCAGGACTTCGCCGAACGCCTCGACGGACGCAGGCGCACCACCGCATAGCTGATGGTTACCGCCACCGGTCGGCCTATTCGCCGGCCGGTGGCGCCTATTCCGTTTCCGTTTCAGTTCACTTGCCATCGGTAGGGTCATGAATGCGACAAAGCAGGCTGACGCGCCGCGCGCGCGTACACTTTCACAGTATTTCGAGCGAACCGCTCTTCGAATTCCGGACACCCCGGCGGTGGTGTGCGGCCCGGTCACGCTGACCTACCGGGAGCTGGACCGCGCGGCCAACCGGCTGGCGCACCGGCTGCGCGGACGGGGCATCGGCCGGGGTGACCCGGTGGGCATCCGGCTGCCCGATCGGGTGGCCGAGTACGTGGCGCTGCTGGGCGTGCTCAAGGCCGGCGCGGCCTACCTGCCGCTGCCGCAGGACTGCCCGGCCACCGGTCTCCGGCTGTCCGCCCTGGTCAGTGAGCCGGGCGCGGCGGCGGACGCGCCGCTGGTCGAGCTGCCCGCGACCGGCCCGGCGCACAGCCCCTCGGCGGATCTGGACCCCGCCGCGCCCTGCTACCTGTGCCGCCCGCGCGGCCTGGCCGGGATCCCGGCCACACACGCCTTCACCCACCAGGACGTGCTCACCTTCGTCCGGGTGGCCGCGCCGGGGCTGGGCGTGCTGGCCGGGGACCGGGTCTTCCAGGGCACCCCGATCAGCCAGGAGTTCCACCTGCACGAGCTGTGGCCGTGCTTCGTGGCCGGAGCCACCGTGGTGGCGCCCGCCGAGGGCGACCTGCCCGGACTGCTCGCCTCGGCGCGGGTGACCGTGTTCTGCGGCACCGGCGCGCAGCTGAGCGCGCTGCGCCCGGCCCCGGCCTCGGTGCGCGGCGTGCTGCTGCACGGCAGGCCGCTGCCCGCCGAGCTGGTCCTCGACCTGCCGGGCAGCCGGGTTTTCAGCTGTTCCGGCCCCATCCGCGCCGCCAGTTGGGGGCGCGCCCGCAGTGGACCCAAGGAGACATCGTGACCAGCACCGGCCTGACCGACCTCCACCTCGCCACCGGACCACTGGTGCGCGGTGAGCTGCCCGGCCCGCGCTCGGCCGACCTGCTGGCCCGCCAGCGCCAGCGGGAGTCCAACGCGCGGACCTACCCGCGCAGGCTGCCGATCGCCCCGGTCGAGGGGCACGGCAGCTTCGTGCGCGACGCCGACGGCAACGTCTTCCTGGACTTCCTGGCCGGGGCCGGGGTGCTCTCCCTCGGGCACAACCACCCCGAGCTGGTGGCCGCGATGACCGAGCAGGCCGGGCGGCTCACCCACGGGCTGGACTTCCCCACCCCGGCCAAGGACGAGTTCCTCACCGCCCAGCTGTCCATGCTGCCGCCTGACCTGCGCGAGCGGATGAAGACGCACTTCTGCGGCCCGACCGGGGCCAACGCGGTGGAGGCCGCGATCAAGCTGTGCAAGACCGCGACCGGCCGCGCCCAGGTGGTCTCCTTCCAGGGCGGCTACCACGGGTGCAGCCACGCGGCGATGGCGCTCTCCGGCGACGTGGCGCAGAAGGCCCCGGTGCCCGGCGGCATGCCCGAGGTGCACTTCTTCCCCTACTCCTACTGCTCGCGCTGCCCGCTGGGCCTGTCCCCGGTCACCTGCGAGACCAACTGCGCCGGATACCTGGAACGCGCGCTGCTGGACCACAACGGCGGCATCCCGCGACCGGCCGCGGTGCTGCTGGAGCTGGTGCAGGGCGAGGGCGGGGTGGTGCCGGCCACGCCGGAGTTCGTGCACCGGGTGCGCGCGCTGACCCGCGAGCTGGACGTGCCGCTGGTGGTGGACGAGGTGCAGACCGGCTGCGGGCGCACCGGGACCTGGTTCGCCTTCGAGCAGTACGGCATCGAGCCGGATGTGATCATCGCGTCCAAGGCGCTCAGCGGGGTGGGCGCGCCGGTGTCGCTGATCATCTACGACCGGCGGCTGGACGTCTGGCAGCCGGGCGCGCACACCGGCACCTTCCGCGGCAACCAGCTGGCCTTCGCCGCGGGCACGGCGGCGGTGCGGATCGTGCGCAGGGACGACGTACTCGGCAACGTGCGGGCGCGCGGGCGGCAGCTGGCGGCCCGGCTGTCCGAACTGGACGGTCATCCGTGGGTGCGCGAGGTGCGCGGCCGGGGCCTGATGTGGGGCGTCGAGCTGGCCGATCCGGTCACCGGGCGCCCGGCCAGTGCGGAGGCCGCGGCGGCACAGGCGGACGCGCTGCGCGAGGGGCTGATCATCGAGCTGGGCGGCCGGGCGGACGCGGTGCTGCGGCTGCTGCCGCCGCTGAACGTGACCGCCGAGGTCATCGACATCGCCGCGGACATCCTGCTCGGGGCGATCCTGCGTGCTTTACCCAGCCGGGGCCCGGCATGCTGACCGAACCGGCGCTGATCGGCTCCGCGCACCCGGGGGAACCGCGCTGGCAGCCGGGGGAACGGCTGGAGCTGCTGTTCGAGCAGCAGTGCGACCGGCTGCGCCAGTCCGGCCGGGCCGGGCAGCTCGCGGTGGACACCGGCGAGACCACGCTGACCTACGACGAGCTGGACACCCAGGCCAACCGGCTGGCCCGCCGCCTGCGCGCGCTGGGCGCGGGACCGGGCGAGCGGATCGCGCTGCTGGTGGACCGGCCGCTACCCGCCTACGCCGGGATGCTCGCGGTGCTCAAGCTCGGGGCCGCCTACGTGCCGCTGGACGTGGCCTTCCCGGCCGACCGGCTGGCCTTCATCCTGGCCGACGCCGGGGCGACCTGGGCGCTCACGCTGTCCACCACCCACGACCTACTGTCCGATGTGGACGGTGTCGAGGTGGTCTGCGTCGATGAGCTGGACCTGGCCGGGGAGGACGGCGCGCGGCTGAGCCCGGCCGAGCGCGGCGACCCGGTGGACGACCTCTGCTACCTGATCTACACCTCGGGCACCACCGGGTGGCCCAAGGGAGTGGCCATCGAGCACGCCAGCATCTGCAACTTCGTCCGGGTGGCCGCCGGGCTGTACGGGCTGACCCCGGCGGACCGGGTGTACCAGGGCATGACGCTGGCCTTCGACTTCTCGGTGGAGGAGATCTGGGTGCCCTGGCTGGCCGGCGCGACCCTGGTGCCCAAACCGGCAGGTGGCAGCCTGCTCGGCGCGGAGCTGTGGCGGTTCCTGCACGGCCGCTCGGTGACCGCGCTGTGCTGCGTGCCCACCCTGCTGTCCACAGTGGACGAAGACCTGCCGGGGCTGCGGTTCCTGCTGGTCTCCGGCGAGGCCTGCCCGTCGGAGCTGATCGAGCGCTGGCACCGGCCGGGCCGCCGGTTCCTCAACGTGTATGGACCCACCGAGGCGACGGTCACCGCGACCTGGTCGGTGGTGCACCCGGAGCGCCCGGTGACCCTGGGCGTGCCGCTGCCGACCTACTCGGTGGTGATCCTGGACCCGGAGCAGCCGCGCGCGCTGCCGCAGGGCGAGGCGGGTGAGATCGGCATCGCCGGGATCGGCCTCGCCCGCTGCTACCTGAACCGGCCGGAGCTGACCGCGCGGGCGTTCATCCCGGACTTCCTCGGCCTGCCGGGCAACCCGTCCGGCCGGATCTACCGGACCGGGGACCTGGGCCGGATCAACGCCAACGGCGAGATCGAGTACCACGGGCGGATCGACACCCAGGTCAAGATCCGCGGCTACCGGATCGAGCTGGCCGAGATCGAGTCGGTGCTGGCACGGGCGCCCGGGGTGGCCCAGGCGGTGGTGGACACCTACCGGCCGGAACCCGGCGTGGTGGAGCTGGTGGGCTACTACCGCCCGCGCGCCGACGCGGAAACCGTGGACCAGCAAGCGGTCCGGGCGCACCTGCGCGACCGCCTGCCCGCCTACATGGTCCCGGCCTACCTGGAACAGCTGGACACCATCCCGATGACCGCCAGCGACAAGGCCGACCGCCGCAACCTGCCGCCGCCCAGCGGCCCGCGCGCACTGGCCGCCACCGGCGAGCACGTGGCTCCGGCCACGCCCACCGAAGAGCTGCTCGCCGACACCCTCGCCGAGGTGCTGCGAGTGGAGAAGGTCTCGACGACACACCACTTCTTCGACGACCTGGGCGCGGACTCGCTGCTGCTGGCCCGCTTCCGCGGCCGCCTGCCCGAACTGGCCGCGGTGTCCATGCGCGAGGTCTACCTGCACCCCACCGTGTCCGCGCTGGCCGCACTCCTGGACGCCGCCGGCCCCACCCCGGCCGCCGCACCGGAGCCGGTGACCGCGCCCAAGGGCAGCTCGCTGCGGCACGCGCTGTGCGGCTTCGCCCAGCTGCTGTTCTTCCTGGCCTACACCTACCTGAACGCGCTGGTGCTGAGCACCGGCCTGGACGTGGTCGCCGAGGGCGGGACCCTGGCCGAGACCTACCTGCGCGCGGTGGCGGTCACCGGCGGCGGTTTCCTGGCCCTGAGCCTGCTGCCGATCGTGGCGAAGTGGGTGCTGGCCGGACGCTACCGGCCGGGTGAGTTCCCGTTGTGGGGCCTGGGTTATCTGCGGTTCTGGGTGGTGAAGACGTTGCTGCGGGCCAACCCGCTGGTGCTCTTCGCCGGTTCGCCGGTGTACTCGCTGTACCTGCGGCTGCTCGGCGCCCGGATCGGCAGGCGGGTGGCGGTCTTCTCCCGCAACGTGCCGGCCTGCCCCGACCTGCTCACCGTCGGCGAGGGCACGGTGATCCGCAAGGACTCCTTCTTCACCTGCCACCGGGCCCGCGCGGGCATGATCGAGACCGGCCCGGTGACCATCGGCGCGGACGCGGTGGTCAGCGAGGGCACCGTGCTGGACATCGGCTCCACCATGGGCGACCGCGCCCAGCTCGGCCACGCTTCCTCCCTGCACACCGGCCAGTCGATCCCCGACGACGAGCACTGGCACGGCTCCCCGGCCGAACCGTCCACAGTGGACTACCTCGCGGTCGCGCCTGCCCGCTGCGGCCGCGTCCGCCGCACGCTCTACGGCCTGGCCCAGCTGCTGAGCATGCTGGCGCTGACCCTCCCGCTGACCCTGCTGGTGCTGGACCTGTGGCTGCCCGCGCTGCTGCCCTCCACCGACGCGCCGCTGGGCAGCACCGCGTTCCTGCTCGGTCACCTGGGCACCGCCTCCGCGGTGTTCTTCGGCGGCGCGCTGGCCGGGCTGCTGCTGGTGACCACCCTCCCCCGCCTGCTGCACCGCATGATCAAGCCCGGCACGGTCTACCCGCTGTACGGACTCCGCTATTCCTTGCAGCGCACCGTGTCCCGCCTGACCAACCTGCGCTTCTACCACACCCTCTTCGGCGACAGCTCCTACATCACGACCTACCTGCGCGCCCTGGGCTACGACCTGGGCCGGGTGATCCAGTCCGGCTCGAACTTCGGCGTCATGCAGAAACACGAGTCGCCGTACCTGACCACGATCGGCCGCGGCACCATGGTCTCCGACGGCCTGTCCACCATGAACGCCGAGTTCTCCAGCAGCTCGTTCACCACGGCCCGCGCCACCCTCGGCGAACACAACTTCCTGGGCAACGTGATCTTCTACCCTTGGCGCAGCCGCACCGGCGACAACTGCCTGCTGGCCACCAAGGTCCTGGTCCCGGTGGACGGCCCGGTCCGCGAGAACACCGGCCTGCTCGGCTCCCCGCCGTTCGAGATCCCGCGTTCGGTCGACCGCGACCGCCAGTTCGACCACCTGCGCACCGAGGAGGAACTGAACCGCCGCCTCCCCCGCAAGAACCGCCACAACCTGCTCACCATGGCCCTGTACCTGCTGACAGTGTGGTGCCACTTCGTCCTGGTCAGCCTGCTCGGTGTGCTCGGCGTCGAACTCCGCCCGGTCTTCGGCGAACTGGCACTGGCCATCGCCTCGGTGACCGCCGTGGCCTTCAGCGTCACCTACTTCATCCTCATCGAACGAGCCAGCCTGGGCTTCCGCCGGTTACGCCCCCGCCTGTGCTCGATCTACCAACCCCAGTTCTGGCAACACGAACGCTTCTGGAAACTCTCCCCCGGCACCTATTACCGCCTCATCAACGGCACCGCCTTCAAGGGCCTCATCTGGCGACTGCTGGGCGCCAAGGTGGGCAAACGCCTCTACGACGACGGCTGCGCGGCACCGGAGAAAAGCCTGGTGACCCTCGGCGACGACACGGTCCTCAACCTGGGCAGCACCATCCAGGGCCACTCCCTGGAGGACGGCACCTTCAAGTCCGACCACATCGTGCTGGGTTCGGGCTGCACGGTCAGCACCGGCGGATTCGTCCACTATGGAGTGTCCATTGGGGACAGTGCGGTGGTGGAGGCGGACGCCTTCGTGATGAAGGGCGAACAGCTCCCGGCGGGCGCCCGGTGGTGGGGCAACCCAGCCGGTCCGAAGCCCGCCAGGGCAAGGGAACTGGCGGCGTGAACCGGGCGGCGGGCGGGGCCACGGTCCCGCCCGCCGCGCTCAGTCCTCCATGTGCAGGAGCACGTCCGCGTCGAAACAGGTTCGCTCCCCCGTGTGGCAGGCCGCGCCGACCTGGTCGACCACCAGCAGTAGCGTGTCCCCGTCGCAGTCCAGGCGGACCTCGTGCACGTGCTGGGTGTGGCCGGAGGTCTCGCCCTTGACCCAGTAGGACTGCCTGCTGCGGGAGTAGTAGGTGGCCTTGCGGGTGGTGAGCGTGCGGTGCAGGGCCTCGTCGTCCATCCAGGCGACCATCAACACCTCGCCGGTGCCGCGCTGCTGGGCGACCGCGCACACCAGGCCGTCGGCGTTGCGCTTGAGCCGGGCGGCCAGCGCCGGGTCGAGCGGGCTCATCGGACCGTCACCCCCGCCGCCCGCAGCGCGTCCTTGACCTCGCTGATCCGCAACTGTCCGAAGTGGAACACGCTGGCCGCCAGCACCGCGTCCGCCCCGGCCTGCACCGCGGGCGGGAAGTGTTCCACCGCACCGGCCCCACCGCTGGCGATCAGCGGCACGTCGATCACCTTGCGCACCGCCTTGATCAGCTCCAGGTCGAACCCGGCCTTGGTGCCGTCGGCGTCCATCGAGTTGAGCAGCACCTCGCCAACGCCGAGCTCTTGCCCGCGTGCGGACCACTCGATCGCGTCGATCCCGGTGCCGGTGCGCCCACCGTGCGTGGTCACCTCGAACCCCGACGGCGTGGGCTGACCGCCCTCGGGCACCCGGCGGGCGTCCACCGACAGCACCACGCACTGCGCGCCGAACCGCTCGGCGGCCTCGCGCAGCAGCTCCGGCCGGGCGATGGCGGCGGTGTTGAAGCTGACCTTGTCCGCGCCCGCGCGCAGCAGCTTGTCCACGTCCTCCACACTGCGCACCCCGCCGCCGACGGTGAGCGGGATGAACACCTGCTCCGCGGTGCGGCGGACCACGTCGTAGGTGGTCTCCCGGTTGCTGGAGGAGGCGGTCACGTCCAGAAAGGTGAGCTCGTCGGCATGCTCGGCGTCGTAGGCGGTGGCCAGCGCCACGGGGTCGCCGGCGTCGACGAGGTTGGTGAAGTTGACACCCTTGACCACCCGGCCCCGATCCACGTCGAGGCAGGGGATCACACGAACAGCGACGGACATGCTGACAGCCTAGGCTGAGGCCCGTGACCAGCGATCTGAGGTCGGCCAAGTACCTGTTGCTCACCACCTTCCGCCGCGACGGCACCCCGGTGGACACCCCGGTCTGGGTGGTCGCCGACGGCGAGGTGCTCTACGCCTGGTCGAACGCGGAGGCGGGCAAGGTCAAGCGGTTGCGGCGGGACGGCACGGTGCGGGTGGCGCCGTGCACGGTGCGCGGCAAGCAGACCGGACCGGCGGTGCCCGCGACCGCGACGCTGACCGACGCCGAGGGCACCGCCGAGGTGGTCCGGATGATCAACAAGAAGTACGGCCTGCTCGGCCGCCTGACCACGCTGCGGGCCAAGCCGGATGCCGGTCGCACGATCGGCATCCGGATCAAGCTCGACTAGCGGACCGCGGCCAGCGCCTCGGGCAGGGTGAACGCGCCCGCGTAGAGCGCCTTGCCCACGATCGAGCCCTCCACGCCCAGCGGCCCGAGCTCGGCCAGCGCGACCAGGTCGGCGACGCTGGACACGCCGCCGGAGGCGATCACCGGGGCGTCGGTGCGGGCGCAGACCTCGCGCAGCAGGTCCAGGTTGGGGCCCTTGAGGGTGCCGTCCTTGCTCACATCGGTGACCACGTAGCGCGGGCAGCCGTCCCGGTCCAGCCTGGCCAGCACCTCCCACAGGTCGCCGCCGTCGGTGGTCCAGCCGCGGGCGGCCACCCGGTGCCCGGCCTCGGTGATCCGCACGTCCAGGCCGACCGCGATCTTCTCGCCGTGCTCGGCGATCGCGCGGGCGCACCAGGCCGGGTCCTCCAGCGCGGCGGTGCCCAGGTTGACCCTGGCGCAGCCGGTGGCCAGCGCCGCCTTGAGCGAGTCGTCGTCGCGGATGCCGCCGGAGAGCTCCACCTTGACGTCCAGGCGCCCGACCACCCCGGCCAGCAGCTCGCGGTTGCTGCCCCGGCCGAAGGCCGCGTCCAGGTCGACCAGATGGATCCACTCGGCGCCGCCGTCCTGCCAGGCCAGCGCGGCCTCCCACGGGTCACCGTAGGAGGTCTCGGTGCCGGCCTCACCCTGAACCAGGCGGACAGCCTTGCCTTCGGCCACATCAACGGCCGGGAGCAGCGTAAACGTCACCCGCCAAGCCTAAACGACGGACTTCAGCCAGTTCTCCAGCAGGTGCGCCCCCGCGTCCCCGGACTTCTCCGGGTGGAACTGGGTGGCCGACAAAGGCCCGTTCTCCACCGCCGCCACGAAGTCCTCGCCGTGGTGCGCCCAGGTCACCAGCGGCGCGGGCAGCGGCGGCTCGGGGGCCAGGGTCCACTCGCGCACACCGTAGGAGTGCACGAAGTAGAACCGGTCCTCCGCCGCCAGCCCGGCGAACAGGGTGCTGGCCTCGGGGGCGCGGACGGTGTTCCAGCCCATGTGCGGCAGCACCGGCGCGTTGAGCCGCTCCACCGTGCCCGGCCACTCCCCGCAGCCCTGCGCCTCGATGCCGTGCTCGACGCCCTTCTCGAACAGGATCTGCAGGCCGACGCAGATGCCCAGCACCGGCCGCCCGCCGGCCAGCCGCTGGCCGATGACCTTCTCGCCATGGACCTTCCGCAGCCCGTCCATGCAGGCCGCGAACGCGCCGACGCCGGGCACCACGAGCCCGTCGGCGGCCTCGGCCGCCTTCGGGTCCGCGGTCACCTCGACCTGGGCGCCGACCCGGCGCAGGGCGCGTTCGGCGGAGCGGATGTTGCCGAATCCGTAGTCCAGTACAACGACGCTGGTCACCGGCACAGCCTAGCCAAGGAACTCACGGACGGCCTTCGCGATACCGCCGGCGTCCAGCCCGTGCAGCACGTCGTGCTCCTCCGCAGTGCCGTACGACCTGACCTCGGTGTCCCGGCTCACGCCCAGCGGCAGCAGCCGGTGCGGCTGGCGGCGCAGCGCGTCGGTGACCGGCAACGCCGAGGTGCCGCGCAGGTACGGCTCGACCAGGATCACGTCCGGCCGGTCGACCCGCTCGATCGCGGCGCGCAGGCCCTCGCCGTCGAAGGGGCGGACGGTGGCCGCGTACAGCACGGTCACGTCCTGGCCCTCGGTGGCGGCGAGCACCGCGTCGGCGGTGGTGCCGACGGCGATGACCACGCCCCGGCGGCCCTGGCGCAACGTGGTGAAGCCGGGCCCGTTCGCGTACGGCTCGGCGTTGGTCCTGGTGGACAGCCGCAGGTAGACCCGGTCGTCCCCGGCCAGCGCGGGGGTGAGCAGCGCGGGCACCTCGGCCGGGTGGCCCGGGCTGTGCACGGTCCAGCCGGGCAGGGTGTCGAACAGCGCGACGTCGCCGGGCACCTGGTGGGTGCGGCCCCACACCGGGTCGTCGTAGGAGCCGCCGATGCTGACCAGCACCGCGCCCACGTCCTGGTGGCCGAGGTCCAGCTTGATCTGCTCGAACGGCCGCTCCACCAGGAACGGGCCGTAGGTGTGCACCACCGGCCGCAGCCCGGCCAGGGCCAGCCCGCCGCCGACGCTGACCATCAGCTGCTCCCGGATGCCCACGTTGATCACCCGGTCCGGGTGCCGCGCGGCCGCGGGTGCGAAGGCGTCCTTGGAGATCTCGGCCAGCACGACCGCGATGCGCGGATCGGCGTCCATGGCCGCGGTCACGGTGCCGGCGAACACTTCCCGCATGGTGGTGGCGGTAGTGATGGTGCTGGTCATTCCGAACCCTCCAGTCCGATCAGGGCCTCGACCACCAAGGGGCGGCCGGGGTGCGGGGTGGTGAACGCCTCGTACAGGTCCTCGTGGTTGCGGCCGTCGACCCGACGACCAGCCCAGCCCTCCACGGTGAACCGGTCCGCGATGCCGCCCGGCCAGCCGTGCGTGCCGGAGAAGTTGTTGACCGCGACCACGGTCAGCGAGTCCAGGCCGAGCCGTCCGGCCAGCGCGACGGCCTCGTGGTTGCTGCCCTCGTCCAGCTCGGCGTCGCCGACCAGCACCACCACCCGCGCGTCGGTGCGGCCCTGGGCGCGCAGGCCGAGCGCGGTGCCCACGGCCAGCGGCAGGCCGTGGCCGAGGGAGCCGCTGCTGATCTCGGCGCCGGGCACCAGCGCCCGGTCCGGGTGCTGGCCCAGCGGCGAGTCGAACCGGGTCCAGGTGTCCAGGAGGGACTCGTCGAGGAAGCCCTTGGCGGCCAGCACCGCGTAGAAGGCCATCGGTCCGTGCCCCTTGGACAGGTAGAACCGGTCCCGGTCAGGGTCGTCGAGGCGGTCGGGGGAGACGTTGAGGACGCGGTCGTAGAGCACCCACAGCACGTCCATGGTCGAGTTCGCGGCGGCGCTGTGCTTCTCGTCGCCGGTCATCCTGGCGATCAGCGCGGGCAGGTCGGCGAAGGCCCGCGGTGTGGTCAATTCCTTCGCTGTCATGGCTCAGAGCATGTAACCTCGACCAAACTGGAGGTCAAGCGTTCATGGAAGCCCTGTCGCAATGGCTGTCGATCGGCGAGGTCGCCGACCGCAGCGGAGTACCCCACACCGCCCTGCGCTTCTACGAGGAGAAAAAGCTGGTCTTCTCCGAGCGGAGCGCGGGCAACCAGCGGCGATACCACCGTTCGGTGCTACGGCGGCTGGCGTTCATCCGGGCCGCGCAGCGCGTCGGCCTGTCCCTGGAGGAGATCCAGTCCGCGCTGGCCACCCTGCCGGAGGGGCGGAACCCGACCAAGGCCGACTGGGCCAGGCTGTCCAGCTCCTGGCGGGAGGAGCTCAACGCCCGGATCGAGGCGCTGCAGCTGCTGCGGGACCGGCTGACCGGCTGCATCGGCTGCGGCTGCCTGTCCCTGCGCTCCTGTTTCCTGCACAACGCCGACGACGCGATGGCCGCCTACGGCCCCGGCTCGCCGCGGTTGAAGCCGAAGGTGGAGGGCGGGCGTTGACCCTGACACGGTGTCAGGTCCTACAACGGTGCTCGCCATGTTGAGTATCGGAGACTTCGCCAGACACGGCCGCGTGTCGGTCCGCATGCTGCGCCACTACGACCGGATCGGGCTGCTGCGGCCCGACCGGGTGGACGCCGCCACCGGTTACCGCTACTACCGAGCCGCCCAGCTCGCCCGGCTGAACCGGGTGATCGCGTTGAAGGAGCTCGGCTTCACCCTCGACCAAGTTCAGTCCATTGTGGACGAACGGGTGAACGCCGAGGAGCTGCGCGGCATGCTGCGGCTGCGGCAGGCGGAACTGGCGGCGAGCATCAGCGCGGAACGGCAGCGGCTGAACTTCGTCGAGGCGAGGCTCCGCATCATCGAAAGCGAGGGTCACATGCCCAGCACCGACATCGTCGTCAAGAGCCTGCCCGCGGTCCGGATCGCCGAGCTGACCGGCACCGCGGCCGACTTCGCCCCCGGCAGCATCAGCCCGGTGATCGGCCCCCTGTACGACCGCCTGTTCGAGAACCTCGGCCGCGCCGGGGTGACCCCGGTCGGCCCGACCATCGCCTACTACGAGCTGCCCGAAGGCGAGGACGGCCCGATCACCATCCACGCCGGGGTGCCGGTGAACGCCGAACCCGCCGCGGGCCAGGACTTCGCCATCGTCGACCTGCCCGAGGTGCCGCAGGCGGCGACCCTGGTGCACCACGGCCCGATGATGGAGGTCGGCGGCTCGTTCCAGACCCTGGCCACCTGGGTCGAGGCCAACGGCTACCGCACGGCGGGGCCGCACCGCGAGTACTACCTGGTGGCCGGCCCGGACCAGGACCAGCAGGACTGGGTCACCGAGCTCCAGGAGCCCATCGTCCCGGCCTGACCAGCGCGGGCGCGGTCACCACTACATCATCCAGGTGACCGCGCCGATCCCGGCCAGCACCGCGCCCGCGAGCAGTACGAACGCGAACATGCGGGAGGTCTTCCAGGTCACGTACACCCCGCCCAGCAGGAAACCCGCCAGGGCGAGCAGGATCAGCCACACCCAGTCCTTGAAGACCACGACACACCTTCCAGTCCAGCCCCACCGGGCAAACGACCAGCAGGGTACCGAAGCGCGTTACAGCACGCCCTTCGTGGAGGGAATACCGGAGATCCGCGGGTCGGGCTCGACCGCGGCGCGCAGCGCCCTGGCGATGGCCTTGTACTGGGCTTCGGTGATGTGGTGCGGGTCGCGGCCGTGGATCACCCGGACGTGCAAGGCGATCCGGGCGTGGAAGGCCAGCGACTCGAACACATGCCGGTTCAGCACGGTCGGGTAGTTGTTGCCCACGGTGAAACCGGCCAGCAGCTCCGGTTCGCCGGTGTGCACGCAGTACGGCCGCCCGGACAGGTCGATGGCGGCGTGCGCCAGGGTCTCGTCCATCGGGATCCAGGCGTCGCCGAAGCGGCGGACCCCGGCGGCGTCGCCGATGGCCTGGCGCAGGGCCTGGCCGAGCACGATCGCGGTGTCCTCGACGGTGTGGTGGGCGTCGATGTGGGTGTCACCGGTGGCGCGCACGGTCAGGTCGAAGGCGGCGTGCGAGCCGAGCGCGTGCAGCATGTGGTCGTAGAAGGGCACACCGGTGTCGATGTCGACCTTGCCCGCTCCGTCGAGGTCCAGCTCGACGACGATCGAGGACTCCTTGGTGGTCCGCTCGACCCTGGCGATCCGGTTCACTGGCTGGCCTCCACACTGATCTCCTTGCTCGCGGCGAGGAAAGCGTCGTTCTCCGCCGGCGTGCCGATGGTCACCCGCAGGTGCCCGGCGATGCCGACGTCCCTGACCAGCACGCCACGGTCCAAATAGGACTTCCACACCGCGGGCGCGTCGGCGAACTGTCCGAACAGGACGAAGTTGGCGTCGCTGGGCACCACCCGGAACCCCATGCCGGACAACGCCTCCACCACCCGCTCGCGTTCGGCGATGAGCTTGTGCACCGAGGCCAGGGTGCCCTCGGCGTGCCGCAGCGCGGCGGTGGCGGCGGCCTGGGTGAGCGCGGAGAGGTGGTAGGGCAGGCGGACCAGCAGCAGCGCGTCCACCACGGCGGGCGCGGCGGCCAGGTAGCCGAGGCGGCCACCGGCGAAGGCGAAGGCCTTGCTCATGGTGCGGGAGACGATGAGCTTGCCGCCGAACTCGCCGAGCAGCCCGATCGCGCTCTCCCGCGCGGAGAACTCGGCGTAGGCCTCGTCCACCACCACGATCCCCGGCGCGGCCTCGATCAGCCGCCGCAGGTCGTCAGCGGGGATGGAGCCGCCGGTGGGATTGTTGGGGCTGGTCAGGAACACCACGTCCGGCTGCCGCTGCGCGAGGGTGGCGGCCGCGGCTTCGGCGTCCAGGGTGAAGTCGGCGCGGCGCGGGGTGGCCAGCCACTCGGTGCGGGTGCCGGCGGCGATGATCGGGTGCATCGAGTACGAGGGCTCGAAGCCCACCGCGGTGCGCCCCGGGCCGCCGAAGGCCTGCAGGATCTGCTGCAGGATCTCGTTGGAACCGTTGGCGGCCCACAGGTTCGCGGTGCCCAGCGCAACCCCGGTGGCCCGGCTCAGGTACGCCGCGAGCGCGGTGCGCAGCTCGACGGCGTCCCGGTCCGGGTAGCGGTGCAGCGACTCGGCCGCGGCCCTGGTCGCCCTGGCCACGTCCTCGATCAGCTCGGGCGGCGGCGGGTACGGGCTCTCGTTGGTGTTGAGCCGGACCGGCACGTCCAGCTGCGGCGCGCCGTAGGGCGAGCGGCCGCGCAGGTCCTCCCGCAGCGGCAGCTCGTCCAGGCGCACCCCGGCGCCGATCAGCTCGCTCATGAGGCACCGCCGAAGCGGGCGGTGACGGCCTGGCCGTGCGCGGGCAGGTCCTCGGCGTTGGCCAGCGCGACCACCTGGCCGGCCACCTCGCGCAGGGCCTGCTCGCTGTAGTCGATGACGTGGATGCCGCGCAGGAAGGTCTGCACGCTCAGCCCGGAGGAGTGCCGCGCGCAGCCGCCGGTGGGCAGCACGTGGTTGGACCCGGCGCAGTAGTCGCCGAGGGAGACCGGCGAGTGCGCGCCGACGAAGATCGCCCCGGCGTTGCGCACCCGCGCCGCCACCGCCGCCGCGTCCGCGGTCTGGATCTCCAGGTGCTCGGCCGCGTAGGCGTCCACCACGCGCAGGCCGTCGTCCACAGTGGACACCAGCACGCAGCCGGACTGCGGCCCGTGCAGCGCGGTGCGGATCCGCTCGGTGTGCTTGGTCGCCCCGACCTGCCTGACCAGCTCGGCGTCCACCGCGTCGGCCAGCTCGGCCGAGGTGGTGACCAGCACGCTGGCGGCCAGGGTGTCGTGCTCGGCCTGGCTGATCAGGTCCGCGGCCACGTGCACCGCGTCCGCGGTCTCGTCGGCCAGCACCGCGATCTCGGTCGGCCCCGCCTCGGAGTCGATGCCGACCAGCCCGCGCAGCAGCCGCTTGGCCGCGGTCACGTACACGTTGCCCGGTCCGGTGATCAGGTCCACCGGGGCCAGCTCGGACCCGTCGGTGTCGGTGCCCCCGTAGGCGGCCAGCGCGATCGCCTGGGCGCCGCCGACGGCCCACACCTCGGTGACGCCGAGCAGCTCGCAGGCGGCCAGGATCGCCGGGTGCGGCAGCCCGCCGAACTCCGCCTGCGGCGGCGAGCACACCACCAGCGACTCCACCCCGGCCTGCTGGGCGGGCACCACGTTCATCACCACGCTGGAGGGGTAGACGGCCAGCCCGCCGGGCACGTACAGCCCGACCCTGGCCACCGGCACCCAGCGCTCGGTGACGGTGCCGCCGGGCACCACCTGGGTGGTCTTGTCCACCCGCCGCTGGTCGGCGTGCACCAGGGTGGCCCGCCGGATCGACTCCTCCAGCGCGTCCCGCACCGCCGGGTCCAGCCCGGTCAGGGCCTCGCCGAGCTTGGCCACCGGCACCCGGACCGCCGAGGGCCGGACCCCGTCGAAGCGCTCGGTGTACTCCAGCGCGGCGGCCACGCCCTGGGCACGCACCGCCTCCACCACCGGGCGGACCTGATGCAGCACCGCGTCCACGTCGACCTCGGCGCGCGGCAGCGTGGCGCGCAGCTCGGCGGCGGAGGGGACTCGACCACGCAGGTCGGTGCGGCGCAGCATTCGGGTTCCTCGCGTTCTAGAGGGTTTACGCAGGTACCCAGCCTAATCGGTCCGCGCGCGAGCCCGCCGCGGTGGTGCGCGTTATCACGGGCGCGGCGGCCCTCCGCAAGCTCGTCAACGGGGAAAACTGGCGAACAATCCCGCCGAGGGGCGGGTTGTCCGCACCACCCGGCTACCCGACGCTGAAGTCTCATCACGCTCCGTCAAAGATCGGAGGCACGATGTTGACCAGACGTCGCACCCTGCTGGCGACGGCACTTGGCGCCTGCGCCGCGCTCGTGTTGGCGACCCCGATGACGACCAGCGCGACCACTCCCAGTCCCGCCGAGATCACCAAGGCCGCCGAGGCCGCGCACGAGGCCAGGTCGGTGTACCTGGTGCACAAGGTCGGCACCTCGGAGCTCCGCAGCGCGGTGGCCCGGACCGGCATCGACGTCCTCGGCGCCGACGGGGACGTGATGAGCGTCCGCGCCACCGAGGCCGAGGTCGCCGCGCTGCGCGCCAAGGGCTTCGAGGTGGAGTTCCGGGCCGCCGGCGGCCACGGGGACCACGGGCACGCCCACGGCGATGTGGGTATCGCCGACTTCCCACCGGCCGACGCGGCCTACCACAACTTCGCCGAGGTCACCGCGAACCTGCGCAAGGCCGAGGCCGACCACGGCTCGATCGCCAAGCTGAGCAGCATCGGCAAGTCGCACGAGGGCCGCGACCTGTGGATGATCAAGATTAGCGACAACGTGGCCACGGACGAGAACGAGCCGGAGGTGCTGTTCAACTGCAACCAGCACGCCCGCGAGCACCTCACCGTGGAGATGTGCCTGCGGATCGTGAACCGGTTCACCGACGGCTACACCACCGACCCGGCGCTGAAGTCCTTTGTGGACTCACGGGAGATCTGGGTGATCCCCAGCGTCAACCCCGACGGCTCCGAGTACGACGTGGCCACCGGCCGCTACCGCTCCTGGCGGAAGAACCGGCAGGGCCCCGGCACCGACCTCAACCGCAACTGGGACTACAACTGGGGCTGCTGCGGCGGTTCCAGCGGCAGCACCAGCAGCGAGACCTACCGCGGCCCCTCGGCGTTCTCCGCGCCGGAGAGCTCGCGGCTGCGGGACTTCGTGAACTCGCGGGTGGTCGGCGGCAAGCAGCAGATCACCGCCAACATCGACTTTCACACCTACTCCGAGCTGGTGCTCTGGCCCTACGGCTACACCACCGCGGACACCGGTCCCGGCCTGACCGCCGACGACGCCAGGACCTTCCAGACCCTGGGCCGTCAGATGGCCGCGACGAACAACTACAAGCCGCAGCAGTCCAGCGACCTCTACATCACCGACGGCAGCATCATCGACTGGATGTGGGGCAGGCACAAGATCTGGTCCTACACCTTCGAGCTGTACCCGAGCTCGATGGCGGGTGGCGGTTTCTACCCACCCGATGAGGTGATCACCAGGGAGACCAGCCGCAACGACAGGGCGGTCGACCTCATGCTGAGCTACGCCGACTGCGTGCCGCGCGTGATCGGCAAGACCTGCTGACCCAGTAGTGCCCGCGCCGATCCGGCCGCCCTGCGACGAGGCAGGCGGCCGGATTCGGCGTACCCCAACCCTGTTCCCCACCCCTGCGACAGAAGAGGCCACATGTCACACCGACGTCTCAGCAGAGGACTCGCCGCCGCCCTCGGCGCCGCGCTCGCCCTCGGCGGGCTGATCCCGTTGTCCGCCAGCGCCCAGCCCGGTGCCACCGCCGGGATCATGGACTTCCCGCCCGCGGACTCCGGCTACCACAACTACGCCGAGCAGGGCGCCGAGCTGACCAAGGCGCGGGCCGACCACCCGAACCTGGTGGCGCTGAGCGTGATCGGCAAGTCCCACGAGAACCGGGACCTGCGACTGGTGAAGATCAGCGACAACGTGGGCACGGACGAGAACGAGCCCGAGGTGCTGTTCACCTGTAGCCAGCACGCCCGCGAGCACCTGACCGTGGAGATGTGCCTGCGCATCATCAACCGGCTCACCGACGACTACGCCACCAACCCCGCGGTGAAGAACTTCGTGGACACCAGGGAGATCTGGGTCGCCACCAACGTCAACCCGGACGGCTCGGAGTACGACATCGCCACCGGCTCCTACCGCAGCTGGCGCAAGAACCGTCAGCCCAACGCCGGCGGCAGCTTCGGCACCGACCTCAACCGCAACTGGGGCTACAAGTGGGGCTGCTGCGGCGGTTCCAGCGGGTCGGGCAGCAGCGACACCTACCGCGGCACGGCCGCCTTCTCCGCCCCGGAGACCAAGGCCCTCTCCGCCTTCGTCAACTCCAGGGTCATCGGCGGCAAGCAGCAGATCACCACGCACATCGACTGGCACACCTACGGCGAGCTGATCATGTGGCCGTTCGGCTACACCAAGGACGACACCGCGCCCGGCCTCAACGCCGCCGAGCTCAAGGCGTTCAAGGAGCTCGGCACCCAGATGGCGGCCAGCAACGGCTACAAGCCGCAGCAGGCCAGCGACCTCTACATCACCGACGGCGGCATCAGGGACTGGATGTGGGGCCAGCACAAGATCTGGAGCTTCACCTTCGAGATGTTCGGCGGCCAGTACGGCTTCTACCCGCCGGATGAGCTGATCGGCCGGGAGACGACCCGCAACGACAAGGCGGTCGACCTCATCCTCAGCTACGCCGACTGCGTGCCGCGCATCGTCGGCGGCACCTGCTGAGCCCCTACTTCCGAGGGGTTGCCGACCCGTTTTCCCCCACCCACTCTCGACTCACCCCTGCGTAGTTGTCAGAAACGGAGCCACCATGTTGCGGATCCGCCGCAGAGTCGCGACCGCGGTCGCGGCCGCCGGTCTCGCCCTGCTCCTCCCCCTCGGCTCGGTCAGCGCGCCGGCCGCCGAGGCCGCCGCCCCCGGTGACGTGGTCTACGAGATCGGCGGCGCGAACACCAGCGACGCGCGCACCGAGGTCGCGGCCACCGGGGTGGACGTGCTCTCCGCCCAGCACGGCAAGATGACCGTGGCTGCCAGCGCCGAACAGGCCAAGCTGTTGCGCGCCAAGGGCTTCACCCTCACCGCACAGGGCACCGTCGAGGAGCAGCTGCGCGCGCTGACCCCCGGCGGCAGCGGTGATCTCGGCGTCACCGACTTCCCGTCGGGCTACACCGGCTACCACAACTTCGCGGAGATGACCGCGAACATCCGCAAGGCGCAGACCGACCACCCTGCGCTGGCCAGGGTGAGCAGCATCGGCAAGTCGCACGAGGGCCGCGACCTGTGGATGGTGAAGATCAGCGACAACGTGGCCACCGACGAGAACGAGCCCGAGGTCCTGTTCAACTGCAACCAGCATGCCCGCGAGCACCTCACCGTGGAGCAGTGCCTGCAGATCATCAACCGGCTCACCGACAACTACGCGAGCAACCCGGCGGTCAAGAACCTCGTGGACACGCGGGAGATCTGGGTGATCCCCAGCGTCAACCCCGACGGCGCGGAGTACGACATCGCCTCCGGCAGCTTCCGCAGCTGGCGGAAGAACCGGCAGGGCCAGGGCACCGACCCCAACCGCAACTGGTCCTACAAGTGGGGCTGCTGCGGCGGTTCCAGCGGTTCACCCAGCAGTGAGACCTACCGCGGCCCCTCGGCCTTCTCCGCGCCGGAGACCCGCGCGCTGAGCAACTTCGTCAACTCCAGGGTGGTCGGCGGCAAGCAGCAGATCACCGCGAACATCGACTTCCACACCTACGGCGAGCTGGTGCTGTGGCCCTTCGGCTACACCAAGGCCGACACCGCGCCCGGCCTCAACGCCGAGGAGGCCCGGATCTTCCAGACCCTGGGCCGTCAGATGGCCCAGACCAACAACTACAAGCCGGAGCAGGGCAGCGACCTCTACGTCACCGACGGCGACATCACCGACTGGATGTGGGGCCAGCACAAGATCTGGTCCTACACCTTCGAGATGTACGGCGGCGGCCCCGGCATCGGTGGCTTCTACCCGAACGACACCGTGATCAATCGTGAGACTGCTCGCAACGACCGCGCGGTGGATCTCATGCTGTCCTATGCGGACTGTGTGCCACGGGTGATCGGCAAGACCTGCTAACCGGGTCCGCCCAGCTGAACCCCTGGTCGCCACCGTCCTCCGGCGACCGGGGGTTCTTTCCCTTTCACGGCTTTCGCCCGAAAGTTCTCCTTTAAACTGAATGCCAGCCTTCAATACTGCTGTGGCACCAATACCATCGGAGGTGCCAACGTTTGTGGTGCGGTCCATAACGTTCATCTCACGGACAACAGAGAGCTTTTCTCCGCCGGTTGTCCAGCGTGGTCCCCCTGTAACCACTGCACTGGAGAAACCCTGATGATGAACGCACGCACAAAAATCGTGACCTCCGCACTCGCGCTCGCGGTCGGTGCGACCGTGGCGGCCACCCTGCCGGCCGCCGCCGAGTCCACTCCCTTGATGAACCAGGGGATGCTGGAGGCCATGCAGCGCGACCTGGGCCTGACCGCCGACCAGGCGATGCAGCGGGCCGCCGCCGAAACCAAGGCGAGCACGGTCGAGCAGAGCCTGCGCACCGCGCTGGGCGAGTCCTTCGGTGGCGCGCACTTCGTGGCCGGCCAGGCGAAGCTGGTCGTCGGTGTGACCGACACGGCCAAGGCCGCCGAGGTCCGCGCGGCCGGCGCCGAGCCGAAGTTCGTGGCGCACAGCGCGTCCAAGCTCAACTCGGTGGTCTCGCGGCTCAACCAGGACAAGGCGCCCTCGGACGTCTCCGGCTGGTACGTCGACGTGGAGAACAACCGCGTCGTGGTCAACGTGCAGCCGGGCCAGGCCGCCAAGGCCGATGAGTTCGTGGCCAAGACCGGGGTGGACCGCGGCGCGGTCTCCGTGGTCGAGGCCGCGGGCAAGGACGAGCCGCTCTACGACGTGCGCGGTGGCGACGCCTATTACATGGGCGGCCGTTGCTCGGTCGGCTTCTCGGTGCAGGGCGGGTTCGTCACCGCCGGGCACTGCGGCCGGACCGGCACCGCGACCCAGGGCTTCAACCAGGTCGCGCAGGGCACCTTCCGCGGTTCCTCCTTCCCCGGCAACGACTACGCCTGGGTCGCGGTGAACTCGAACTGGACCCCGCAGGGCGTGGTGAACAACTACAGCGGCGGCACCGTCCGGGTCGCGGGCTCCTCGGAGGCCGCGGTGGGCGCCTCGATCTGCAAGTCGGGCTCCACCACCCGCTGGACCTGCGGCTCGGTGCAGGCCAAGAACCAGACGGTGAACTACGCCGAAGGCGCGGTCACCGGCCTGACCCGCACCAACGCCCGCGCCGACCGCGGTGACTCCGGTGGGTCGTTCATCTCCGGCAACCAGGCCCAGGGCGTCACCTCCGGTGGCAACCTCTCCGCGGGCATCATCTACTTCCAGCCGGTCAACGAGATCCTGGGCGCGTACGGCCTGCGCCTGGTCACCAGCTGAGGTAACCCGCTCCAACCGAAGGGCCACCGTCCACTTCGGACGGTGGCCCTTCGGCGTGCTCAGGCGACGATCTCGGCGACCGCGGCCACGAACCGGACCAGCTGCTCCTGGCTGACGAAGTAGTGCGGCGAGGCCCGGACCACCTGGGCGAGCCCGCGCGCGGTCATGTCCAGCAGCGCGCCGGTGGTGCCGCCGACGGACAGGGTGATGTCCTTGGCCACCAACGCCTTCTTCACCTCCTCGCCGTCCACGCCCGCGACGGTGAAGGTGACGATCCCGCCGCGTTCGGTGCCCAGGTCGTGCACGGTGACCCCGGGCAGCGCGGACAGCTCGGCGCGCAGGAAGGCCGCGCGTTGCACCACCGCGGCCTGGATGTCGTCGATGCCCAGCTCGTCGGCGTAGCGCAGCGCGGCGATCAGGCCGAGCCGGTCGGCGATGGAGGACTCCCACAGCTCGTGCACCCGCGCGTCCTGGCGCAGCGTCCACTCCCCGAGCGCGCTCCAGTCCGCCGAGTGCTGGTCCACCAGCGGCGGCCGGAGCCGGGGCGCGGCAGCGGGGTTGACCACCAGCAGGCCGGTGCCGCGCGGCCCGCGCAGCCATTTGCGGCCGGTGACCGAGATCAGGTCCGCGCCGAGCTCATCCAGCCGCACCCGCCGCTGGCCCGCGGTCTGGCAGGCGTCCAGCAGGGCGATCGCGCCGACCTGGTGCGCGGCGTCGATGATCTCCTTGGCCGGGTTGACCAGTCCGCCGTTGGTGGGCATGTGCACCACCGAGACCAGCTTGACCCGCTCGTCCAGCATCGCGGTCAGCGCGGGCACCGAGATCGAGCCGTCCTCGGCGCTGGGCACCAGCTCGACGGTGGCGCCGAACTCCTGCGCCCGCTGCATCAGCGCGATCGCGTTGCTGCCGTACTCCACCTGGCTCACCAGGATCCGGTCCCCGGCGGCCAGCGGCACCGCGGACATGCCCAGCAGCCAGGACCGGGTGGCGCTGTCGGTGAAGGCGACATCCGTTGGCGCGCAACCGAAGAAGTCCGCGGCCACCTGGTACCCGGCAGCCAGGTCCTCGGCGCGTTCGGCCTCGGCCCGGTAGCCGCCGACCTCCGCCTCCCGCCTGAGGTGGCCGATCACCTCGGCCAGCACGGGCTCCGGCGGCAGCGAGGATCCAGCGCTGTCCAGGAAGACCTGCTCCTGGCAGCCCGGTGTGTCCGCGCGGACGCGGTCGAGATCGATCACTGTTCCTCCCCGTCGTTTCGCCACCGCACGACCCGGTCCGCCCATACCGAGAGCAGCGGTTCGTCGTGGCTGATGGCCAGCACCCCGGTGCCGGTGGAGTTGCTGTGCTCGGCCACCACGCCGACCAGCGCGGCGGTGGTGGAGGCGTCCAGCATCGCGGTCATCTCATCGCAGACCAGGTAGCGCGGTTCCAGCGCGAGCGCCCTGGCCAGGCAGGCCCGTTGCAGCTGCCCGTCGCTGACCTCGTGCGGCCGCCGCCGCAGCAGCTCGCCGGTGAGCCCGACCTGCTCGACCAGCTCGGCCACCCGGTGCTCCACCGCCCGTTTCCGGTTGGCCAGCAAGGGTTCGGCCACGACCTCCTGCAAGGTGAACCGGGGGTCCACGCTGAGCCGGGGCTGCTGGAACACCACCCCGATCGCGGTCCGCTGCGCGCGCGGCGCGGCGTGCCGGAACCCGCGCGCCGGTTCGCCGTCCACCCTGACCTCGCCCGCCCACGGCGCCATCAGCAGCGTCAGCACCCTGGCCAGCGTGGATTTCCCGCACCCGCTCGGCCCGGCCAGCCCGACCACCTCGCCGCGCGCCACCTCAATGTCCACATCGGACAGCACGGGCACCCCGCTGCGGTATCCGGCGACCAGGCCGGTCCCGCTCAACATGGCTGCCTGCACGCGACGTAGCGGTCCCCGTGCCGCACCAGCGCCGGATCGCCGCCGCAGTCCTCGGCGACCGGGCAGCGCGGCCGGAACGCGCAACCCTCGGGCAGCGCGGTCAGCTCCGGCGGATGTCCGGGAATGGCCCGGAAACCGCCGGTGGGCAGCGCGCCGAGCAGGCCTTCGGTGTAGGGATGCCACGGCGTGTCGAAGAGCTTCGCCGCCGGACCGCGCTCCACCAGCCTGCTCGCGTACATCACCGCGAGGTCGGTGGCCACCCGGCTGGCCGCGGCCAGGTCGTGCGTGATCAGCAGCACCGCCCTGCCCTCCCGCGCCAGGTCGGCCAACAGGTCCACGGTCCGCTCCACCAGCGGCCGGTCCAGCCCCGCGGTCGGCTCGTCGGCCAGCACCACCGGCGGGTCCCCGGCCAGCGCCAGCGCCACCGCCACCCGCTGCGCCGTGCCGCCGGAGAGCTCGTGCGGATACCGCTTGAGGAACACCGGATCCAGCCCAACCCGCTCGGCCAGCCCCTCCGCGACCCCCGCCGGATCCCGTTCCGCCGGCCGCAGCACCCGCACCGCCTCCACCAGCTGCGCCCCCGCGGTCCGCACCGGCGTCAGGTGCGCCGCGGCCGACTGCGGCACCAGCCCGACCAGTCGACCCCGGACCCGTTGGGAGAGCACGCTTTCCGGCGCACCCAGCAACTCGACCGGCTCGGCCTCCGGCGCGTTCAGCACCGCCTCGCCGCACAGCCGCGCGTTGGCGGGCAACAGTCCCAGCAGCGCGGCCGCCAGCACCGACTTGCCACACCCGCTCTCCCCCACCAACCCGAGCAGCTCGCCGGGAGCCAGGCTGAAGGAGACGTCGGTGACCGCGTGCACCTCCGGCCGTCCCCGGCCCAGCCGGAACCGCACGGACAGCTCACGCACATCCAGCAGGGGACGCACCGGGTCGCTTTCGATCATCACAGCGCCAGCTCCGATCGCCGCCGCGGCACCAGCCGGTCCCGCCACACCGCCGCCACCCCGGACACCGCCAATGTGGCCACCACCAGCACCACCGAGGGCAGCGCCACGATCCACCACGCGCCCAGCAACACGGCCTGCCTGCCCTCGGTGAGGATGTTCCCGATGCTCGCCAGGTGCGGCGGCAGCCCGAGGCCGAGGAAGCTCAGCGCGGTCTCGTGCCACACCGCGTGCGGCAGCAGCAGCACCGCGGACACCGCGGCCTGCGGCACCACCGCGGGCAGCAGGTGCCGCCGCAGCACCCGCCACCGCGAGGACCCGCCGGAGATCGCCGCGTCCACGAACGGCCGCTGCCGCAACGACAACACCTCGGCCCGCACGATCCGCGCCACCGTGGTCCAGTGCGTCAGCGCGATCGAGGCCACCACCGCGGTCAGGCTGCCCCGGTACAGCGCGACGATCACGATGCCCAGCAACAGGTGCGGCACCGCGTTCACCGTGTCCACCAGCCGCATCAGCAGCCGGTCGGTCCAGCCGCCGACCAGCCCGGACAGCCCGCCGACCAGCACGCCGAGCACCGTGGACAGCACCGCGCACAGCGCGGCCACCAGCAGCGAGACCCGCAGCCCCGCGAAGGTCCGCAGCAACAGATCCCGCCCGCCGCCGTCGGTGCCGAAGGGATGGTCCAGGCTCGGTGCCAGCCGGATCGCCCGATAGTCCACAAGGGACTCGTCCAGCCCGCCCAGCCAGGGCAGCAGGATCGCGCCCAGCACCAGTGCGACCAGCGTGCCGATGCCCAGCCACAACCGCAGCCGGGCCCGCCCCGCCGCGCCCTTGCCGCGCGGTGTGCCGGCCCGTTTCCTGGCCGCGGACCGCCAGGTGCGCGCCGGCGCCGCTGTCTCAACCATCGGTGGCCACCCTCGGATCCAGCAGCGCCGCGGCCACATCGGCCAGCAGCGAACCCGCCAGCACGGCCGCGGTCGCCAGCAGCGACAGCGCCACCAGCAGCGGGAAGTCCACCGCCAGCGCCGACTTCACCACCGCACCGGCCACGCCGGGCCAGGAGAACACTTCCTCCACCAGCACCGCCCCGGTCACCAGCTCCGGCACCCGCGCGCCGAGCAGGGTCACGAACGGCAGCAGCGCGGTGGGCAACGCGTGCCGCAGCACCACCATGGGCTCACCGAGCCCGCGGGCCCGCGCGCCGGTCACGTGGTCCTCGGCCAGCACGGTCAGCAGGGACTGCCGGATGTGCAGGATCAGCCACGGCGACTGCGACACCCCGAGCACCACCGCCGGCAGCACCAGATGCGTGGCCACCTGCCCGAAACCCGCCGTCTCGCCGGCGTCGGTCAGCCCGCCGCCGGGCAGCCAGCCCAGGCCGAGGGTGAACACCGCCACCGCGACCAGGCCGAGCACGAACGGCGGAATCCCTTCCAGCGCATGGCCGGTCGCGGTGACCACCCGGTCCAGCCAGCCGCCCTGCCGCCAGGCCGCGAGCACGCCGAGCACCAGCGCGATCAGCACCGCGAGCAGCAGGCCGACGGTGACCAGCAGCAGGGTCCAGGGCAGCCGTTCGGCGATCACCTGCGCGACCGGCTGCCGGAACGACCGGCTGTCACCAAGGTCCCCGGTCAGCAGCGTGCCCGCCCACCGTCCGAACTGGACGAACACCGAGTCGTCCAGGCCGAGCTCGGTGCGGGCCCGCGCCACGTCCTCGGCGCTGGCGCTGAAGATCTGCACTCCGTAGTACTGGTACACCGGGTCGAACGGGGAGGCGGCGCCCAGCAGGAACACCGCGACCGCCACCACCACCAGCACCGGGACCGCGAACGCCAAGCGGCGCAAGGCGAGCAGCCCGATGGCCCGGGCCCGGCTGGGCGCGCCGGCGCTCACCCCTGCGGGGTCCAGTCCTGGAGGTTCCACCACGGGCCCCAGGTGAGGCCGTGCGTGTGCGGGTCGACGACCTCCTGGTAGCCGCTCCAGCCGTCGCGCACCACGTAGGTGTGGTCCAGGAAGGCCAGGAACACCATGCCGGGGTCGGCGGCGTAGGCGCGCTGGAACTCCCGGTACTGCGCCACCCGCTGCGCCGGGTCGGCCTCCCGGCGTCCGGCCTCCAGGGCGCGGTCCACCGCCGGGTTGGCGTAGCGGCCGGGGTTGTTGAAGCCGTCGCCGCCGAAGCTGGAGTGCAGCAGCGGGTAGGACTTCAGGTCGGGGTCGAACGGGTTGCCGCCGCCGAGCACCAGCGCGTCCTTGCCCATCCGCGGTTCGATCGCCTCCCAGCCCAGGCCCTCCAGCTTCACCTCCACGCCGACCGCCTTGGCGTCGGAGGCGAATGCCTGCGCGAGGTCCTTGCGCACCGCGTCACCGACCGGGTACATCAGCGTGAAGCTGGCCGCCAGGTCGCCGCGGGCGCGGATCCCGTTGTCCCGCTTGGCCCAGCCGGTCTGGTCCAGGATGCGCTCGGCCTCGGCCCGGTCGAACCGGAACTGCGCGGCAGGCTCCACGAACTCCGGCAGCGCCTGCGGGATCGGGGTGGAGGCGGGCGCGCCCTTGCCTGCCAGGAAGGCGTTGATCATGCCCTGGCGGTCCACCGCGTGGTTGAGCGCCAGCCGCAGGCCCTTGTCCGCGGTGACCGGGTTGGCCATCGGCATGGTGACCGTGCGGTAGTCCGCGCTGCGGTGGGTGATCTGCCGGTAGCCGTTGCCCTCGAAGGTCTTGGCCAGCGCGGGCGGCAGCGAGGTGCCGTCGAACTCACCGGCCTTCATCCGCTGGGCGCGCGCGTTGTCGTCGGTGGCGAAGACCACGGTGACCTTGCGGACCTTCGGCACCTTCTCGAAGTAGCCGTCGTTGGCCGCCAGCACCATCTTCTCGCCCTTGCGCCACTCCTCCAGCTTGTACGGGCCGGTGCCGACCGGCTTGGCGCCGAAGGGGTTCTTCTCCAGCGGACCGGGCTGGGCCAGCGCCTCGTTCGGCAGGATGCCCAGCACCAGCTTGTGCGCGAACGGCGTGTACGGGTAGGCGAGGTCGAAGCGCACCGTCTCCGGATCGACCTGGGTGACGCCGGTGAGCATGCCGAAGGAGGACTTCACCGTGGCGGCGTAGGCCGGGTCGAGCAGCGCGCGGTAGGTGGCCACCACGTCCTCGGCGTTGAACGGGCTGCCGTCGTGGAACTTGACCCCGGTGCGCAGCTTCACCGTCCAGGACCGGCCGTCCGGCGCCGGCTTGGGCAGGTCGGCGGCCAGCAGCGGGCGCACCGACCGGTCGGCCTGGTGCTCGACCAGTCCGTCGAAGAGCTTGGACACGCCCTCCTCGCCGTAGCCGAGCAGCGGGTTGAGGCTCTCCGGCTCGTAGCCGTCGGCGAGGGTCATCGCGGTGCGGTCCGTGCCCGCCTTGCGGTCGGGCGCCGCCGTCGGCGTGGTGCAGGCGGCGGCGACCGCGACGGATGCGATCATGGCGGGCAGCAGGAGGGCAACCTGTCGGCGCTTCACGCCGCAGACCCTAGCTGCCAATCTCTGGCAACAGCACCCCTGGTTCAGCCGACCGGCGCCGGCAGCCGGCGAACCGTGTACCCGCAGGAAACCCTCGCCCCGGTGTCCGGGTCGCCCAGCTCCACCCGCCAGGCGGCGGCGAACTGGTCCACCCCCGGCTTCATCGGGATGGTGCCGGAGAGCAGCACGGTGCCCGGCTCGGCCAGCCCGTCCGCCCGCAGCCGCTCCAGCCAGTACCGCGGCGAGAGCAGGTCACCGAGGCTGCCCTGCTGGATGAGCTGCTCCCGGCCGTCCGCGCCGGTCACCCAGGCGGTGAGGGTGAGCCGGTCGATCCGCTCGTCCACCTCGGCCAAGCGCCAGGCCTGCCGGGCGAGCACGTCCGGGCCCGCCTGCTTGCTCCAGCCCACGCCGTGCACCTCCAGCGCGCGGTCGGTGTGGTCGCAGGCCGCGGTCAGCAGCACCCCGGCCTCGGTGATCACCAGCGCCCACTCGGCCTCGCCCGAGGTGCGCCCGTGCTGCACCGGCACCTCCTCGGTCTGCATGGCCAGGTAGGGCGCGACCGGGTAGAGGCTGGGGGTGACGCTGGGCGCGGGCACCCCCAACTCGGCCAGCTCGGCCACGTGCGCGGCCACCTCCTCCTGGCTCCGCCCGGCGTACCCGGCGTTGAGCAGCGTGCGCACGCTGACCTGGACGGTCTCGCCGCCGGGCAGCTCGAAGCTCAGTGGGGTCATCGGGACTCTCCGCTCTTGCGCATACGTCTTGTATACAGCAAGTATGGGGCATGCATAACCAGCGCTCCCTGATCCGGGCCTTCACCGCGAGCCTGAGCGGCACCGCACTCGAGTGGTACGACTTCGCCATCTACTCCTCCAGCGCCGCCCTGGTCTTCGGCACGCTGTTCTTCCCCAGCCACGACCCCCTCGCCGGCACCCTGCTGGCGTTCTCCACCTACGCCGTCGGCTACCTGTCCCGGCCGCTGGGCGGGTTCGTCTTCGGCCGCCTCGGCGACGTGATCGGCCGAAAGAAGGTGCTGGTCACCACGCTGTTGATCACTGGGGTATCCACCTTCGTGATCGGCCTGCTGCCCACCCACGAGGACATTGGGGTGACCGCCGCGGTGCTGCTGGTGCTGCTGCGCTTCGCCCAGGGCGTCGGCCTGGGCGGGGAGTGGGGCGGCGCGGTGCTGCTCTCCAGCGAGTTCGGCGACCCGGCCCGCCGCGGCTTCTGGGCCTCGGCCGCCCAGGTCGGCCCGCCGCTGGGCACCCTGCTGGCCAACGGCGTGATCGCGCTGCTCGGCGTGGCGCTGAGCGCCGAGGACTTCCTGGCCTGGGGCTGGCGGGTGGCCTTCCTGCTGTCCGCGGTGCTGGTCATCTTCGGCCTGTGGATCAGGGCCAAGCTGGAGGAGACCCCGGTCTTCCAGGCCATCGCCGAACACGGCGACCGCCCCACCGCGCCGGTCACCGAGGTGTTCACCACCCAGCGCCGCCAGCTCGTCGCCGCGGTGCTCTGCCGGGTCTGCCCCGACGTGCTCTACGCCCTGTTCGCGGTGTTCGTGCTGACGTATGCCACCCAGGAGCTGGGCGTGCCGCGCGGCTGGGCGCTGGCCGCGGTGCTGATCGGCTCGGCCGTGCAGGTCTTCCTGATCCCGCTGGCCGGCGCGCTGTCCGACCGCTGGGGCCGCCGCCGGATGCTGGCCGCGGCCACCCTCGCCGCGATGGCCTGGCCGCTGGTGTTCTTCCCGCTGGCGGAGGCGCGCTCGCTGCCGCTGCTCATCCTCGGCGTGCTGGGCGGCCTGGTGATCCACTCCGCCCTGTTCGGCCCGCAGGCGGCCTTCATCGCCGAGCAGTTCACCCCCAGGCTGCGCTACACCGGCAGCTCACTGGCCTACACCCTGGCCGGGGTGATCGGCGGCGCGGTCGCCCCGCTGCTGTTCACCTACCTGCTGGCGGAGTTCCACAACTGGCTGGCGCTGGCCGCCTACCTCGCGGTTACCGGCGTGATCTCCCTGATCGGCCTGGCCCTCGGCCGGAACCCCGACCCGGCCGAGCAGCTGCTCACCCCGCCAGCAGCACCTTCAGCGTCGCCTGCAGATGCGTCGTGATGGCCAGCGAGGCGGCCAGCCCGTCCCCCTCGGCGAGGGAGTTGAGGATCAGCTCGTGCTCGGCCAGCACCGCCTCCCGCCGCCCGGCCGCCCGGCCCAGCGCGGCCACCCCGACGGTGACCTGCCTGGCCCGCAACCCGTCGTAGACCCGCACCAGCAGCTGGTTCCCGGTGGCCGAGACCAGCGCGGCGTGGAAGCGCCGGT
This sequence comes from Crossiella sp. NPDC003009, assembly GCF_053591555.1. NCBI lineage: Bacteria > Bacillati > Actinomycetota > Actinomycetes > Pseudonocardiales > Pseudonocardiaceae > Crossiella > Crossiella sp. NPDC003009. Next base: position 111,521 of record NZ_JBSFUA010000015.1, on the reverse strand, counting down.
CCCACTCGATGAAACCGCGGGAGTCCTCGCTGGTGAGCAGCCCGCGCTGGGCCTCGAGCGCCTCGGCCATCTCGTTCAGCGCGCTGCGGTCGCCGGCCAGCACGCGTTCGGCGGCATGCCGTTCCAGGAGCTCGCGGAGCTCCATCAGCTCCTTGATCTCCCGCATGGTCATGGCCGGGATGTAGGCGCCCTTCTTCGGCACCAGGCGCAGCAGGTCCTCGGCGGCGAGCATGAGCAGTGCCTCGCGGATGGGCGTGCGCGACACACCGATACGGTCAGCGAGCTCCTGCTCGTTGATGAACTGTCCCTGCATGGCCGGATCACCCAGGACCGTGTCCTTCAGGAACTCGTAGGCGCGGTCACGGCCACTGGCCATCAGACACCCCCTTGCATACTGGAAGTATACAAGTAGGTCACACTGTGTGGGCCAGCTTGCCGAGGAGTTCAAGGAGGACCCAGAGTGCGAATCGGCCTGTGTCAGATCGTGTCGGGCGCCGACCCCGCCCAGAACCTGGAACTGGTTCGGGAGGGCATCAGCCTGGCCGCGGACCAGGGCGCCGAGCTGGTGGTCTTCCCCGAGGCCACGATGGCCTGCTTCGGCGGCCCGAAGCTGACCGACATCGCCGAGCCGGTGGACGGCCCCTGGGGCACCGCGGTCGGCATGCTGGCCAAGGAGGCCGGGGTGCTGGTGGTCGCGGGCATGTTCACCCCCGCGCCGGACGGCCGGGTCTACAACACGCTGCTGGTCACCGGCGGCGACGACCCGGTGGGCTACAACAAGATCCACCTGTTCGACGCCTTCGGCTTCACCGAGTCCAAGACGGTGGCGCCCGGCGACGACCTGGTGGCGATCGAGATCGGCGGGGTCACCGTTGGCATGACCACCTGCTACGACCTGCGCTTCCCCGAGCTGTACCGCGCGCTGGCCGACAACGGCGCCAGCGTCATCGTCACCGCCGCCTCCTGGGGCGCCGGCGAGGGCAAGCGCGAGCAGTGGGAGCTGCTGACCAGGGCCCGCGCCCTGGACTCCACCACCTGGGTGGTCGCCTGCGGCCAGGCCGACCCGGCCAGCGCGGGCATCGAGCCCAGGGGCAACGCCCCCACCGGCGTCGGCTACAGCGCGGTGGTGGACCCCTTCGGCCGGGTGCAGGCCGCGCTGGGAGCGGAGCCGGAGGTGCTGGTGGTCAGCATCGACCCGTTCGTCACCGAACAGGCCCGCGAGGCCATCCCCGTGCTGGAGAACCGCAGGCTCTGAGCCGCCCGGCGGCCGCGCCACCACCCGGTCTGCCCCGGCCCGGCAAGCGCCGCCCCCGCCCGGCAGGCCCGCCCGCGCCACCCCGCCCGGCTCCGGACAAAGCGAAGGGGCGTCCTCCCCCTGGAAGACGCCCCTCCAACCTCTGCTCAGCGCAGGTCAAGCCCCAGGTCCAGCGCGGGCGAGGAGTGCGTGAGCCCGCCCACCGCCAGGTAGTCCACCCCGGTCTCGGCGTACTGCCTGGCCACGTCCAGCGTCAGCCCGCCGGATGCCTCCAGCTTCGTCGCGGTCCCGGCCGCCCTGCGCACCGCCTCGGCGCACTGCTCAGGGGTGAAGTTGTCCAGCAGCACCAGCGAGGCCTCCTCGCCGAGCACCAGGTCCAGCTCCTCCAGCGAGGTCACCTCGACCTCGCAGGGCAGGTGCGGCGCGTGCTGGCGGGCCAGCTTCAGCGCCTGCACCACCCCGCCCGCGGCGACCACGTGGTTGTCCTTGATCAGCACCGCGTCGCCGAGGCCCAGCCGGTGGTTCTCCCCGCCGCCGCAGCGCACCGCGTACTTCTGCAGCAGCCGCAGGCCGGGCAGGGTCTTGCGGCTGTCCCGCACCACGCACCCGGTGCCGTTGACCGCGTCCACCCAGGCCGCGGTCGCGGTGGCCACCCCGGAGAGGTGGCAGACCAGGTTCAGCGCGGTCCGCTCGGCGGTGAGCAGCCCGCGCACCGGGCCGCGCAGCCGCAGCGCGCTCTCCCCCGGCGAAAGCTTCTCCCCGTCCTTGCGCAGCTCCAGTACCTCGTAGTTCTCCGCGCCGATCACCGTGTCGAACACCGCGAGCGCGACCACCCCGCCGGCCAGCACCCCGCCCTTGCGCGGGTTCAGGTCGGCCTCGGCGACCGCCTCCCGTGGCACGGTCGCGTCCGTGGTCGCGTCCGGGCCGTACCGTAGGTCCTCGCCCAGGGCCAGGCTGATCACCCGCTGCACGTCGTCCACGTCCAGCCCGGCCCGGCCCAGCTTGGCCGAGACCCGGTGTGAACAGCTGCGCCAGTACTCGACCCCGCCAACGGCTCTCACGCCGCACCTCCCATCGCGGTCCACCGCATCAGCTCCGGCCTGCCGTCGGCGCCGAGCCGGACGGCGATGCTGCGCCGCCAGCCCAGGTCGTCGGTGGCCGGGTAATCCTCGCGGACGTGGCAGCCCCTCGTCTCGGTCCGCGCCGCGGCGCTGTCCAGCAGCACCGCCGCGGCCAGGGTGAGCGCCGCGTCCTCGACCTCCGCCCGGCTGCGCAGCGGCGCCTCCGCGCTCGCCGCGCCGATCGTCTCGGCCGCCTCGGCCAGGCCCTGCGCGCTGCGGCCCACTCCGGCGTGCCTGCTCATGGTCAGCTGCAAGGTGTCCCGGTCGGCGATCCTGGCCACCGGCGCGGCGATCCGCACCGGCGCCCGGTGCCCGTCGGCCAGTCCGGTGCCCAGGTCCAGCGCGACCGCCTCGGCCACCCGCTCGCCGCCGACCAGGCCTTCCAGCAGGCTGTTGGAGGCCAGCCGGTTCGCGCCGTGCAGGCCGGTGCGCGCGACCTCGCCGACCACGTACAGCCCGGTGACCGCGGTGCGCCCGTCCACGGTGGACATGACACCCCCGCAGGCGTAGTGGCAGGCGGGCGCGACCGGGATCGGGTCGACGGCCGGGTCGATCCCGGCCGCCACGCAGGCCGCGTGCACGCTCGGGAACCGCTGTGCGAACGGCACGCCGAGGGTGTCCGGCCCCAGCCTGGTGGCGTCCAGATACACGTTGCGGACACCGGTGGCGTTCATCCGCCGGGTGATCGCCGCGGCCACCACGTCCCTCGGCGCGAGGTCGGCCAGCGGGTGCACCCCAGTCATCACCCGCGCGCCGTCGCCGTCGACGAGCACCGCGCCCTCGCCGCGCACCGCCTCGGTGACCAGCGGCCTGCGACCGCGCGCGCCGGAGCCGGTGTAGAGCACGGTGGGGTGGAACTGGGTGAACTCCAGGTCGGCGGCGGTGGCCCCGGCGCGCAGCGCGAGCGCGAGTCCGTCGGCGGTGGCCACCTCGGGGTTGCTGGTGGCGGCGTAGAGCTGGCCGAGGCCGCCGGTGGCCAGCAGCACGGCGGGCGCTGCCAGCACACCGAGGTTCCCGGTCTCGTCCAGCACCAGCAGTCCGTTGACCGCGCTGCCCGGCCGCGGTCCGACCTGCACCGGCTCGGCACGCAGCACGTCCACCGCGGTGTGCCGCTCCAGGATGGTCAGCCTGCCGTCGGCGGCACTGGCCAGCAGCGCCCGCTCGACCTCCGCGCCGGTGGCGTCCCCGCCGGCATGCACCACCCGGTACGCGGAGTGCCCGCCCTCCCTGGTGCGCGCCAGCCTGCCGTCCGGCTTGGCGTCGAAGATCGCGCCGCGGCGGCGCAGCCTGCCCACCGCGGCCGGTCCACCGGCGAGGATGGCCCGCGCGGCGATCTCGTCGCACAACCCGGCGCCCGCGGTGAGGGTGTCCGCCAGGTGCTTGCCGACGCTGTCACCCGGCTCGTGCTCGCCGTCCAGCACCACGGCGATGCCGCCCTGGGCCCACCTGGTGTTGCCCTCCTCGGCGGCCGCCTTGGTGACCACCAGGACCCGCAGGCCCAGCTCGGTGGCCCGCAGCGCCGCGGTCAGCCCGGCGACGCCGGTGCCGACCACGACCAGGTCGGCGCGAGCCTCCCAGCGCGGCACCTCACTCGCCCCCGCCCGGCTGCCCGATCTCGATCATCCGCCGCACCGAGGCGCGGGCGCGGGCCGCCACCTCGAGGTCGACGTGCACCTCGTCCTTGCCCTCGCGCAGCGCGCGCAGCAGCGCCGCCGGGGTGATCATCTTCATGTAGCGGCAGGAGGCCCGGTCGTTCACCGCGCGGAAGTCGATCTCCGGCGCGGCCCGGCGCAGCTGGTGGATCATGCCGATCTCGGTGGCCACCAGCACGGTGTCCGCCTTGGTCTGCCTGGCGGCCTTGACCATGTCGCCGGTGGAGAGGATGTGCACCCGCTCGGCGGGCACGGTGCCCTCGCCCGCCAGGTAGAGCGCGGAGGTGGCGCAGCCGCACTCGGGGTGGATGAACAGGTCCGCCTCCGGGTGGGCCGCGGCCTTGGCGGCCAGCTCAGGACCGTTGATCCCGGCGTGCACATGGCACTCGCCCGCCCAGATGTGCAGGTTGTCCCGCCCGGTCTCGCGCTTGACGTGCGCGCCGAGGAACTGGTCGGGGCAGAACAGCACCTCGCGGTCCTCGGGGATCGAGCGGACCACGTCCACCGCGTTGGAGGAGGTGCAGCAGATGTCGGTCTCGGCCTTCACCTCGGCGGTGGTGTTCACGTAGGAGACCACCACCGCGCCGGGGTGCTCGGCCTTCCAGGCCCGCAGCTGCTCGGCGTTGATCGAGTCGGCCAGCGAGCAACCCGCCCGCTCGTCCGGGATCAGCACGGTCTTATCCGGGCTGAGGATCTTGGCCGTCTCGGCCATGAAGTGCACACCGCAGAACACGATGGTCGAGGCATCGCTCTCGGCCGCGATGCGGCTCAGCGCCAGCGAGTCACCGGTGTGGTGCGCGATGTCCTGGATCTCCGGGAGCTGGTAGTTGTGCGCCAGCAGCACCGCGTCGCGCTCCTCGGCCAGCCTGCGTACCTCAGCGGCCCACTCCGCGTTCGGCTCGACGCCGCCGTAGGGAGTCAGGTCGGTCCGCTCCAACCACGCAGTAGCGGCCATGTCGTCCTCCTTGCTCCACCCGAGCGTGCCGAGTGGCCGTCAACCAGGTTTTCGCCTTAGAATCGAAAACTATGGGTGATGGTATCAGCCAAAAGGGTCATGCGGCACATGAGGTTCTGGCCGCAGTGCTCCAAGTGCGAGCTGGATCACTCCAGGCGCTGCTGTGGCAACGGGCCCGCGAACCGCACGCCGGACGGTGGTCACTGCCCGGCGGCAGGCTCGGGACCAGCGAGGACGTCGAGACCTCCGTGCGCAGGCAACTGGGCGAGAAGGTCGATGTGCGCGAAGTGCCGCACGTCGAGCAGCTCGCGGTGTTCTCACTCCCTGAGAGGGTGCCCGGCGAACGGGTGGTCGCCACGGCCTTCCTCGGCCTGGTCCCCTACGACGTCGACCCGGCCATCCCGTCCGACACCGCCTGGCATCCGGTGGACGCCCTGCCGCCGACCGCCTTCGACCACCAGGCCATCGTCCACCGCGCCCGCAACCGGCTGCGCGCCAAGCTGTCCTACACCAACATCGGCTTCGCGCTGGCGCCGCCGGAGTTCACCGTCTCGGCACTGCGTTCGCTGTACTCCGCGGCGCTGGGCTACCGGGTGTCCGCGACCAACCTGCAACGCGTGCTCTCCCGCCGCGGCCTGCTGGAACCCACCGGCCACACTGCCCCGCCGGGCCCTTCCGGCGGCCGTCCGGCGGCGCTGTTCCGGTTCCCCGGCAAGGGCTTGGAGGTGACCGACCCGTTCGCGGTGCTGCGGCCGCCCGCGGGAAATCGGCCAGCGGGCACGGGCGGCTCGTCGTAACGTGAACGGGTGACCGACACACTGCCGCTGTTCCCGTTGGGCACGGTGCTGCTGCCGGGCGCCTCGCTGCCGCTGCACATCTTCGAACCGCGCTACCGGCAGCTGATGGTGGACCTGGTGACCGGCGCCGTGCCCGGTCGCAGCTTCGGCGTGGTCGCGGTCAAGCAGGGCTGGGAGGTCGGCGAGGACAACCTGGAGGCCTGGCACGAGATCGGCTGCACCGCGCTGCTGCGCGAGGTCCGCAGGCTCGACGACGGCCGGTTCGATGTGGTCGTGCGCGGTCAGCGCCGCTTCCGGCTGCTGGCGGTGGACGGGGGCAGCGCGCCGTACCTGCTCGGCCAGGTGGAGTGGATGCCCGACGCCGAGCCGGCCCTCGGCCCCAAGCCCACGGTGCTGGCCGACGCCGCCCGCGCCGCGCACCGCCGCTACTGCACCACGGCCTGGCGGCAGGAGGACTGGAAGGAACCCAGCGGCTCGGCCGATTTCGCCTCCTTGTCCCACGAACTGGCCGCCGACTGCATGCTGCCCCTTGAGGACCAGCAGCGGCTGCTGGAGGAGACCTGCCCGATCCGGCGGCTGCGGCTGGTCCGCCGGATGCTGACCAGGGAGGCGGAGATCCTGCGCACCCTGCGCGCGGTCCCGGTGCCGCTGACCGAGTTCGCGCAGAAGCACAGCGAGAACTAGCCCGCCGCCCGGGTCAGTCCCGCTGGCGCAGGTGCGTGACCACGGCGCTGAAGTCCCGCTCCCCAAGCCCGGCCTTTTCCGCCACGCCCAGCTCCCGCCGCGCCGCCGCGATGACCCCGTCCGCCGCCGCCCCGGCCTCCAGCGCGAGCCGCAGGTCCTTGGCGGCCAGGCTGAGCGAGAAGGTGACCGGCTGACCGTCGTCAGCGGTCTGCTCCCGCAGCCGCCTCGCCATGCCGCCGACCGCGGAGCCGGCCAGCGCCTCCCACGCGGTGCCCGCGTCCACGCCCATCCCGTCGGCCAGCGCCATCGCCTCGCCGATCAGCACCGGCACCGTCGCGGTGATCGCGTTGACCACCAGCTTCAGCGAGGCCCCCGCGCCGATCTCACCGACCCGCACCGGGTTGCCTAGTACCGAGAGCACGTCCCGGACCGCGGCGAACTCGGCCTCGGTGCCGCCGACGTAGATGTCCAGCGTGCCGCCCTCGGCCTGCGGCAGCGTGCCCTTGACCGGCGCGTCGACCAGCGTGGTCCCCTCGGGCATCCGGGCCCGCAGGCCCCGGACCGCCTCGGGCCCGCTGGTGGACATCTCCACCACGGTCGCCCCCGCGGCCAGCTTCCTCGCGCCGCCGCCGGTGCCGAAGATGACCTCGTCCACCGCGTCGCCGTCGGCCAGCATGGTGATGACGAGCTCCGCGCCGTCCACCGCGCCCGCCGGGTCCTCGGCGACCTTGGCGCCCTGCCGCGCGAGCGGTTCGGCCTTGGCCGCGGTCCGGTTCCACACGGTGAGGTCGTGCCCAGCGGCCAGCAGCCTGCCCGCCATCAGCACACCCATGCGCCCGAGCCCGAGAAATGCGATACGTGCCATGACAGCGCACGCTAGGACCAGCCCAGCGCCCCCGCCACCGCGAAATGTCAGCCCTGGGCGATATACGCCTGAAGGTGCTCGTGGTCCTCTTCCAGCTGGCTGATCCGGGACTTGACCACGTCACCAATGGACACGATCCCGGCCAGCTGCCCGTCGACGAGCACCGGCACATGCCGGATCCGCCGTTCGGTCATCAGCACGGTGAGGTTGTCCACGGTGTCCTCCGGCGTGCAGGTCACCACCGCGGCGGTCATGATCTCCGCCACCGTGCCGCTGAGCAGCTCGGTCCCGCGTTCCCGCAACTGCCGGACCACGTCCCGCTCGGACACGATGCCCACCACGGTCCCGTCCGGTCCGACCACGACCAGCGCACCCACGTTGTGCTCGGCGAGCGAGCCGAGCAGCTGGGTGACCGTTGTGCCAGGTTCGACCGTGGCAACAGTGGAACCCTTGCTGCGCAGGACATCCGCGATCCGCATGGCAACACCCTTCGATCGACACCGGCCGACCCGGTTCAGGCTAACGGGGGACAGCCGAACGCGCAGCGCCCCCAACGGTGGTTCTTCCGGTCCCCCGGTTCGCCCGCACCCGAGGTCAGCCCGCCGCGGACCGCCTGCGCTGGACCAGCCGGTAGCTGGACGGCGAGGTCTGGAAGTGGTCCAGGAAGGCCTGCCGCAGGGTCTCGGTGGAGCTGAACCCGCAGCGGAGGGCGATCGCGGCCAGCGGCAGCCGGGTCGACTCGAGCAGCCGCGCGGCGGCCCTGGTGCGGGCGGCGCGGACGTACCGGCTCGGCGTGCTGCCCACCTGCTCCTCGAACAGCCGGGCCAGGTGCCGGGTGCTCAGCCCCGCCCGCCGGGCCAGCGTGCTCGCGCGCAGGTCGGCGGCCGGGTCGCTCTCGATCAGCCGCACCAGGTCCCGCACCACCCCGCGTTCGGGCGGCGGCGCCGCGACGTACATGCTCACCTGCGCCTGGTTGCCCGGCCGCTGCAGGTAGGTGACCAGGTGCCGGGCCACCGTCCGAGCCACCTGCGCCCCGTGGTCCTCCTCCAGCAGCGCCAGCGCCAGGTCGAGCCCGCTGGTCACGCCCGCCGAGGTGTACAGCGGCCCGTCCTTGATGAACAGCGGCGCGGGGTCCACGGTCACCGAGGGAAAGTCCCTGGCCATCTGGTCGGCGTAGAACCAGTGCGTGGTCGCCCGCCGCCCGTCCAGCAACCCAGCGGCGGCCAGCAGCGTGGACCCGACACACACCGAGGCCACCCGCCGGCTCAACCCCGCCACCCGCCGCACCTGGTCAACGAACCGCTGGTCAAGCGCCTGTTCCCGGTAGGTCCAGCCCCCGGCCACGATCATCGTGTCCACCGGCCCCGCCACCCGCTCCAACCGCACCTGCGCCGCCAGCGTCAACCCGGAAGCACACCGGACCGCGCGTCCCCCCATGCTCGCCAGCCGGATCTCATACCCCGGGTCCAGGCCCATCCGGTTGGCCGCGTCCAGCACATCGCTGGGACAGGCGATGTCGAGCAGCTCCGCCTCGTCATACCCGATGATCACCACCCGCCGAGCCGCACCAGCCATGCCGCAAACCTAGCTCCCCATGTCCGTCAGACAAGGACCCCAAGTTTTCGGACATCCCCCGCGCACCGCCATGATCATCCAGCCAGGCTGGCCCCATGACCGCAGACGTGCGCACCATCGCCTTCGTCCTCTACCCCGGCCTGACCCCACTCGACCTGGTCGGCCCCCTCCAAGTGCTCGCCGCTCTCCCCCAACTGGGCCTGCCCTACCGCGCCGTCACCGTCGCCGGCACCAAGGACCCCCTCCCCACCGACCTCCCCCTGCACCTGTCCGCCACCCACACCTACCCCGAGATCCCCAACCCGTTCGCGGTCCTGGTCCCCGGCGGCGGCGCCCCGACCTTCCGCGCCATGGCTGACGAGTCACTGCTCAACTACCTCCGCACCACCAGCCCCCAGGCTGAGTTGATGCTCTCGGTCTGCACCGGCTCCCTGCTGCTGGGTGCTGCCGGCCTGCTGAAGGGCCGCAAAGCCACCACCCACTGGGCCGCACGCCACGTGCTCCCCCGCTTCGGCGCCACCCCCGTGGCCGAACGCTGGGTCACCGACGGCAAGTTCACCACCGCCGCCGGCGTAGCCGCCGGAATCGACGCGGCCCTGCACGTCGTGCAACAGCTGACCGGCCCGGAAGTAGCCCGCGCCGTCCAGAACGGCATCGAGTACGACCCCCAGCCCCCACTCGGCCCCATCGACTGGTCCACTGTGGACCTGGACTCCGGCACCGCCTGGATCAAGTCCATGGTCGAGGAGGCCTTCCCGGACAACCCAGACCTCCGCGCCACCCTGCTGGGCTGAGCAGAATTCCCTTGCGGAGAGCGCAGGCGATCCGGGATGATCCGCCCATGCAGCTGAAGCGAAAGGGCGGTCACCGCCCAGGCCGTTGACCGGCCCCCCGTGGGCCCCCGGCCACCACACCGGAGAAGTCCCCACGATTCCAGCGCTCTCCGCCATCGGTTCCGCCACACGCACGATCCCAACGGACGCAGCGCCAACGCCATCCCGCACGACCGCGACGTGGCTCCTGGTCACGTTCACGCTCGCGCTGGCAACGTCACTCCCGGGCACCGACCCACCAGCGGTCGCGACATCGATCCTGGCCACAGTCCCACTCGCGCTCGTGGCCTCGCTCGTAGCCGCGACAACCCCGGCCATCCCAGCACGTCACGCGACCCCGGTGACGCCCGCAGCCACGGCTCCCTCGGCTGCCTCAGCGTCGCCAGCAACACCGGAATCGCCTGGCGCACCAGGATTGCCTGGCGCCCCGGGACTGCTTGCCGCTCCGAGATTGCCGGTCATGCGGGCGTTGCCTGCCGCGCCAGCATCGCCGATGGTCTTGGCATCGCACGCGGTCCTGGCATCGCTGATGGCCCTGGCGTCGCCGATGGTCTTGGCGTCGCCGATGGTCTTGGCACCGCTGGTGGTCTTGGCACCGCTGGTGGTCTTGGCACCGCTGGTGGTCTTGGCACCGCTGGTGGTCTTGGCACCGCCGATGGTCCCAGCATCGCTGGTAGTCCTGACGTCGCTGGTACCTGCGGCGTCGCTAGTAGCCGCGGCGTCGCTGGTGGTCGTGACATCGCCGGTGGTCCTGACATCGCTGGTAGCTCCGGCGTCGCTAGCAGTCCTGGCGTCGCACGTGGTCCTGGCCACGCTCGCGGTCACGGCATCCGTCGCTGCCCCGGTCCGCCCCGCGATCACACTGTCCACTGTGGACCGATGCCTGCTCCCGTCCGGCGTTCGTGTCCCACGCGACCGTCTCCGCGGGCCCATCCCACCCGGTCGCACCCAATTCCTCTCACCCACAGAAAGGAGTCCGACCACCTTGCCGCACAATGGCTGGGACACAGCCGCCGCACGTTGAGCTCACCCGAGGTACGTCGCCGCCAGCGCACGCACGGACTCCGTCACCAGGGCCCGTAGTTCCTGCGGCGCAAGGACTTCCACTTCGGCACCAAGCTTGAGCAGGTCGTCGTGCGCCACGGCGGCCTGCTCCACCGGCATTTCCGCCCGCACCCAGCCGCGCTCGTCAGGCGGCCCCGCGGTACGCGCGACCGCCTCGGCCACCACGTCGCCGTAGAGATGCGCCAACCGCGACACCGCCTTGGGCGACAGCCGAACCACCGCCGTGCCCACCAACATGTCGCGCTCGTACCGCCGTGCCCACTCCGCCCAGTACCGAGCCAGGTCAAAGGTTTCCGGCCGCTCGAACCGCTCCGGCAACACCACCAGCTCCAGCACCTGCGCGACCCGATAGGTGCGCACCTGCCCAGGCCGGTCCACCGCCTGCGCCACGAGGTACCAGAGCCCCGACTTCAACACCAGGCCAAGCGGCTCCAGCTCCCGATCCACCTCCTGCGGTTCCCGCCAACGCCGGTACCGCACCGCGATCCGCCGGCCGTCCCAGACCGCCCCGGCGATCGCACTGAGCCACGGCGTCCGATCGGCCGGCCGGAACCACCCGGGCGCATCCAGATGGAATCGCTCCCGCAGTGCCTCCGCCCGCGTCCGCAACTCCGCGGGCAGGGACGCCAGCAGCTTCAACTCTGCCGCGGCCAGCACCCCACCGAGTCCCAGTTCCGCCGCAGGCCCGGGCATCCCGGTCAGGAACAGCGACTCCGCCTCATCCGCGGTCAACCCAGTCAGCCGAGTCCGGTACCCGTCCAGCAGCTGATACCCGCCGGACCGCCCGGCATCGCCGTACACCGGCACACCGGCCGCGGACAACGCCTCCATGTCCCGGTACACCGTCCGCACCGAGACCTCCAGCTCGGCGGCCAGCTCACTCGCCGACATCCGCCCTCGCGTCTGGAGCAGCAACAGGGTGGACAACAACCGGCTGGCACGCATGGCCGGAACCTACCCCGCGCCCCAGACACCGGCCGCGCGAGCGAGCCCACGGCCGCACCACGACCCGGACGCCATCGCGACCGAACCGCCATCGCGGCGCCGCGGCGTCGCGAGAAGAGGCACAGCCTCTGTCTCAAGGCCGAACCAGGACCACGGCAACCCACGCAAGGCTCTTCCTGCCGAACCAACTACGCCAAGCGACACCTCCTTCCGAAATAGTCACTTCTCGATGCGGCACCGGGCTTCAGGCGCACAGCCTCCTGGTTTCCGGGGCAGCGACACCCGCGGTCGCGGCCAGTCATCGAAGGCATGCCGATCACGCATGCCACCTCTGCACAACCTTCGCTGGTCGCATGCCTGGTATCCACCTAGCGTCACCGCCATGCGGACCACGTTCGACAACCCGGCCGGTGCGCCCGGCCCCTTCGCCAACTACTCCCAGGTCGCCCGGGTCGACCTGGGGAGCGGCGCGTTGCTGGTGCTGTCCGGTCAGATCGCGGTGACCGAGGACGGGCAGCCCCTGCCGACCCAGGACATGCGGGTTCAGGCGGAGAACGTCTTCGCCACCATCACCGCCCTGCTGGCCGCGCATGGCGCGACCCTGGCCGACATCGTCAACATCCGCTCGTACCTGACGGACATGGACGACCTGCCTGCCTATGGCGCGGTACGTCGCCGGCTGTTCCCAGCCGACCCGCCCACAAGCACGACCGTGCAGGTGTCCCGGCTGTTCCGGCCGGAGGCGCTACTGGAGGTGGACGTCATCGCTACCGTGCGGAACACCTGAGCCGGCTTGCCCTGTCGAGCGCTCCGGTCAGCCGCACAAATCCGGCACGCGGGGCAGGCGCGAACCGAGGGGGCGGTTGATCGTTGGCGGGTAGCCGCTGCCACTGCTCGCCCTCGCGCACCAGGCCCTGAATGTCCAGCGCTGCCAACGATTCACCTCCTCTACGGCAGCGCTGGACAGGTCAGTCCAGGATGGGTGCGGTGCAGTCCGGCGAGCTGAGCGACACGCGTCGGCAGTTCGGTCAACGTCAGGATCCACGGCTCGAATGTCCGTCCACTGTGGACTAGCTTTCGTATTTGCCTCCAGATAAAGAGGTTTCCGCTGTTCGGGTAGCCACAGGTGCACCTGCATGGCGTGGTTGGTGCTCAGCGCACCGAGATATGAGGTCGCGGACAGCGCCCGGAATACGACGACACGGCGTCGAGAAAGCTGTATATGCTCGGGAAAATGAGGTTTGCACTACCGGCGGAGGAGTCCCGAGTCTCGGTCGGCCTGGACGCATCGTAGCGCACTTCACGATGATCGGGTTCCACCCCGGCCGGCTGTGGATAACTTCGCAGAGGACGACGGTCCAGCTGGCAGACTGGTCTCGTGGTCCAGGCAGTCATGTCCAAGCTCGAACGGCGCGTCACCGAGGCGTCCGTGGCGTTGCTGGCGAAGAAGAAGTTCGTCTCCCCGGTGCTCGTGTTCAACCGGCTGGGCTGGCTGACGGACAAGCGGATCGAGGACTGGGAGCAGGGCAGGCTCGGTTCGCTCACCGAAGGGATGTCCGCGCCGGTGGAGAAGGTCGACACCGCGCTCGGGCACCTCGGCGACTGGGCGCGGCGACAAGGTCTGACCGCTGAGGTGGTGGACTACGTGGCGGCGACCCGGGATCGGCGTCCGCTGCGGTTCACCTCATCCGGTTCAATTGACGCCGAACGGGTGTTCGCCACGCACTGGCTGGCACCGAATCTGTCGCAGGCACAACGGGATCGGCTCGCGCAGCGGCAGAACGCGGCACCCGATCTGGTGGTGTTGCGCGCTGATGGCGGCTGGGTGTGTACCGACTGCGGTGGCACCGACACCTACCAGTTCGTCGAGGAGAACCGGCCGTACTGCCTGGAGTGCGCCGACCTGGACCACCTGGTATTCCTGCCAGCCGGCGACGCCGCACTGACCCGGCGGGCGAAGAAGGCGAGCACGCTGTCCGCGGTGGTGCAGCGGTTCAACCGGTCGCGCAAGCGGTTCGACCGGCTCGGACTGCTCGTCGAGGAGGCCGCGCTGGAGGCGGCGGAGGAGCAGTGCTTCGCCGACGCCGAGCTGCGTGCCCGGCGACGGGATCGGGACGCGGTGCGCCGCGCCGAGCAGGACCTGGACTTCCAGGCCCGGCTCGCCGCGGAGATCCTGCGGTTGTTCCCCGGCTGCGCGCCCGCACGGGCCGAGGCGATCGCACGGCACGCCGGGGCGCGCAGCAGCGGGCGGGTCGGGCGGTCGGCCGCCGGTCAGTCCCTTGACGAGGGTGCGACGCGGCGGGCGGTGATCGCCTCGATCCGGCACGAGGACACCGGCTACGATGCGATGCTGATGGCCGGGGTGCCGCGAACCGTTGCCAGGGAACGGATTCGCGACACCATCGACGCGGTGCTGGACCGCTGGGTCAGCGGGGTGCGCTGAGTACCAGGCGCATCTCGATGTTGCGGTAACCGCCTCGGGTGAAAGCCGCGGCCATCGGCTGGTTCACCAGGTCGGTGTCCGCGACCACCCTGGGCATGCCCAGCTCGGCGTGGTGCCGGGTGATGTGCGCGAGCAACTCGTGGATGTAGCCGTGGCCGCGGTGTTCGGGCAGGACACCGAGGTAGCCGACCACGGCATTGGTCGGGTTGCGCGAGGGCAGGGCGAGGCCGACCAGGTCGCCGTCGGCGGTGTAGGCCAGCCGCCACCAGTCGCGGGGGCCGGGCATCTCGTCGCGGTAGAACTCGAAGTCGTCGCGAGCGTGTGCGGCCACACCGACCGTGGCGACTCCACGCCGGGTCTCCGTGTCGAGGCTGCCCTCGGTCAGCTGGCGGAACACCGACAGCATCACCTCGTCGTCCGGTTCCGGGCGGAAGTGCAGGCGTGCCGGTGGTTCGGGCAGGCGGTCGGCCGGAGTCCACTCGTAGCGCAAGCGCTCGTTGTCCTCGGTCAGTCCGGCGCGGGCGGCTGCGGCACGGCGCCAGTCGACCGCGGCCACGCAGGCTGGGTCGGCACGCCAGTTCAGCGGCAGCTTGAGGTGGTAGGCCGGTAGTACGGGCGCGCCGTCGGCCAGGAACGCCGCGTGTGCGGTGTTGAGCAGTTCGCCGACCAGGACTGCCGGGTCGGTGACGGAGTGGTGCACGTGCAGGTAGTCCAGGGAGAGCGGGTGCCTGCCGTTGCCGAAGCCCCACCACATGGCGCGGGCCAGTATCCGGTCGCCGTCCTCGGCCACCCAGGTCCACTGTGGGCGATACTGGGCGGCGGCGCGGCGCTCGTCGTACTGAGCCGCGGTGGCCCAGTCGAACGGGGCGGGGACGTGCGGAGTGCGGTCGAGGTCGGCCGCGGTGAAGGAACGGAACTTCATGAGGTACTGCCTCCGAAGGCGAGGTTCAGGAGGCGCGCGCGGGATCGGTCAGGCGATCCGCGGAGGCGCCGACAGGAATGTGTGCACTGGGAGCCTCCCTTCCGTCCATGGCGGCCGCGCGGTGCGGCGAACACAGCCTAAGGCATGACCGCACCCGGACGCCGGGATTATTCCGGATGCGCCGGGCGCGGATGTGCAGGCGAGAATCGGGTCAGCGGTGGGAACGGACGATGCGCACCGCGGCACCGGAGCCGAAAATGAGCATCACCACGGTCACCACGGTCCACCGTCGCTGGTCACGGACCAGCGAGGACGACGCCTGGGCCTTCGGGGTGGGACGTGGGGGCGTGCGGGCGACTACCGGCTTGGCCGGGGGTGGCGGCGGGGTGGCGCGGCTCGGCGGCCGTGGTGGCGGCGGCGGGATGACCGGGGCGGGCCGGGTGGCCGGGGTGGTGGTCCTTGGCGGCGGTGGCGGAGGGATCACGGCCGGGGGCGGGACCGGCGTGGTGGTGACCGGGGGTGGGGTGGTGGTGGCGGGCGGCGGGGTGGACTTCAGACAGCCGGCGCCGTCCGTGCTGGTGAGCGCGGGACCGGTGTTGACCTCGGTGATCGTGTTGTCGCCCAGTTGGATGCGGTAGAGGCGGCTGGCGCGGCGGTAGTCGTTGTTCAGAACCCAGAGGCCGTTGTCGGCCGGGTCGAGCACGACGGCGCCGTAGGTGCTGGAACCGGGCAGGCCCTTGAGCACCTTGACCTTGGTGACCTTGCCGTTGCCGGGGTCGACCTTCACCAGGGTGCCGTGGCCGTGGCCGGTGTTGGAGATGCCGTAGAGCTTGCCGTCGGCCGGGTTGTGCGCGAAGTCGTCCAGGTCGTCGGAGAGCCAGTGCCAGTCCAGGCGGACCGCGTGCACCAGGCCGAGGAAGCTGGGACTGCGCGGGTCGATGTCGATCGCGTACAGCTTGTCCCACTCACGCACGTACAACCGGTTGCCGACGACCGTGCCCGCGTAGCTGTCGATCAAGCCGCTCCACGGCACCGGCACCGCGCCGGTGCGCCGGACCGGACCGAGGTCGTTGACCGTTCCGTTGAGGTCGATGCGCACTACGTGACCGCCGTCACGGAACTTGCCCGATCGGTCGCGGCTGGCGATTCCGTAGACAAGACCCTGCGCTTGGGCGTACCCGATCGAGTTAACGGCGAGCCCCAACGGCTGCGGCGCCCGGTTCGGCAGGCCGGTCGGCAAGGTCACCCGCAACAGGGTGGACAGGCCACCGTGTCCGGTCGCCCGTACCTGGTATGCAGTGCAGACGCTGGCCGCCTGCGCCGGGCTCGGGATGAGACCGCCACTGCTGACGAAGAGCAGGAACGAGGTACTGCACAGCGCAATCAAATGGCGCGACCACCGTATTGGAGCAACTGAATACGACAATCGGGTACTCCTCTCGGGATCGCGCTGATTCGCTCTGCATACAGTCATCGCATCGCGACCTGACCGGACTGTACTCCCCACAGTAGACCGTGATGTAATCCCGGACCAGAAAGGAGCTGAATTGAACCTCTACCTGTCGGGCTTGCTCTGGGTCGCCGGCGTCGCCGTGGTGGTCGCGGCCTTGGCCATCCTGTTCCGGAGATTCGGCTCCGACGAGGAACGACTGAGCAACAACGAGTCGGCCGGGTTGGTATTCACCATTGTCGGCGGGCTCCACGCGGTGGTCACCGCGTTCGTGCTGATCTCCCTGCTGGACACGGCCAAGGCGGTCGGGGACGACTCGACCAAGGAGGCCAACAGCATGGTCGCGGTGAACTGGGCCGCGACCTCGTTCGCGGAGCCGGTGCGCGGCCAGGTCCAGGAACTGACCAGGTCCTATATCGGGATCGTGCTCAACGAGGAGTGGCCGAAGCTCCGCGCGGAAGAGGACCTCGACGACGCGGGCTGGCAGAAGCTGGACGAACTGCGCAAGGTCATCGCGGACACCCCTGCCGAGGGCCACTGGCTGGAGAACCGCAAGACCGAGGCGGCCGCCCAGCTGTGGGAGGCCTACCAGGCACGTCAGTCCAGACTGGACGCGGCCAGCGGCGGGGTCAGCACCGTGATGTGGTTCGCGCTCATTCTTGGCGCGGTGATGTCCGCACTGTTCCCGTTTCTGTTCGGCGGCCCGAAGATAATTCCACATATCGTTATCGTGGTCGTCCTGACCGCCGCACTGACTCTGCTACTCTTCGCCATCTATCAGTTGGAAAACCCGTTCAGTGGCGGCGTCAAGGTTGATCCGGACGCATTCAGCTCCGCCCTGGATCGGTTGCGTTAACCCCTTCGGATGATCCCTGTCCGCTTTCACCGTTTTTTACCGGCCTCTTCGGCGAGGAACTCGGCGAAGGTGACCTTCCCGTGCGCGTATTCCGGCGCGAGGTGCGCACCGTTTCGATACCCGGTGAACACCTCGCCCGGGAGCCGCACCGGCAGCACCCAGCGACGCCTGCCCTGTGCCCGCAGGTACAGCCGGGCCAGGTCGGTCAGCAGGTGGGTTTCCGGACCACCCAGGTCGGGAGCCGCGCCGGCGGGTGCGCCGCTGGCGAGCTCGATCAGCCGTTCGGCGACCTCGGTGACCTCCACCGGCTGCACCGGGACCCCGGCGGGCACCGGCATCAGCGGCGACTTCGCCAGCACGCCGAGCACGCGCAGCACCAGGTCGTGGAACTGGGTGGTGCGCAGCACCGTCCACGGCAGCCCGGACTCGCGGAAGACGGCTTCGGCCGCGAACTTGCCCTGGTAGTAGGGCAACGGGATCCGATCCACGCCGACAATGGAGATGTAGACCAGGTGCGGTGCGCCCGCGCGGGTGGCGGCGCCGACGACGGTGTTGGCCAGCGCCAGGTCCCGCTTCCCGCTGACGCTGGTGGCGGTGTGCACGACCGAGTCGGCTCCGGCGAAGGCGGCGTCCAGACCCTCCCCCGTGGCGTAGTCGACGGTGTGCCATTCGACGCCGGGATCGGCGGTGGCAGGGCGGGGGCGGCGGCTGGTGAGCCGCACATGGTGTCCCTCGCGCAGCAAGCCGCGCACCACGGCGCGCCCGAGGGTGCCGCTGCCACCGGTCACCAGAACCACACTCATCGCTGGGCCTCCTGTTGTCGGGTACACCCAGTGGACGAGCCAGCCGGTTCTGCTGTGACAGTCGCGTGAGTGATCCGGCCGACAGCGCGCGTCACGCCGGGTTCCCGCAGCGGGCGCGCCGTGCCGGTGCCGAACGACTGGGAAGTCCACTGTAGACAATGTGGCGGCGTGCAGCCGTCCGCCCGCGTTCACCTCGCGCAGCACCGTGCCAAGGGCACGTCGCAGGGCTTGGCGGGAGCGTCGCTCCGAGATGCGGGCCAGCCGGGCGACCGCTCAGTTTCCGTTGTAGGCACGGGAAAACGAGTGGATCACGACGGCCCGTCGATGTGCGACGGGCCTGGGCCGACGCCCCTGGTTCTGGGCCTCGGCGAGGATCGCCGCGCTGTAGCGCATGTCGGTGAGGACGACCGCGCGCCAAGCCGTGTGGTGCGCGGTCTGGGCGCGTGCGGACGTGATGTGGGCAGCGGTGCGGGACATGGGGACTCCCAGGTGCACACCGCCAGGTCTCTCCTCTCCTGGCGGAGCTACCTGAAGCCGAGGGGGCCGGACTTCCGCATCGCGTTCATGGGGACGACGCTAATCGATGGGCGGGGCTGGTGGGGCGAGTTGTCCACAGGCTCCGGAGTGCGGCGGCGAGGTGGTTGGCCACGATCCGCACGCCTCTTGGCGAGCGCGCTTTGACCTCGGCGCGCCCGAGGTCCGCCGAGGTCCGCCGGGGTGTCCCGCGACGGACGGGCAGGTTCGTCACCGGCGGCGGTCCCGGCCATCGAATCCGGGCGGCCAACTGTCGGCACGTGAAGGATCGGACCGTGGTCCGATGTCGGCGAGCCAAACTCCGGTTACGGTCCTGAGGTGTCGGTGTCCTGGATCCCGCGCTTCGGGTCGCGAGCACTGTTGGTCGTCGACGGCCTGGTGGCGGTTGTCGTGGTGGTCGTGACCGGGCTTCGGACGAGCTCCAGCGCCATGCCGTTCGGTGGTGCGGTCACGGTCTGGGTGCTGGCCGTGGCCGTGGGCGCACCGTTGGCAGTGCGGTGGTGGCGGCCGACAGTGGTGTTCGGGCTGGTGCTCGGCGCCGCTGGAGTGGCGATCGCGGTCGGGGTCGCCGGAGAAGTTGTGGTGCTGGCGGTGGCGTACGCGCTGTATCCGGTGGCGCTGGGTTGCCCGGCTCGGCAGGGAGTCGGGGCGATGGCTGACGCCGGGTGGCGTGCGGCCACTGACTCGGCACGGCTACGGACGGCGTTGTCAGGCGTCCCGGCAGGACAGCGAGCGACGGGCTCGAGTCACGCCGCACTGCGACGGCCGACAAACGCGGAGCCGCAGCCGCAGTCACAGCCGGCGACAACGCCGACCGGCTCGGCGCGGCGAGCGGCTGTGGTGCTGGCGGTCGCACTCGGTGTGGTCACCGGGGCTGGGCTCGTCAGCGCGATCGGGCCGGTGGCCAGCGTGCCAGGAGTGGAGTCGTTCAGTCAGACGCCGGTGAGCGCGTCGCTCTACTCCTGGGTGGTGCTGGGCGCTAGTTGGGCGCTGGCGCGAGCGGTTCGGGTCCGACGGGATCACGCCGCGCAGGTCGCGGAGCTGGTGGCGCGGCGGGCGGTGGTGGCCGAGCGGTTGCGGATCGCCAGGGACATCCACGACGTGGTGGGGCACAACCTGAGCCTGATCGCGTTGCGGGCCGCGGTCGCGAACCACCTCGCGGACGACGGGCGGACCGCGCTCACCGAGATCGAGGCGATCAGTCGCCGGGCGCTGGCCGACGTGCGTTCGGTGCTGGGTGCGGTGCGCGATCCGGATGACCCGGAGCCGGGTGCGGCGACGCTGGACCAGCTGATCGCGGACAGCAGGGCGGCCGGGCTGGAGGTCGAGTTCTCGGCGGTCAACCTGACCGTGGCGCCCGAGGCGGTGCGGGTTTCGGCCTACCGGATCGTGCAGGAGGCGCTGACCAACGTGGTGCGGCACGCTCGGACCAAGCGGTGCCGGGTGCGGCTGGCCGTGGAGAAGGAGGTTGTGCTGGTCGAGATCACGGACGACGGTCCGGCTCGGGGGCCGATGGGGCCGCCGGGGCAGGGGCTGGTCGGCATGCGAGAACGGGCCGCGCTGCATCAGGGCAGCGTGGCGGCTGGTCCGCGGCCCGAGGGCGGGTTCGCGGTGCGGGCCCGGTTGCCACTGCGTCCGGGAGACGGTGATGAGTGAGCCGATCCGGGTGCTGCTGGTCGACGACGAGCCGATGCTGCGCGACACCCTGGGACAACTGCTCGCCTCCGCGCCGGATCTGGATGTGGTGGGGGCGGCGGAGAACGGGCAGGTCGCGATCGACCTGCTCGACGAACGCGGCGCCGACCTGGTGCTGATGGATGTCCGGATGCCGGTGCTGGACGGGATCGAGGCGACCGCGCGGATCACCGCCCGGCCCGATGCGCCCCGGGTGCTGGTGCTGACCACCTTCAACCTCGACGACTACGTGTTCCGGGCGTTGCACGCCGGCGCGAGCGGGTTCCTGCTCAAGGACACCGCGCCGCGGGACCTGCTGGCCGGGATCCGAGTGGTCGCGGCCGGGGACGCGCTGCTGGCGCCGAGCATCACCCGCAAGCTCATCGCCGAGTACACCAGCGGCGCGACCCGGCGGCGGCCGCTGCGGCGGCTCACCGGGGTGACCGACCGCGAGCGCGAGGTGCTGGAGCTGATCACGCAGGGCCTGTCCAACACCGAGATCCAGGAGAAGCTGTTCCTCAGCCGGGGCACGGTGAAGACCCACATCGGGCGGCTGCTGACCAAGCTCGGCGCACGGGACCGGGCCCAGTTGGTCATCGCGGGGTACGAGGCCGGGCTAGCGCCGTGACCCTGGCCAGCACGACCAGCAGGCAGCCGAGGGTGGCCGTGGCCAGGAACAGCATGAACGTGGGGTACAGGTAGGCGACCTGGAGCCAGGCCACGTCACGACCGCGGAAGAGCACGCCGACGATCCGGTGGACGGTCAGCAGCAGCGCCAGCGGTAGCAGGTACGGGAGCAGGCGGAGGGCGATGCGTGCGCCGGTGGCGCGGGCCGAAGCTTGGCGGCGAGCGGTCGGCGGGCTGGTGTCGGCCGACGCCTCGCGGTGACCGGTGGGCGGGCCGATGTGGGCCAGTGTTCCGCGGCGAGCAGGCGGCGGGCTGGCATCGGCCGGTGCCTCACGGTGCGCGGTGAGCGGATTGCTGACGGCCGATGCCTCCGGGTGCGAAAGAGGCGGATTGCTGACGGCCGATGCCTCGGGGTGCGAAAGGGGTGGATTGCTGACGGCCAGGGCCTCGCGATGAGCGGTGGATGGATTGCTGTCGGCCGAAATCTGCCCGTTGGCGGTGGTGAGTTCGTTGGTGCTTCCGTGGGTCTGGGGACGTCGGCGGGTGGGGCGGGGAGTGGTTCGTGCTTGGGTCCAGCGGCGGGCTCGGCGGAGGCCTTGGATGGTGAGCAGGGTGGTTGCGAGGGTGAGGGCGAGCAGGATCGCGTCGGTGAGCAGCAGCGGGGTTGCCGGGGCGGGGATGGGGCGGTTTTCCAGCAGGGCGATGAGGCGGCGGGCCAGGGCTGGGGCGTCGGCGTGGGTCATGCCGGTGTTGGCCAGGACCGCGATGCCGTGGCCGGTGCTGGGGAGCAGGGCCTGGTAGGCGGTGGCGGTGAACAGGTCGCCGCTGTGCGCGATGAGCGGGGCACCGGAGTCAGTGCGGCCCAGCGACCAGCCCAGGGCGTAGTCGCCGGAGGCCGGGGACGGGGTGTGGGTGGCGGTGAGGGTGGCTGGGGTGGCGATCTGGGCGCCGGTGGGGCCGCGGCCGTTGTTGTTCTGGGCGATCAGCCAGGAAGACAGGTCTTGGGCGGTGCTGAGCATGCCGCCGGAGCCGTTGCCGAAGGCAGGGGGTTCGGGCAGGGCGATGGGCAGACCGAGGACCAGCAGGTGGCCGGAGGGGCTGGGCAGGTCCTTGGCGGTGTTGAGGGTGCGGCTGGTGGTCATGCCTAGTGGGATCAGGATGTGCTGGCGCAGGTAGCTGTCGAAGTCCTGGCCGCTGACCACCTCGACCAGGCGGGCGGCGACCTGGAAGTTCGGGTTGTGGTACTCCCAGTGGGTGCCGGGATCGGCGGCCAGGCGGGCTGAGCGCATCGAGGCCACGGACTCGGCCAGGGTGTTCGGCTGGGGGCGGGTGAAGGACGGGAAGGTGCGGTCGGACAGGCCGGAGGTCTGGTCGAGCAGCTGGCGCACGGTGATCGACTCGACCCTGGGGTCGGCCATGGTGAACTCGGGCAGGTAGGCGCGCACCGGGCGGTCCAGGTTCACCCGGCCCGTCTCGGCCAGCTGGGCCACGGCGAGGGCGGTGAAGGACTTGCTCACCGAGGCCACCGGCATCGGGGTGTGCGCGGTGACCGGCTCACCGGTCGCGGTGTGGCCGTAGCCGGCCGCGTGCAGGACCCGGTCGCGGTGGGTGATCGTCACCGCGGCGCCGGGCAGGCCGGTCGCGGCGAGGTAGTCGCGGACAACGGTGTCGATCCGGGCGGGATCGGCGGCGGCGGACGCGGCTGGGGTCGGCAGCAGGGCGCCGATCAGGGTGGCCGTGGTGGCCAGGAGGAGGAGTCGGGCGGTCACGGGTGGAGTGTCCGCGGTGGCGGGGGTTGGGCGCATCGGACCGGGATCCGATGTTGTCGGCGAGTGGGCCGGGAGCGGGGCTGGACAGAGCACTGGGGGGAGCCGACGTCGGTCGGCTCCCCCCAGTGGTCAGTCGGCTATCGGGTCAGCTGCACCCGGAGGTGGAGCCGCAGCCCTCGCACACGTAGCAGGAGCCCGCGCGGCGCATCTTCGTGCCGCAGGTGAAGCACAGCGGCGCGTCCGCGGCCATGCCCAGCTGCAGCTCGATCAGCTCGGTCGAGCTGCCCACCGTGACGTCCGCGGGCTTGGCCGCGACCTCGCCCTTGCCGCCTGCGGGCTTCGGCTTGGCCTCGACCGTGGTCTGCAGCGCGGTCAGGTCGACCTCGCCACCGCCGTACTCGGCCTCCACCTGCGCCGAGCGCTCGTCCGCGGTGAAGATGCCCAGCTCGGCGCGCTTGGCGGGCGGGAGGTGGTCCAGGGCCAGGCGGCGGAACAGGTAGTCCAGCACGCTGGTGGCGATGCGGACGTCCGGGTCGTCGGTCATGCCGGCCGGCTCGAAGCGCTGGTTCATGAACTTCGAGACGTAGAACTCCAGCGGGATGCCGTACTGCAGGCCCACCGAGATCGACATCGAGAAGGCGTCCATCACGCCGGCCAGGGTCGAGCCCTGCTTGCCCAGCTTGACGAAGATCTCGCCGAGGCCGTCGTCGGGGAAGGAGCCCGCGGTCAGGTAGCCCTCGGCGCCGCCGACGGTGAACGACACGGTCTGGCTGGGGCGCTTCTTCGGCAGGCGCTTGCGGACCGGGCGGTACTCGATCACCGTCTCCGGCTGCTTGTCAGCGGCCTTGCTCGCGCTCTTGCCCGCCGACAGCGGCTGGCCGACCTTGCAGTTGTCCCGGTAGATCGCCAGCGCCTTGAGGCCGAGCTTCCAGCCCTCGTAGTAGATCTTCTCGACCTCCTCCACGGTGGCCGTCTCCGGCATGTTCACCGTCTTGGAGATGGCGCCGGAGATGAACGGCTGCACCGCGGCCATCATCCGGACGTGGCCCATCGCGGCGATGGAGCGCTCGCCCATCGCGCAGTCGAAGACCTCGTAGTGCTCCAGCCGCAGGCCGGGCGCGTCCACCACGTGGCCGTGCTCGCTGATGTACTCCACGATCGCCTCGACCTGCTCGGGCTGGTAGCCCAGCGCGGTCAGCGCGCGCGGCACGGTCTGGTTGACGATCTGCATGGAGCCGCCGCCGACCAGCTTCTTGAACTTGACCAGCGCCAGGTCCGGCTCGATGCCGGTGGTGTCGCAGTCCATCATCAGGCCGATGGTGCCGGTGGGCGCGAGCACGCTGGCCTGCGCGTTGCGCCAGCCGTTGCGGTTGCCCACCTCGAGGCAGTCCTGCCAGGCGATGGTGGCCAGCTTGTGCACGGCCTTGTCATTGCGGTGCATGGTGCGGACCAGGTCGTTGGCCGCGGCGTGCTTGCGCATCACCCGCTGGTGCCCGTCGGCGTTGCGGGCGTAGCCCTCGTAGGCCCCGACCACGCCGGCCAGCTCGGCGGAGCGCTTGTACGCGGTGCCGGTCATCAGCGAGGTGATCGCGGCGGCCAGCGCGCGGCCGCCGTCGGAGTCGTAGGCGTGGCCGGTGGCCATCAGCAGCGCGCCCAGGTTGGCGTAGCCGATGCCCAGCTGGCGGAACTTGCGGGTGGTCTCGCCGATCGGCTCGGTCGGGAAGTCGGCGAAGCAGATGGAGATGTCCATCGCGGTGATGACGAACTCCACCGCCTTGGCGAAGCGCTCACCGGCGAAGGTGCCGTCATCGTTGAGGAACTTCATCAGGTTCAGCGAGGCCAGGTTGCAGCTGGAGTTGTCCAGGTGCATGTACTCCGAGCACGGGTTGGACGCGCTGATCCGGCCCGACTCCGGGCAGGTGTGCCAGTCGTTGATGGTGCCGTCGTACTGGATGCCGGGGTCGGCGCACTCCCACGCGGCCTGGGCCAGCTTGTGGAAGATCTCCTTGGCGTCCCTGGAGTCGATCGCCTCGCCGGTGGTGCGGGAGCGCAGGTGGTAGCTGCCACCGCTCTCCACCGCACGCATGAACTCATCCGAGACCCGGATCGAGTTGTTCGCGTTCTGGTACTGGACGCTGGTGATGTCCTTGCCACCGAGGTCCATGTCGAAGCCGCCGTCCCGGAGGATGCGGATCTTCTCCTCCTCGCGGGCCTTGGTCTCGATGAACTCCTCCACGTCCGGGTGGTCGACGTCGAGGATGACCATCTTCGCCGCGCGCCGGGTGGCCCCGCCGGACTTGATGGTGCCCGCGGAGGCGTCCGCGCCGCGCATGAACGAGACCGGGCCGGAGGCGCTGCCGCCGGAGGAGAGCAGCTCACGGGAGGAGCGGATGCGGGAGAGGTTGACCCCGGCGCCGGAGCCGCCCTTGAAGATCAGACCCTCTTCCTTGTACCAGTTGAGGATCGACTCCATGGTGTCGTCGACGGCGAGGATGAAGCAGGCGGAGACCTGCTGCGGGGAGGCGGTGCCGACGTTGAACCAGACCGGGGAGTTGAAGCTGAACACCTGGTGCAGCAGCATCCAGGTCAGCTCGTGCTCGAAGATCTCCGCGTCCTGCTGGGTGGCGAAGTAGCCGTTGTCCACCCCGGCCTTGGTGTAGGTCAGCACCACGCGGTCGATGAGCTGGCGCAGGCTGTTCTCGCGCTGCTCGGTGCCGACCGCGCCGCGGAAGTACTTGCTGGTCACGATGTTGACCGCGTTCACCGACCAGAAGTCGGGGAACTCGGCGCCACGCTGCTCGAAGTTCACCGTGCCGTCGCGCCAGTTGGTCATCACGACGTCGCGGTGCTCCCAGGTGACCTCGTCGTACGGGTGCACACCGGGGGTGGTGTAGACGCGCTCCATGCGTAGGCCAGTGGCCTGTTCCCCGGCGGCCGGGGTCCCGACGGTCTCCGTCATGACCTTCTGCTCTCCCTCGCTCGCTGCTGCGTGCCCGGCCCCGTCCGGTGTCCCCGTCCGATTCGGTCCGGCAAGACTCTTGGTGTTCTTCCCCGCCGCGCTCTTCCCCGCCGCGCCGCCCTTGCCCGTCCCACCACGGGTCTTGGCCGCACCGGCCTTGGGTCGCCTGCGGGGGCTCTCCTGGCTGGTCATTCGCTCTTCGCCGCTTCCTGCTCGTCCGCCGCTTCCGGCTGCTTGGCCTCGCGGAGGTCGAGGATCTCCTTCTCGAAGTCCTCCACCGAGGAGAAGGACCGGTAGACGCTGGCGAAGCGCAGGTAGGCGACCTCGTCCAAGTCGCGCAGCGGGCCGAGGATGGCCAGCCCCACCTCGTGGCTGGGCACCTCCGCGACGCCGGTGGCGCGGATCGCCTCCTCCACCTGCTGCGCCAGCAACTGCAGCTTGTCCTCATCGACCGGACGGCCCTGGCAGGCGCGGCTGACCCCGCGCGCCACCTTCTCCCTGCTGAAGGGTTCGGTGACACCGGAGCGCTTCACCACGGCCAGCACGGCCTCCTCGACCGTGGTGAACCGGCGGCTGCACTGCGGGCAGGACCGGCGACGGCGGATGACCTGACCCTCGTCGACCTCGCGGGAGTCCACCACCCGGGAGTCGGAGTGCCGACAGAATGGACACCGCACG
This sequence comes from Crossiella sp. NPDC003009, assembly GCF_053591555.1. Taxonomy (NCBI): domain Bacteria; kingdom Bacillati; phylum Actinomycetota; class Actinomycetes; order Pseudonocardiales; family Pseudonocardiaceae; genus Crossiella; species Crossiella sp. NPDC003009. The sequence goes on along the minus strand of NZ_JBSFUA010000015.1, from coordinate 85,059 downwards.
GTCCTCGCCCCTTCCCCGCACCAGCCCGCCGCGACCCAATCAGTGGGACAACCACAGCGGTGTAACTACTAGATGTAGGGGTAGAACCTAGGCCGAGCGGGTGACGGAAGCAAGTTGACAGGCGCATGCCACCACGTGTTCCGCGGACGTGCGAGCGGGATCACGCCAACAGGTGACAGCCAACCTAGCCGAGGGCGCTCCGGCGGCTCAGGGGCGGGCCGGGTCCGCGTCGAGGTCGGGCACCCACAGCGGCTGGCCGGCGTGCGGGCCGTTGGACAGCGAGGCGTTGAGCTCGTGGATGCGCGCGATGACCTCGGCGGGCGCGCGGCCGGGCGCGACCCGGCGGGCCAGGTCGGTCAGGGTCTCCCCGGCGCCGAGCTGGGTGAGCATGGTCTTGGCGGGCAGCGGCTCGGACTCCCCGCCCATCCGGATCTCGGCGAGCAGGCCGAGACCGAGCACGGCCAGCGCGGTGACCAGGGCGACCAGCACCAGGTCCACCCAGGTGGCGCGGCGGCGGGCCGGTCCGCAGGTGGCGATGACCCGGCCGGTGGCGTCCTCGGCGAACTGCTCGCCGTCCGGACGGCCCTGCGGGCGGGCCCCGTCCCCGGCGCGGCGCACCCGCAGACTGCGCCGCTGCCAGGCCACGTGGGCAGGCACGTGGCCCGACCCGGCCTGCTGCTGGTCCGCGGTTTCGGTGTGTGCGAGCGCCGACATGACGTCTCCATCCAACGCGAGCGGTCCCTGGCCCGGACCCCGATCGAACGGGTGTTCGATCGAACGTCCGTGCGAATGTCTACCACCACCGCGGACCGATTTGAAGCATTTCCGGCGTGTCGTTCGAACACGCGTTTGATCTCGACACGCTGTGCGACTACCGTTCGAACCTGAGTTCACCTGGGACTGGAGGGCAACCCCGTGGCACGCGAGACGACCAAGGAGCCTGTTCTTACCGGCGCCGAGCCCGCCACGGCGGGCGAGGCGGCGCGGCGCGCGGAAGTGCACGTGCTACCGGAACCGGTGTCCGAAGGCGTCGAGCTAGTCGGCCTGACCCCGAGGCAGAGCAAGGTGCTCGAGGTCATCAAGGACTGGCTGGAGCGCTACGGCTACCCGCCCAGCATCCGGGAGATCGGCGAGGCGGTCGGCCTGAACTCCACCTCCTCGGTGGCCCACCAGCTGCGCGCGCTGGAGCGCAAGGGCTACCTGCGACGCGACGCCAACCGCCCGCGCGCCTACGGGGTGCGCACGCCGGAGGGCGAGGAGGAGCCGGAGCGCTTCGACCGCCCGAGCCCGACCTACGTGCCGGTCGTCGGCCGCATCGCCGCCGGTGGCCCGATCCTGGCGGAGGAGTCGGTGGAGGAGGTCTTCCCGCTGCCGAAGGAGCTGGTCGGCGAGGGTTCGCTGTTCCTGCTCAAGGTGGTCGGCGACTCGATGGTGGACGCGGCCATCACCGACGGCGACTGGGTCGCGGTGCGCCAGCAGCCCGACGCTGACAACGGTGACGTGGTGGCCGCGATGATCGACGGCGAGGCCACGGTGAAAACCTTCAAGCGCCGGGACGGGCACGTCTGGCTGATGCCGCACAACCCGGCCTACGAGCCGATCCTGGGCGACGAGGCGAAGATCCTGGGCAAGGTGGTCGCGGTCCTGCGCCGCCTCTGACCACCCGGACAGCTGTGCCTGAACCCCCGTCCCCGCTCCTGGGGGCGGGGGTTCAGCGCACGATCAGGTTCTGGATCGGGCTGGGCTCGGGCGAGACCGGGATGCGGTAGCGCTGCACCAGGTACGAGGCGATCTCGTGGAACAGCGGGGCCGCCGACTTGCCGTCCGGCCCGCTCTCGGTGGGCGCGTCCAGCATCAGCCCGACCACGAAGCGCGGGTTGTCCGCCGGCACCATGCCGGCGAAGGTGATCCAGTGCTTGGTCTGGCTGTACCGGCCGTTCTCCACCTGCTGCGCGGTGCCGGTCTTGCCGGAGATCTGGTACCCCTCCAGCGCGGCCGCCGGGCCGGTGCCCCGCAGGTCCGGCTTGCCCGGCACCTGCTGCACCACCGCGCGCATCATGTCGCGCACCGTCTTGGCCGTCTCCGCCGAGACCACCCGCACGCCGTCCGGGCGCTTCTCCTCCCGGCGCTGCTTGTCCGGGCCGATCTCCGCGCGCACGATCCGCGGCGGGATGCGCACCCCGTCGTTGGCGATGGCCTGGTACATGCCGGCCATCTGCAGCACGGTCATGTTCAGGCCCTGGCCGATCGGCAGGTTGCCGAAGGTGGACTGCGACCACTGCGAGCGCGGCGGCACCGTGCCGGCCGACTCGCCGGGCAGGCCGATGCCGGTCTTCTTGCCGAGGCCGAACTTGGCCAGCATGTCGGCGTAGCGGTCCTCGCCGATCTCCTTGGCGGTGAGCAGGGTGCCCACGTTGGAGGACTTGGCCAGCACCCCGGTGAAGGTCATCTTCTCCAGGCCGTGGTCCCAGGCGTCGGAGACGGTGTAGCCGGGGTAGTTGAGGCTGCCCGGCACGTTGAGCACGGTGGTCGGGGTGACCAGCCCGTACTCGATGCCGGCCGCGGCGGTGACGATCTTGTTCACTGAACCGGGCTCGAACGGCGAGGTCACCGCGAACGGGTTCATCTGTTCCTTGGTCGCGCTGGTGAAGTTCTTCAGGTCGTAGGGCTTGTCATCGGCCAGCGCGTAGACCTCGGCGGTCTTGACGTCCATGACCACGGCCGTGCCGTTGCGCGCGCCTGCCCGGCGGACGTAGTCGGTGAGCAGCTGCTGCACCCGGTACTGCAGGTCCGCGTCCACGGTCAGCTCCAGGTCGGAGCCGGGGGTCGGCGGGATCTGCTCGCGCTCGCTGCCCGGGATGACCGCGTCCTCGTTGTTGGCCACGGTGTCCACGATCCGCTTGCCGTTCTTGCCGGTCAGCAGCTGGTTCCGGTAGGACTCTAGGCCTTCCAGGCCGGCCAGGCGGCCCGGCTTGTCCTCCATCCGCCAGTTCGCGTAGCCGATGACGTCGGCGGCCAGCGTGCCGCCGGGGTACTGCCGCTCCTCGCGGGACTCGGCGCCGATCTCCGGGAAGGCCTTGGTGATCTCCCTGGCCTTGCCCGGCTCGACACTGGGCACCAGCACCACGTACTTGACTTCCCTGCGCAGCTTGTCCAGGAGGTCCTTCTCGTCGACCTGGTCGCCGAGCACCTGCTTCATCTTGGCCGCGATGAGGCGCTTGCGCTCCTCGCCGTTGGGCACGGGGTCCTTGGTGCCCTTGGCCTTGCCCTCCTCGGCGAACTTGTCCCACTCCTGGGTGATCCGCTGCGGCAGCGCGTACAGCGCGCGGACCTGGCTGGAGAAGGCGAGCAGCGCGCTGTTGCGGTCGGTGATCGAGCCGCGCGGGCCGGGCAGCTCCTGCGGGGTGCTGCGCTGGCGGGAGGAGGCGGCGGAGAACTCGGCCGCGTTCACGATCTGCACCTCGACCAGCTTGACCCCGGCCGCCACCAGCGCGATGACCAGCATGAGCCTGCCGACCACGGTCCTGGTGCGGTGGTTGCCCATGCCGCCGGGCGGGCGGCTGGACCTGGCGCCGCGGACGGACCGCGACCGGACCGGGCGGCTCGTGCGCGAACGCTGCATCAGCCCGTTCCTCCTGGCTGCCCGCCCTGCTCCGCGCCGGGCTGGTTGTCCACTGGCGGCTCGCCGCCCTGGTGCTGACCACCCTGCGCGCCGTCGGCGGGCTGGCCCTGCGGGTTCTGCTCCGGCGGCGGGCTCTGCGCCGGGGAGTTCGGCTGCTGCCGGGACTGGGGCTTGACCGCCTTCGGCTCGCCGACCACGCCCCAACTGCCATCCGGCTTCTGCACCAGCATCGCCGGGTCGATCGCGGGCACCAGGCCCATCTCGCGCGCCTTGCGGTCCAGCTCGGCCGGGGACTCCTTGGTCGCCACCTCGCGGCGCAGCAGCTCGACCAGCTCGGCCTGGGCGCGGGCGTCCTTCTTGATCTGCTCCAGCTTCACCGAGTCGGCGGCCGCGGCCGTGGTCAGCCACAGCGAGGTGACCAGGCCGATGCCCAGCAGGGACATCACCATGAGCACGAACGGCGCGCGGAAGCCGGTGGCGGCCGCGCGTTCCTGCACCGGGCGCAGCCAGCGGTCCTTGCGCTGCTCGCGGCGGGCGTAGGCGCGCTCGGCCGCGGAGGAGCGACCGCGATCGCCAGGGTTGACCGGAGTCTGGTGCTCCGGGAGTTCGGGCGGGGTCTGCCGTGCTGGTGCGGTCATGTCGCCTCCCTGATCCGCTCCGCGGCACGCAGCCGCACCGAGGCGGCCCTCGGGTTGACCGCCACCTCCTGCTCACTGGCCTGTTCGGAGCCGCGGGTGAGCAGCCGCAGCTCGGGTCCGTGGCCGGGCAGCTCCACCGGCAGGCCCTGCGGGGTGGTCGAGGTGGCGCGTTCGACCAGCACCCGCTTGACGATCTTGTCTTCCAGCGACTGGAAGGACATCACCGCGATCCGGCCGCCGAGCACCAGCGCGTCGACCGCGGCCGGGATGGCCCGGCGCAGCACGTCCAGCTCGGCGTTGACCTCGATGCGCAGCGCCTGGAAGGTCCGCTTGGCCGGGTGGCCGCCGGTGCGCCGGGTGGCCGCCGGGACCGTCGCGTACAGCAGGTCCACCAGGCGGCCACTCGTGGTGAACGGCTCCTTCTCCCGTTCGCGCACGATGGCCGAGGCGATCTTGCCCGCGAACCGCTCCTCGCCGTAGTCGCGCAGGATCCGGGCCAGGTCACCGTGGCCGTAGGTGTTGAGGATGTCCGCCGCGGTGATCGGGCCGCTCGGGTCCATCCGCATGTCCAGCGGCGAGTCCTTGGAGTAGGCGAAGCCGCGCTCCACCGCGTCCAGCTGCAGCGAGGACACGCCGCAGTCGAAGAGCACTCCGTGCACTCGCGGTATACCGAGGTCGAGCAGCACCTCGGGCAGCTCGTCGTACACCGCGTGCACAAGATGAGTACGCGCGTTGTATGCAGCCAGTCTTTCGCCGGCGAGCTTGAGCGCCTGGGTGTCCCGGTCCAGGCCGATCAGCGTCAGCCGGGGGTGCGCGGCGAGCAGTGCCTCCGAATGCCCGCCGAGGCCGAGGGTGGCGTCGACGGCCACGGCTCCCGGTTCGCTCAGCGCGGGCGCGAGCAGCTCAAGCGTGCGGTCCAACAGCACCGACACGTGTTGCGGCTGCCCGGTCATGGCGGTCACTACCTCTCTTACCCGCCCATGCGCGACAAGCAGGTGCCTGGAACGTCTCCCGGATGCCGCCAGGTCCCCGCCCGCCCGTCGCACCTGGTGCCGGGGAAGGTGCACCAGGGTCGAAAGCCGAGCGGACCGAGGCCAAGCCGCATCCGAATGCCTCACGCACGTCTTCTAGAAGACTCCGGGGAGCACCTCCTCGCGTGCCTGCGCGTAGCTGTCCTCGTGCTCCTCGAGGTAGCGCTCCCAGGCGGTGGCGTCCCAGATCTCCAGCCGGTTGATCGCCCCGATGACCACGCACTCCTTGGTCAGCGAGGCATAGCGCCGCAGTTCCGGCGTGATCGAGATCCGGCCCTGCGAGTCAGGACGCTGCTCGTCCGTGCCTGCGAACAGGTAGCGCTGGTACGCGCGGACCGCCTCGTTGGTGAACGGCGCCTCGGCCACCTTCCGCGCCATCTGCTCGAACTCCGCTCGCGGGAAGACGAACAGGCAGTGGTCCTGGCCCTTGGTGAGCATCAGACCCCCCGCGAGTGCGTCCCGGAACTTCGCCGGCAGGGTGAGCCGCCCCTTGTCGTCGAGCTTTGGGCTGTGGGTACCGAGGAACATCGGCAACGCACCTCCCAACCGACCCGACGGGACCGGCAGCGGGGCCCCCGTTTGCCCCACCGGCCGCCACAGTACCCCACTTTGCTCCACAGTCAACGCGAAACGGGCCCGTTGTCCCCCGGGTGTGTCGGCGTTTTCGCAGGAAGGAGGCGGTGGGTGCGCGTGGGGCTCGGTGGGGGGACCTGCCCGGAGAGGCAGCCGGAGCGGGTGGCATCGGCAGCCATCCGATCACCCTCCGCCCACGAATCCAGGCCGGAAGAGCAACCAGTTGGCCTATCGGCCGTCCACGGTGGTGAGAAGTGGGGGACGATGTGGGGCACCAGGTGTGCGGTATGACTGACCCGACCGGTAGGTCCCTTAGCCCGGTTTTGACAGACTGCGTGGCAGGCTGCCGCATAAGGTCTCAGCAGGAGGACGTGTGACGCCCAGTACCCAGCCCGCCGCACTATCCGGTCATCAGTACGGCGAGGACGGGACCACGGTCAGTCCGCGCGAGGTCGGCGGGTTGCCGGAGCTACACGCCACCGCCTCGCGGATCGCGGCCAACGTCGAACGGGTGCTGGTCGGCAAGCCGGAAGTGGTGCGGATCGCGCTGGTCACCCTGCTCGCCGAGGGCCACCTGCTGGTCGAGGACGTGCCAGGGGTCGGCAAGACCTCGCTGGCCAAGGCGCTGGCCCGGTCCATCGACTGCTCGGTCAGCCGGATCCAGTTCACCCCGGACCTGCTGCCAAGCGACATCACCGGCGTGTCCATCTTCAACCGCCAGAACAGCGAGTTCGAGTTCCGGCCCGGTCCGGTCTTCGCCAACATCGTGGTCGGCGACGAGATCAACCGCGCCTCCCCGAAGACCCAGTCCGCCCTGCTGGAGTGCATGGAGGAACACCAGGTCACGGTGGACGGCCGCAGCTACACCCTGGACTCGCCGTTCATGGTCATCGCCACCCAGAACCCGGTGGAGATGGAGGGCACCTACGCCCTGCCCGAGGCCCAGCGCGACCGGTTCACCGCCAGGGTCTCCATCGGCTACCCCGACCCGCAGGCCGAGCTGGCCATGGTGGACGAGCACGCCGGGCACGACCCGATGGCCGACCTCAAGCCGGTCTCCGACGCCGAACGGGTGCGCCAGCTCGTGGCCACCGTTCGGGAGGTTCATCTCTCGCCGGAGATCCGGCGTTACACGGTGGAGCTGGTCTCGGCCACCCGCCGCCTGCCCGAGCTGCGCCTGGGCGCCTCGCCGCGCTCGACCCTGCACCTGGTGCGGGCCGCGCGGGCGCAGGCGGCGCTGTCCGGGCGCGAGTTCGTGGTGCCCGACGACGTGCACGCGGTGGCCGTGCCGGTGCTCGCGCACCGCCTGGTGCTCACCGCCGAGGCGCAGGCCGCCCGCCGCTCCCCCGCCGACCTGGTCCGCGGGCTGGTGCAGCGGGTGCCGGTGCCGCAGGGCCCCGGCAACAACCAGGGCCAGAGCCAGCAGTGGCACGCGGGCCTGCGCGGAGCCAGGTGATCCATGGGCGTGTTGGCGGGACTGACCACCAGGGGCCGATGCCTGCTCGCCGCCGGACTCGCCGCCGCGCTGTGCGCGCTGCTGCTCGACGAACGTGACCTGCTGCGGATCGCGGTGTTCGTGGTCGCGCTGCCGATCATCGCCGCGGTGATGGCGGCCAACGCCCGGATCGGCCTGGCCGCGCTGCGCCACCTGGTGCCGGAGCGGGTGCCGGTGGGCACCAGCTCCGAGGTCCGCCTTGAGGTGCGCAGCTCGGGACGGCTGCCGGCGGGCGGGCTGATGCTGGAGGACGGCGTGCCCTACGCCCTGGGCAACAAGCCGAGGTTCGTGGTGGAGCGGCTGCCCCGGCGCAGCGCCGCGGTGCTGCGCTACCCGCTGCAGCCGGTGATGCGCGGCGTGCACCAGCTGGGCCCGCTGCGGGCCAGGGTCACCGACCCGTTCGGGCTGGCCGAGTTCGAGCGCGAGCTCGGCGGGCGCAGCAGGCTGGTGGTGGTGCCCAAGGTGGTCGCGCTGACCGGGCTGCCGTACGGCTCCGGCATGGGCGCCGGCGATGACGGCGCGGTGCGGCTGCGGGCCGGGCAGGGCGAGGACGACGCGATCATCCGGCAGTACCGGCACGGCGACGACCTGCGCAAGGTGCACTGGAAGTCCACCGCGCGGCGGGACGAGCTGATGGTGCGGGTGGAGGAGAGCCCGTGGCACGGCGGCGTCTCGGTGCTGCTGGACACCAGGGCCGCCGCGCACCGCGGCAACGGCCCCACCTCCAGCCTGGAGTGGGCGATCTCGCTGACCGCGAGCATCTGCCTGCACCTGCACAAACACGGCCAGCACGTGCGGCTGGGCACCGAGGAGGGCGTGCTGCTGGCCGGCGGCTCCGCCTCGGCGGGGCTCAGCGACGTGCCGGTGCTGGACGCGCTGGCCGCGCTGCACCCGGCGCACCGCGCGCAGCTGGCGGTCACCGGCGACCCCGGCGCGGGCCGGGAGATGATCGCGGTGCTGGGCGATGTGACCCCGGCCGCGTTGGCCGAGCTGGTGCGCTTCCGGCCACGCGGGGTGCGCAGCCTCGCGGTGCTGCTGGACGTCAACGGGTGGGCCAGCGCGCGCGAGGAGCGGGGCGCCGACCCGCAGGACGCGCTGCGGCTGCTCACCTCGGCCGGCTGGGGCGCGGTGGTGGCCCGGCCGGAACAGGGCATGGCCGCGGTGTGGTCGCTGCTGTGCAACACCGTGCCGGAACGGATGTCCAGCGGCCACGTGGCCGGCGCTGGGCCGTGGTGAGCGAGGGCTGATGGTGAACAGGCGGAGGGCGGTGGCCGCTCCGGTCGGCTGGACCGGGCCGGTGGTGCCCAGTGCCGCGGGACTGGCCGTGCTGACCGCGGCCACCTCGCTGTCCGGGGTCATCGACGGGGTGCGCTGGCTGGTGTTCGTCGCGGTCACCGTGGCGGTGATCGCGGGCACCGGGATCGCGCTGCGCTCGGTCCGCACGCCGACGCCGCTGGTCGCGCTTGGCCAGTTCGTCGGCCTGCTGTGCTTCCTGACCGCGGTGTTCACCCGCAGCGGCCTGCTGGTGGTGCTGCCCGGCCCGGCCGCGCTCAGCGACCTGATCGGGGTGCTGCGGCAGGCGATGGCCCAGGTGCAGACCGGGGTGCCGCCGGTGACCGCGACCGCGGCGATGCTGTGCCTGGTGTGCGTGGCGATCGGGCTGGTCGCGATCGTGGTGGACACCCTCGCGGTGGCCGCCGCCGCGCCCGCGGCCTCCGGGCTGGTGCTGCTGTGCGTGTACGCGGTGCCCGCCTCGCTGGCCGACGAGCTGCTGCCCTGGTGGTCCTTTGCCGCGGGCGCAGCCGGGTTCGCGCTGCTGCTGGTCATCGACGAACGCCAGCGGCACCGGCTGTGGCGGGGCAGGCTCGGCCTGCCCGCGCTGCGCTCGGGGGACGGCTCGGCGCACGCCGCGGTCGGGGTGGCCGCGGCCGCGGTGGTGATCGCGCTGTTCGCCGGCGCGGTGCTGACCATGGTCGGCACCGCGGGCAGGCTGCCCGGCGGGGGCGCGGCCGACGCGACCGCCTCGATCGGGCTCAACGCGTTCACCTCGCTGCGCGGGCACCTGGAGCGGGACCGCAACATCGAGATGTTCCGGGTGCGCGGGTTGCCGGACCGGCCGCCGTACCTGCGGGTGATGACGCTGAGCAAGTACGACCCGAAGCGCGGCTTCGAGGTCGACCCGCAGCTCGACGGGCAGCCGACCAGGGGCGAGCTGGCGCTGCCGCCGGGGACGGACCGGCGGCGGCTGCTCGCCGAGGGCAAGCAGATCGAGGTCGACATCGAGACCGTCGGCTTCCTCGACCCGTGGCTGCCGGTCTACGGCGTGCCGCTGATGTTCTCCAACATCGCGGACAACTGGAGCTACGACCCGACCGCCGGCATCGTGCACGCGCCCAACCGGCAGAGCCCTGGCCGGTACCTGCAGGCCTCGATCCTGCCCGACCCGACGGCGGAGGCCATGCGCGCCGCACCGGGCGGGCGGTCCCGCAACGCGGCGCTGATCGGCGAGCGCTACTACGACCACAGCGTCGACCCGCAGGTGGAGTCGCTGGCCAGACAGGTCACCAGGAACGCGGGCACCGACTACGACAAGGCGCTGGCGCTGCGCAACTTCCTGGCCAAGGACGGCGGGTTCAAGTACCAGCTGCGCACCGAGGGCACCGGGCAGGGCGACCCGCTGGTGGACTTCCTGTTCAACGGCAAGACCGGCTACTGCGAGCAGTTCGCCTCCTCGATGGTGGCGATGCTGCGCTCGGTGCAGGTGCCTGCCAGGGTCGCGGTCGGGTTCACCCCCGGCTTCGCCAGCGGCAACTACCGGACGATCACCACCAACGACGCGCACGCCTGGGTCGAGGTGTTCTTCAACGGCCTCGGCTGGATCCCGTTCGACCCGACCCCGCTGCCGGACAGCCGCGGCAACACCGCCCCCTACGAGCAGCCCAACCCCGGTGACGAGGGCAACTCGGCACTGCCCACCACGGCCGCCCGGCCCACCACGGCCGCGCCGACCACCACCGTGAACCCCGGCCAGAACCCCGGCAACGACACCGAGCAGAACAGCGACCGGGACGACACCATCCTGCCGCTGTGGGTGTGGTTCACCTCCGGCCCGCTGCTGCTGCTCGCACTGGCCGCCGCCGCCCGCGGCGCCGCGGTCACCCAGGCCCGCAGGCGGGAACGCCAGGCCGGGGTGCTCTCCAACGGCAAGGAGCCGCCGGAGCTGTGGTGGGGCCTGGCCGCGCTGGCCGGTGGCGCCGCGGTGCTGATACCGCTGTGGCACCTGGTGCACCCCGCGCTGTGGTGGACCCTGTTCACGCTGGGCCTGGCCGCGGTCGCGCTGGCGGTGCCGTCCTGGCTGCGCCGCTACCTGCGGGACCGCCGCCTGCACGCGGTCGCGGTCGGCGGGCCGGACGCGGCTGGCGCGGCCTGGCAGGAGCTGATGGCGGCCTCGGTGGACCGGGGCGCCGCGGTGGCGGGCACGGAGACGGTGCGCGCGGCGGCCAGGAAGCTGGTGCGCGAGCACAAGCTGGACGAGCGGGGCCAGAACGGCCTGCGCACGATCATCGGCGCGGTGGAGCGGTCCTGGTACGGCGGCGCGGAACGGCCGGAGCCGGAGCTGTTCGCCGCGGTGCGCCAGGTCCTGGACAGCCTCACCGCGAGCTCCCCGCTGGGCTGGCGCTCCCGCCTGTTCCCGCCCTCGGTCCTGCGCCCCGCCCGCTGACCCCGCCCCGCGTGCCGGCCGTTGCGGCACACGGTGCCGGCCGTCGCGGTCAGGCTCCGGCCACACCCTGCAGGTAGGCGAGCACGGCCAGCACCCTGCGGTTGTCATCGTCGGAGGGCGCCAGGCCGAGCTTGCCGAAGATGCTCGCGGTGTGCTTGCCGACCGCGCCCTCGCTGACAAACAGCCGGGCCGCGACGGCGGCGTTGGAGCGGCCCTGCGCCATCAGCTCCAGCACCTCGCGCTCGCGCGGGGTCAGGCGGTCCACGCCGGAGCGGCGCGGGGAGCTGTCCAGCAGCTTGGCGATGACCTCCGGGTCCATCACGGTGCCCCCGGCGGCGACCCTGCGCACCGCGTCGACGAACTGCTCGGCGTTGAACACCCGGTCCTTGAGCAGGTAGCCGATCGCGCCGGTGCCGTCGGCCAGCAGCTCCCTGGCGTAGAGCTGCTGCACGTGCTGGGAGAGCACCAGGATCGGCAGTCCGGGCGTCTCGGCGCGGGCGGCCAGGGCGACCTGCAGGCCCTCGTCGGTCTGGGTCGGGGGCAGCCGGACGTCGACCACGGCCACGTCCGGGCGGTGCTCGGTGAGCGCGGCGCGCAGCTCGGGGCCGGTCTCCACCGCGGCGACCACCTCGAAGCCGTGCGCGGCGAGCAGGTGGGTCAGGCCGTCTCGGAGGAGGTAGAGGTCCTCGGCGAGGACAACGCGCACGGGATCTCCAGGCGGACCGTCGTGGGACCGCCCGGCGGGCTGTCCAGGGTGAGCTGACCGTCGAATGGTGCCAGCCTGCGCCGGATGCCCCGCAACCCGCTGCCCTTGGCCGGGTCCGCGCCGCCACACCCGTTGTCCACCACGGTGATGCGCAAGATATCCGCGTTGTATACGAGCTGTACGACGACCTCGGTCGCCTCCGCGTGCCGGACCGCGTTGGTCATCGCCTCGCACACCGCGAAGTAGGCCGCGGACTCCACCGGCGGCTCGAACCGGCCAGGCAGCGCGCCGTCCACCCGCACCGGCAGCGCGGCGTCCAGCGCGACCGAGCGGATCGCCTCGGCCAGGCCACGTTCGGCCAGCACCGGCGGGTGGATGCCGGCCACCAGCTCGCGCAGCTCGGTCAGCGCGGCCGAGGAGGAGGCCAGCGCCTGGTCCAGGATCTCCTTGGCCCGTACCGGATCGGTGTCCACCAGTGCCCTGGCCGCGCCGAGGTTCAGGCCCAGCGCGACCAGCCGGGCCTGCGCGCCGTCGTGCAGGTCGCGTTCGATCCGGCGCAGCTCGGCGGCCTGGCTGTCCACCGCCTCGCTGCGGCTCTCGGTCAGCCCGCGCACCCGCTGGGCGAGCAGCGCGGCCTTGGTCGGCGCGAGCAGCCACGCGCACCAGCGGCCGTAGGCCCGCAGCAGTATGGGCGCGGTGTACACGGCGAGTACCGCCACCGGCAGCCCGATCAGCGGGCCGAGGGTGCGGAACAGGGTGGTGGGCACCGGGTCCCACGGCAGCCACTGGTACATCGTGGGCAGCATGTCCCGGCCGAAGAACAGCGACAGCACCGGCGAGACCACCACCGGCAGCCACACCCCGAGCAGGAACCCGCCGGTGGCCGCCAGCGGCGGCAGCAGCACCAGCACCGGGGCCACGATGGTGTTGGTCAGCAGCCACAGCAGGTCCCGCCAGGCGGCCCGGTCGGTCATCACCCAGCTGTAGCGCCGCATCCGCCGGACCGGCGCGTCGGTGCTGAACAGCTGGTTGCCGAAGCGGTACTTGCCGCCGGGCTCCGGCCGGGGCGGCAGCGGCGCGGGCAGGTACGGGTCCGGGATCTCGATGCCTGCCCACTCGCGCAGCAGGCGGCGGTGCAGGTCGGTGAACTGCCGGGTGTACTCCACCAGCGGCGGCCACCAGAACTGCCAGGTGCCGAACACGTGGTGGAGGAGGAACCCGGCCAGGTTGACCACCAGGATCGGCAGCCCGGCCAGGGCGAGCAGGCCGAGCAGGAACCCGCGCCAGGACGCCTCCCAGCAGTGGAAGAGCCGGTGCAGGAACCGGTTCGCGGCCGAGGGCTCGCGCGGACCGAGCATATGTGCGGTCCACCGGTTGTATACCTGAAGTGCACGGGGCCCGGCGAGCACCGTGCCGACCACGGTCAGCGGCGCGAGCACCGGGTTGACCAGCAGCCAGCGCAGGTCCCGCCAGCTCGCCGGATCCTCGGAGACCCAGTCCAGGTGGTGGTTGACCCGCAGCCAGCGCCGCGACCGGTACAGCTGGTCCCGCCACCGGGAGAGCCCGTCCGGTTCCGGTTCGGGCAGCGGCGGCCGGGGGCGGTAAGGCGGGGTGACGGCGGTCCCGGACCACCGGCTCACCGTGGCGCGCACCCGGTTGAGGAACGGGCGGCCGTGGCGCAGCCCCCACCCGTAGCAGAACACCAGCCCGAACATCGAGGGCAGGAAGCTCAGCAGTCCCACCACCAGCACACCCAGCGCGGGTACCGCGAGCGCGAGCACCCAGAGTGCGCGGCCAAGGGCCGTGCCGTATCGGCGGACCATCCGCGCACCTCCGTTCCCAGCCGGCCAAGTCTGACCGACCCGCCCCGGCGCGGGCGATGCGTCCAGGCACCGTGTCGGGGGTGGGGCTAGCCCAACCCCCACTCGGGTTCCAGACGCATTCCGCGCAGGTCAGCGAGTTCCTAGCGTTTCGCCGTGTCAGCAGCACAACGAGAAGGGAGCTGGCGGAGATGCCGGTCATCGAGGTCGCGAACCTGCACAAGAGGTACGGCGACCGGGTCGCGGTCGCGGACGTGTCCTTCCAGGTCGAGTGCGGGGAGATCTTCGGGATCCTGGGCCGCAACGGCGCGGGCAAGACCACCACGGTGGAGTGCCTGACCGGGCTGCGCGTCCCGGACGGCGGCCGCCTATCCGTGCTGGGCCTGGACCCGACGGCCGACGGCGACCGGCTGCGCAGCCGGGTCGGCGTGCAACTCCAGGAGGCGGCGCTGCCGGACAAGCTGCGGGTCGGCGAGGCGGTCGAGCTGTACGCCTCCTTCTACCCGGACCCGGCCGATCCGGTCGCGCTGCTGGACGCCCTCGGCCTGGCCGAACACCGGCGCACCCCGTTCAAGAAGCTCTCCGGCGGCCAGAAACAACGGCTGTCCATCGCGCTGGCACTGATCGGCAACCCGGAGATCGCGGTGCTGGACGAGCTGACCACCGGCCTGGACCCGCAGGCCCGCCGGGACACCTGGCGGCTGATCGAGCAGGTCCGCGAGCGCGGGGTGACCATCCTGCTGGTCACCCACTTCATGGCCGAGGCGGAGCGCCTGTGCGACCGGCTCGCGGTGATCGAGGCGGGCCGGGTGGTCGCGGTGGACACCCCGGCCGGACTGGTGTCCACAGTGGACAGTGAGCAGCGGCTGACCTTCCGCCTGGACGGCGACCTCCCCGAGCACCTGCTGCGCGAGCTGCCCGAGGTCACCGGCCTGACCCGCCAGCACCGCGCGATCACCGTCTCCGGCAAGGGAAACCTGCTCAACGCCGTGGTCACCACCCTGGCCGTGCACCAGCTCACCCCGCTGGACCTGCGCGTCGAACAGTCCACTTTGGACGACGCCTTCCTGGCCCTGACCGGGGCCCCGCTCACCGACGACGAGAACGGAACCGACCGATGACCGCCCTGACCCGCCTGACCGTCACCGAAGCGCGCCTGTTCCTGCGCGATCCGGCCGCCGTGCTGCTCAGCCTCGGGCTCGGCCCGGTCCTGCTGGTGGTCTTCGGCTCGATCCCGTTCTTCCGCGAGCCGCAGGCGGCCTACGGCGGCGCGCGGATCGTGGACTTCTACCTGCCCACGCTGATCGCGATGACGGTGGCCATGCTCGGCCTGAGCCTGCTCTCGGGCAGCCTGGCCGGCTACCGCGAGCTGGGTGTGCTGCGCCGCCTGGCCACCACCCCGGCGCCGCCGATCCGGCTGCTGACCGCGCAACTGCTGGTGCACCTGCTGATGGTCACCGCCGCCACCGTCGTGCTGATGGCGCTCGGCCGGGTCGTGGCCGGCGTCCCGTTGCCCGGCAACCCCTTCGCGGCGCTGCTGTCCTTCCTGCTCACCACGCTCGCGATCTTCGGCCTCGGCCTGCTGATCGCCGCGGTCGCGCCCACCACCAAGGCCGCCCAGGGCATCGGCACCATCACCTTCTTCCCGCTGATGTTCCTGGCCGGGCTGTGGACGCCGGGCCCGCTGATGCCGGAGCTGGTCCGCCGGATCGGCGAGTTCACCCCGCTCGGCGCGGGCACCCAGGCGATGCAGGCGGCCTGGTCCGGCAACTGGCCCAACCCGTTGCACCTGGCGGTGACGGCCGCCTTCGCCGCCGCGGCCATCTTCGGTGCAACAAAACTGTTCCGCTGGCAGTGACCGGCCGCTCACTCTGGATACCGTGAGGCGTGCGGAGAATCCTGAGCTACCGCGACGCGGTCCGGCTGCTCGACGGCGGCCAGAGCCCCGCCGTCACCTGGCTGGACCGCCTCGCCAGCGGCGCGATGCTGGCCGCCGCCCCCGGCGCCGAGGAGGTGCTGAGCTGGTTCGACGCCAAGTCCGACCTGATCAGGCACGGCCACGACCTGGTCACCGGCCTGTCCGGGCGACTGCGCGGCCTGCACCGCTTCGACCGCACCCAGCGCCTGGAAGCCGCGCACGCGATCATCGTCACCACCGCCTTCCTCACCGCCTGCGCTGAGCTGGCGCTGCCCTCCGACAAGAGCCCGTCCCGCGGCTTCGACCAGGCGGTCCGCGAGCTGCTCAGCACCCCGCTCCCGCTGCCCAGCCCGGAACACCCGTACGAGCACAACCTGGCCGCCCTACGCGCCCACTACCGCACCCGCGCCGAAGCGCTGGCCGCGGAACTGCCCGCGCTGGCGATCTGGGACAGCTGGCACGAAACCCAGCGGGACCGGGTCCGCACCACATTGCTGAAATCAGTGCCGGACAACGCGATCCGCCAATACGAGGACCAGTTCCGCCAACTGGCCGCCGAGTGCCCGGAACTCGCCTGCTGGGCCAGCCTGACCGACCACCAGGCCACCCGCGCCACCGTCAGCACCGGCCTGTCCGCCCTCGCCGCCCGCCTGGACGAGATCGCCACCGGCCGCTTGCCGGATGCCCGCCGCGCCGACCTGGCCCGCCGCTACCAGGCCCAGCTGACCCGCCCGGTCCTCGGCGGTGACCTGCCCGCCCACCTGCGCATCCCAGCGCTGGAAAAGGCTTACGTGGACCCGGTTTTCCGGGTGCTGGCCGCCGAGGGCCGCACACCGGCGCACGAGCACGAGTGGCGCGACCTGCCCGACCGCACCGACATCCACGACTTCCTGACCGGCTACCTGACCAACCCGATCGCGGTGCAGCTGCCCCTGTTGGTGCTGGGCCAACCGGGTTCGGGCAAGTCCATGCTCACCTCGGTGCTGGCTGCCCGCCTGCCCGCCACCGACTTCCTGCCGGTGCGGGTCCCGCTGCGCGATGTGGCCGCGGAGAGCGACATCCAGTCCCAGATCGAACAGGCCATCCGCGCCGACACCGGCGAATCCCTGTCCTGGCCCGCCCTCTCGCGCTCGGCAGGCGACGCGCTCCCGGTGGTCCTGCTCGACGGCTTCGACGAGCTGTTGCAGGCCACCGGCGTCAGCCAGAGCAACTACCTGGAGAAGGTGCGCGAGTTCCAAGAACGCGAGTCCGACACCGGCCGCCCGGTCGCGGTCCTGGTGACCACCCGCACTTCGGTCGCCGACCGCGCCCGCATCCCCGACGGCAGTATCGCGCTACGCCTGCAACCCTTCGACAAGCCCAGGGTCACCACCTGGCTCGACCGCTGGAACACCGCCAACACCGGCCCCGGCTTCACCCCCCTGCCCGCCGAGGTCGCCCTCCGCCACCCCGACCTGTCCACCCAGCCCCTCCTGCTGCTCATGCTCGCCCTGTACCACTCCGAGGGCGGCGCGCTGACCGCCGAGGAAGGCCTGAGCGAGAGCGAGCTCTACGAACGCCTGCTGTTCCGCTTCGCCCGCCGCGAGGTGGTCAAGACCCAGGACGCCTTGCCCGACAAAGAGATCCGCCGCTCGGTCGAGGAGGAGCTGCGCCGCCTGTCCGTGGTCGCCTTCGGCATGTTCAACCGCGGCACCCAGTGGATCGCCGAGTCCGACCTGGACACCGACCTGGCCGCCCTCCCCGGCCCGACCCGGGAACCCGTTGCCGCACAAAGCCTGCAAGCCCGCCTGACCGAAGCCGAACAAACCCTGGGCCGCTTCTTCTTCATCCACCGCGCCGAAGCCAGCCGCGACAACCGCCGCCTGCGCACCTACGAGTTCCTGCACGCCACCTTCGGCGAGTACCTGGTCGCCCGCTTCACCTGGAAGGTCCTACAAGGCTTGGTGGCACAGGAAAAAGCCATCGCCGACGACCCGTACGCCACCACCGAGGTCAACGACGACCTACTGCACGCGCTGATCTCCTTCGAGCCACTCAGCTCCCGCCGCCCGGTGCTCACCTTCCTGACCGAACTGGCCGACCGCCTCGACGACTCAACCCGGCAGGCGACCGCCGACCTGCTCAACCGCCTGTTCCGCACAGCGCACCAGGAACGCGCTCAGCGCCGCCACGCCGCCTACCGGCCGAGCCCGCGCGAGGTCCCGGCCCGGCACGCGGCCTACAGCGTGAACCTGTTGCTGCTCAACGTGATCGTCGACGGCGAGGTGCCGGTCAGCGCGTACGGCCGCTGGTACCAGGAGGCCCGCTTCTGGCACTCCCAGCTCAGCGATCCGGACTGGCTCAGCATCCTGGACATCCTCACCGTCACCTACCGCTCCTCCGCCAAAGGACGCCAGGCCTGGGTGCGGATGCGCGAGGCGAGCGACCCGCCGCCGACGGTCGAGCTGCACGGCCTGTTCGGCGACAGTCCCAACAGCGGGAGCGTATACGGCCGCAGCGATCAGGAACCGGTGCAGATCCAGCGTCGGCACCACCTGCTCGGCACGGAGATCTGCCTGCTGCACGCGGTGGAGCCGCTGCTGCGACACCTCGGTTCGGCGATCAACAGGTTCCCCTGTGTCGACGGCGTCATCGAGCCCTCCTTCGCCCGCCGGATCATGGAGCTGTGGCTGCTCTCCGCCCGTCCGGTCAGCCCGCAGGACCGGTTCTCGCTCTACCACCGGGCGTTCGACTACCTGGCGGCCAACCAACACCGCCTCGCCGATGAGGAATATGACCTGTACCTGACACTCGTCCTGGAGCGTCTGGCCGCGGACACCGTCCTGGGTGTCGACGAACTCCTGGCCCTGCGGGAACGCGCGCAGAAACGCCTCCGCACCAGCCTGCCAAGCTTTGACCGCTGCCACCTCGTCATCGACAGCCTCCGATCGGGAGCGTGACCGTGCTGCGGACCCTGAGCTACGCCGACGCGGTACGACTGCTGGGCGGCAAGGAAAGCAAGGCCGTCACCTGGCTGGACCGGATCACCGGCGCCGCCATGCTGGGCGCCGCGCCGGGGGTGGCGGAGGTGCTCGGCTGGTTCGACGCCAAGGCGGAGCTGGTGAAGCACGGCCATGATCTGGTCAACGGCCTCTCCGGCCGGATCCACGGGCTGCACCGGTTCGACCGTTCCCAGCGCCTGGAAGCGGCGCACGCGATCATCGTGACGCTGGCCTTCGTCGAGGCGTTCCAGGCGCTGCCGCACCGGCCGGACCCCAAGGAGCTGCTGGACAGCCGGGTCAGCACGACGGAACTGGTCCGAGAGCTGCTGCTCAGCGCCGCTCCCCTGCCGACCCCGCAGAGCCCGTACCGCGAGCACCTGCGCGCGCTCACCCTGTACTACCACGCGCAGGCCAACGCGCTGATCCTGTTCGTGATGGGGCTCGCGGTGTGGGACCGGTGGAACCAGACCGAACGCGACCGGTTCACCGCGCAGACCGAGGACCGGCTGGTCACCCAGGCGCTCGCGCGGTACCAGGAGCTGTTCCGGCAGCTCGCCGTGGAGTGCCCGGAGCTGGCGTTCTGGGCCAATCTCACCGAGCACCAGGGCACCCAGGAGCTCATCCGCACCGGCCTGGTCCAGCTCCACACGCAGTTGGCCGCGATCGCCACCGGCCGGGATCCGGACGCCCGGCGCGCCGAACTGGCCCGCGGCTACCAGGCCCAGCTGAACCGGCCGGTGGTCGAGCCCGACGAGCTGCCCGCCGACTTCCGCATCCCCGTCCTCGGCGACGCCTACGTCGATCCACTGTGCCGGGTAAGGGAAATCGCCGCGGGCGACACCCCGAGCCAGGAGCCGTGGTGGGAGGAAGTGCCGCTGCGGCACGACATCCAGGACTTCCTGGCCGGTCACCTCACCTCCCCGCAGGCGGCCGAGCTGCCGCTGCTGGTGCTCGGGCAGCCGGGGTCCGGCAAGTCGGTGCTGACCAAGGTGCTCGCCGCCCGGCTGCCCGCCGCGGACTTCCTGCCGGTGCGGGTGCCGCTGCGCGAGGTGGCCACCGAGGTCGACGTGCAGACCCAGATCGAGCAGGCCGTCCGGCTCGGCACCGGGTACCGGCTGGACTGGCCGGAGCTGGCCGGCTCGGCGGGGGACGCGCTGCCGGTGGTGCTGCTGGACGGGTTCGACGAGCTGCTGCAGACCACCGGCGTCAGCCAGAGCGACTACCTGGAGCGGGTCCGCGCGTTCCAGCAGCGCGAGGCGGCGCAGGGCCGTCCGGTCGCGGTGGTGGTGACCACCCGCACCACGGTCGCCGATCGCGCTCGTATACCGCATGGATGCGTGGCGCTACGGCTGGAACCCTTCGACGAGCCGAGGGTGTCCCGCTGGCTGGCGCACTGGCAGGCCAGCAACTCCGGCTCCCGGTTCCGCCTCACCACCCAGACCGCGATGCGCTACCCGGCGCTGGCCACCCAGCCGCTGCTGCTGCTGATGCTGGCCATCTACGACGCCGACGGCGGCGACCTGCGCGAGGCCCAGCTGCGCGAGAGCGACCTGTACGACCGGCTGCTGCACCGGTTCGCAATGCGCGAGGTGCGCAAGACCCGCGCCGGGCTGCCCGAGCCGGAACTGCGGGCCGCGGTGGAGGAGGAGCTGCGGCGGCTGTCCGTGGTGGCCTTCGGCATGTTCAACCGCGGCCAGCAGTGGATCACCGAACCCGACCTGGACGCGGACCTGGCCGCCCTGCTCGGCGCCAGGAGCGGCCCGCTGACCGGCGCCCGCACCCCGCTCGGTCCCGCGGAGTCCACGCTGGGCCGGTTCTTCTTCATCCACCGGGCCGAGGCCCAGCGCGACGACCGGCGGTTGCGCACCTACGAGTTCCTGCACGCCACTTTCGGCGAGTACCTGGTCGCCCGCCTCACCTGGCAGGCCCTGCACGGCCTCAACGCGATGGCCCAGGCCGCGGCGGCCAACCCGCTGGCGGTGGTCCCGCTCAACGACGGCTTCCCGCACGCCCTGCTCGCACACACCCCGTTGAGCAGCCGCCGCCCCGTGCCGACCTTCCTCACCGAGCTCGCCGAGGCCACCGCGCCCGACGTCCGCGCCCAGCTGGCCACCCTGCTGATCCGGCTGTACCGCGACGCCCCCGGCGCGCACCCGACCCGCAGCCACGGCGACTACCAGCCCCGCCCGATGACCGTCCCCGCCCAGCACGCGGCCTACCGCGCGAACCTGCTGCTGCTCACCGTGATCACCAAGGGGCGGCTGCGCGCCAGCGAGCTCTACGGCGAGGCGGAGGAGGAGCCGGGAGTGGTGCGGCACTGGCGGAGTGACGCCCTGCTGTGGCGCTCCCAGCTCAGCACCGAGGACTGGACCGGCCTGGTGGACACCCTCGCGCTCACCCGCACCTGGCGCGGCCCCCGCCGCGACCTGGAACTGCGCCTGGACAACGGCGGCTTCACCCCGCCCGCCCTCGACCTCGCCTGGTCGACCCGCCGCCCACCGCAGGAGATCAACCCCAGCTCCATCGGCATCCAGTACGCCAACCAGACCCCGCGCGCGCAACGCCGACTGCTGCACTTCCTGTGCGGCAACGAGGACATCCACCTGCACGTGCTGGAACCGCTGTTCGACCACCTGGAGCCGTTCTACGCCCTGCACCCCATCGTGGACGGCGAGCTCCTGCCCACCCGCCCTCGCGCCCTGCTCGACCTGCTCGCCCTGCCCTACCAGCACACTGTCGACAACCGTGCCGAACAGTACGAGCGCTGCCTCCGCTCGATCACTAGCCTGCCCGGCCAACCGGACACCCTGGACCGCCTGGCCAGCCTCGATCTCACCCTGACCGTGATGGCCGCCGACCCCGGCTCCCCCCTCCCCCTCGCCGCCCAGGTACTCGCCGTGCTGACCGCCCACCTGTTCCGCCTCCCGCACCGCGCCATCCCCCTGGAACGGCGAGCCCTGCGCCACGCCCTCACCCTGCTCACCCGCCCCGAACCCCCCACCCCGGAGCTGACCACCGCCCTGACCAGGCTGATCACCGACGCCCTGACCAACGACCCCACTCCCCTGGCACTGGAAGCCCTGGTCACGCTGCTCGAACGCGAACCCGCCACCGACCCGTACCCGCTGGCCGACCTGGACCCCGAGACCTGGTCCGAGCTGACCACGGTCCGCCCGGACCTCGGCCACCGCGCGCACAACGTCTGGCGCCGCCTCCTCGACGGCGACAACCCCTGGCCGCACGCCACCCCATGAGCTAGTGCCGCACGGCCTCGCGCGTCTGGAGTTCGCGGCCGTGGCTGACCACGAGGTCGAGGACGGCTTCGACGTCCTCGCGGGTGCTGGCCGGGTTGATCGTGCACAGGCGGAGCACCACCGCGCCGCGCACGCGGGTGGTCAGCACCAGGCCGTCGCCGCCCGCGCACACGGCGCGGCTGATCCGCTGCTGGGCGCGGTCGCCGTCCCAGTCGCCGGGGACCCGGCGCGGGCGGTAGGCGAAGGTGAGCACGCAGAGGCTGGGCGGGGTGACCAGGTGCAGCTCGGGATGGGCCTGGATCAGGGCGCCCGCGTGTTCGGCGAGGTCGATGCCGCGCTCGATGGTGTCCCGGAAGGCCGCCGCGCCGAACGTCTTCAGTGACAGCCACAGTTTCAGCGCCCGCAGCCCTCGGCTCTGCTGGGGGCCGTGGTCGGAGAGGTTGGTCTCGGTGCCGGGCGCGTGGGCGGGGTCGAGGTAGGCGTTGTCGAGGGCGTGGCGCGCCAAGCTGAAGGTGGCGGGCAGCAGTTCGGGCCTGCGCAGCAGGACACAGCCGATCTCGTACGGCTGGAACAACCACTTGTGCGGGTCGACGGTGAGCGAGTCGGCTCGGCCCAGCGCGGCGCGCAGGTGCCGGCCGCGGCTGGTGGCGGCCACGGCGGCGCCGAACGCGCCGTCGACGTGCAGCCACAGGCCCTCGCGCTCGCACAGGTCCGCGAGCTCGGCGAGCGGGTCGATGGCGCCCGTGCCGGTGGTGCCGAGGGTGGCGGTGACGGCGAAGGGCCGGTGCCCCCGGCCCCGGTCGCGGGTGATCTGCTCGGCGAGCGCGGCGGGGTCGAGCCGCAGCTGTTCGTCAGCGGGCAGGACGTGCAACTGGTCGCGGGTCAGGCCGATCACGTGCGCCGCGCGGGCCACCGAGGGGTGGGCCTGGGACGAGCAGTACAGGCGGGCCCGCTCGAGGTGGCCGTCGAGGTGCTGGTCCCTGGCCACGGCCAGGGCGGTGAGGGTGGCCACGGACCCGCCGCTGACAAAGAGCCCGCCGTGGCCCTCGGGGAGGCCGAGCAGTGCCTTGAGCCAGTTCAGCGTGGTCAGCTCGAGCTGGGTGGGGCCCGCGCCGACGAACCAGGCGCCGGGGACGGAGAGGTAGGCGGCGGCGAGCGCGGCGGCCAGCACCGCGGGGAAGTTCCCGGTGGCCGGCACGAAGGCGAAACTGCGCGGGTGGTCCAACCGGGTC
The DNA here is from genome assembly GCF_053591555.1 of Crossiella sp. NPDC003009. Classification (NCBI taxonomy): domain Bacteria; kingdom Bacillati; phylum Actinomycetota; class Actinomycetes; order Pseudonocardiales; family Pseudonocardiaceae; genus Crossiella; species Crossiella sp. NPDC003009. The sequence continues at coordinate 62,068 of NZ_JBSFUA010000015.1, read as the reverse complement.
GCTTCGGCCAGCGCCTGCTCGGTGACCTGGTCGAGCAGGGCGGGCAGGTCGTCGACGCCGTGTTCGGGCAGCGGCTCGTCCAGGCTCGCGCGCAGGGCTTCGGGGGCCGGAACGTGCCAGGTTGGGCGGTCACCGGCGGTGGAGACCCGCTTGATGATCAGTTCGATCGCCCGCCTGCCCGCCCGCCGCATGTCCGCTTCGCCCACTGGAAGGACCTGACCCAGCTCAGTGCCTCGGCGCTGGGTTGCGGCCGGGGTTCCCTGGCGGCGACCGGTCGGCTGAACTGGAGCAGACCGATCTCCTCACCCGCCCGGACCGGCCCCGGCTCGGCGATGGCCCACCACACGGCCTCCGCCGCCGTGACGCCGGTGAGCCGGGCCGGGAAGAGGATCGTGGCCGTCGGCTCGGTAGTGCCCCGAGGGCGGAACCTCGGACAGGGTGAGGTCGGCGGGGGCGTGCACGACGAGCTGGCTGTACCGCGGTCCGGCCGGGTAGGTCCGGCCCGAAGTGGGCGGCAGCGCCGGGGCGAGGAACGCGAGCATGTGCAGGCCCAGCGCCGGGAGCAGCCCGCAGTCACTCTCCACGGCCTGGACGAGTGAGACCACGGTCTGGAACCGCGGGTTGACCTCGACGGCCAGCAGCCGGCCGGAGTCGGCCACCAGGTCCAGCCCGAACATGCCGCGAAAACCCCTGGCGCGCAACAGCTCGCCAACCCGCCAGGCCGCGAGCCTGGCCTGCTGGTAGAGGTCGCCGGGCAGTTCCCCGGGCGCGAGCAGCTGGTTGCCGCAGTGCGAACCCCAGGCCGCGGCCAGTTCCGGCAGGCCGACCAGCTGGTGCGAGACCGCCGAGACGACGGTGCGGTCACCGCCGGCGCAGGCGGTGACGGTCAGCGAGATCCCGGGGTGGAACCGGCTGAGCTTGACCGGCTGGTCCGGCCACTCGGCCAGGCAGTCCCGCAGGTCCGCGACCGAGTCGAGGACGCGGGTGCCGTGGCCGATGAGGTTGTTCTCCCGGCGCTGGGCGACCGTCCTCGGCCACTCCTGGTTCCAGTAGGCCGAGGCGGCCATGCGGTCCCGCGCCGGGACGACGACCGACGACGGGCTGGCCACACCCGCCCTGGCGAACAGCCCGACGGAGGCGATCTTGTCCGCGGCCCAGGCGGTCAGCTCGGGCGCGGGCGCGAGCAGGCGGTAGCCGTGGGTGCCCGCCCAGGTGCGGGCGTTGTCGCCGTGTTCGGGCGCGAAGGACACGCAGATCCGGCGCTGGTCGGCCGCTACCGGAGGCAGGTGGCCGGGCGACGGCGTGGGCAGCGGCTGGAACGCCGAGACCTGCTCGTGCCGGAGCCAGCCGGGCGACGGCTGGCACGAGGCGTAGACGAACGGACAGTGGTCCAGCCACACGGCCTCGTCGACCAGCTCGTCCAGCAGGCGCAGCCCGGCCTCGGCCTCGACCCCCTCGATGTCGTCGAGGGGCGCGCCGGTCACTGGAGCAGGGTCAGCGTGTCCAGCCCGCTCACCCTGGACACTCCCTCGCCCAGCGCCGCGGTGAGGTCCAGCTCGGGCAGCACGACCACGCTCTGCGCCAAGGCCCCCCGGAACAGACCGTCGGTGACGGTGCCAAAAGCCGTGACCACGATGCTGCCGTTCACCTTGGCCACCACGTTCCTCGCCCAGTGCACGGTGCTGCCGCGCCCGGTGTTCCAGTGGTAGGTGGCCTCCGCGGTCGGGATGGTCACCGCGACCGCGCTGGTCGTCTCGGTCGACTCACCGGAGCCGCGCGCCGAGCCGACGCCGTCGAGCAGGCAGGTGCCGAAATCCTCGACGAACCTGATCGTGGTCGGCCGCGGGGTCAGCGTCAGCGGCGGGTCGAAGGTGATGGTCTGGGTCCCCAGGCACTGCGAGACGCCAAGCCGCGGCAAAGCCTGGGCGGGAGCCGCCGCCAGGACGCCGAGCACACCCGCCAGCGCCACCGCCGTGACACCCATCAGCCCACGCGTCCAAGACCACCGAACCACGGCCGCACCTCCACAAGTCCCCTGCGAGGCGCCCACTGTGGCCGACTACCCCATCAAGGTCAACCGACACACCCGAACGGCCCAAGGACGCGAACCGGACGCGTCCCGCGGGCGCCCGGAACCCGCGGTCTGGGCACTGGTCACGTTCGCCCGTCGGTCGAGCGGCACACGCGAAACCTGGGCCAAACTGCCGCTGCCGTTCGCCGCGGACTTTGGTCAGCTGGCCGGATCGCCGGCGTGCTCAATCCTCGGTGGCTCCCGCTCACCGCCGGGCTCGGCGGAACACTCGTGTTCGGCCAGCAACTCACGGCAATGATGGCGGGGCTAGTAGGGCTGGACATGACTCAGCGGGGCGTCCGCTCCCTGGCTGCTGGGAGGCGACACCCCGCTGGGTGGTCTGCTAGCTGGTGGTGGTGATGGTGGTGGCTGCGATCAGTGTTGATCACCGTCGTCGAAACGGCGGCGGAAACGCTCTTCCATCCGCTGAGAGAACGAACTCCGCCGCGGCGTGGCCGACCGCTGTTGCGGCGATCCACCTTCCTCGGCGGCTGGGTCTGTCTTGTTCGTGGCGGACAGACCCCACACGGCGCCGACGAACATCAGCAGGAAGCCGACGACGCTCAGCACCGGGATTTCGGCCGGTCGCAATACGGGCAAGATCACACCGACAACGAGCAGCAACAGGCCCACCACGAACACCGCAAGCCCCTGTAGGCGTCGCCGTCGAGATGGCCTTCGCAACCGAGCGCCGCGCACGGTGGAGGCGAACTTGGGGTCCTCGGCGTAGAGCGCGCGCTCGATCTGGTCGAGCAGTCGCTGCTCGTGCTCGGAGAGTGGCATGGCTCCTCCTCCGGCACAGCTTGTAGCGGGCGCCGGGCTTCAGCGGTTCCGCCGGACCCGGCGGGCGCCCCGCGTGGGGCGTCACCTTGAGAATACGATCCGTGCGACGCCTAGACTACCCGGTCCCCGGAGTCGAGACGGTGGTGTCTCAGACGTCATCCGCTCGGGGTAGTGGCCAAGGGTGACTGAACGCCGTTCAGGACGATGTTCCAGTGCGTTAACCCCACCCCGACGGACGAGCAGTTTGATCACGACGCCCTGGCCGGGCCACGGATCGCCACCACCGCCACCACGGCCCGCGGAACGCCCTGGTCATCACTGCCAGCCAGGTGATCCGTACGTCACACGGTCGGAGCAGTCCGCTCCGGTGCGATGCTCGGCCGCCGCCCCGGCAGGCATTCGGCCGACACCGCCGCCCGGACCGCCGCGTGCGCCTGCTCGGTGCTGAGCAGCTTGGCCAGCCAGCGTGAGCTGAGCCCCTCCACGAGCGCGGTGAACCGGACCGCCGCGGCCGCCGGATCGACCGTGGCCGAGATGCTGCCGTCCTCCTGTCCCTGCTCGATCAGCTCGGCGATGTACTTGCCCCACCGGAGCCCGGCGTTGCCCACGATCTCCCGCAACGCCTTGTCGAACACGGCCGCCGCCCGGAGCTCACCCCAGACCGCGGAGTTCTCCCGGACCCGGCGCTTGTCCTGGAACTCGCGCTGGAGGTTGTCGAGCAGCCGTTCGTACCCGTCGCCCTGGCTGGACTGGGTGTACTCCGCGGCACGCTCGTCGACGAACCGCATGGTCGCCGCCAGCAGGCCGCTCCGGCTCTTGAAGTAGTAGTAGATCAACGCGGTGGAGGCCCCGGCCTGCTGCGCCACCTCCTCCACGCGGAGGCCGCGGACGCCGGTGCGGGCGATCATCCGGCAGGTCGCTTCCAGCAGGGCCTGCCGTCGGTCGGGCGCTTCGCTCACGGGATCACATTGTCATGGCCGGCTCCTGCTGGGTCGCGCAGTGGATGCCACCGCCGTATTGGGCGATGGCGTCGATGTCGAGGTGGACGACCACACGACCAGGGTGCAGCTCGGCCAGCAGGCCGCGGGCATGGTCGTCGGCCCGCCTGTCACCAAAACTGGGGACGAACACCGCGCCGTTGGCCACGTAGTAGTTGAGGTAGCCGGCCAGGAAGTCGCCGGAGCCACGGATTCGGGACCGGTCCGGCGCCGGAAGCTCGACCACCTCCAGCGGGCGACCCCTCGCGTCGGTGGCGTGCTGGAGCGCCTTGAGCGCCTCGTCGCTGACGGCCGTCCACTCATCCGGTGCGGAGCCCCCGGCCGGACGGTCGAGCAGCACGACACCGGGAGCCGCGAACCGGGCCAGCGCGTCGACGTGGCAGTCGGTGATGTCCGCGCCGCGGACACCGGTCAGCCAGATGACCTTGTCGATGCCCAGCAGCTCGCCGAGCACGGCCTCGACATGTTCCTTGCCGCGACCCGGGTTGCGGTTGTCGTTGAGCAGCGAACTCTCGGTGGCCAGCAGGGTTCCCTCGCCGTCGACCTCGAGGGAGCCGCCCTCGGCCACGATCCCGGCCGCGAGCCGGGGCAGGCCGAGGTGGTCGAGTAATCGCCGGGCCACGCGGTGGTCGTCCTCGTGCGGGTGCTGCTTGTCGCCCCAGCCGTTGAACCCGAAGTCGACCCCGGCCACCACACCGGGCCTGCTGACGAAGGTCGGCCCGTGATCGCGCGTCCACAGGTCGTCCACCGGAATGGGCAGCACCTCGACCGCGCCACCGACCGCCCGCTGGGCCGCGTCCCGGTGCTCCGGGCGGGCGAGCAGGGCTACTGGCTCGTAGTCGGCGACGGCCCTGGCCAGCCGGGCCACCGTGTCGCGGACGGCGGGCAGGTCGGCTCGGTACAGCGAGGTGTGCACGGGCCAGGAGAGGTACGTGCGGGCATGCGGAACCCACTCGGCCGGCCTGCGCCATTCCGCGGCGGATGGACTGTTCTCGCTGTTCGGCGGCATGGAGACCACCTTGCCATCTACTGAAAATTCAGTCAAACTGGCTGGGAGCCGGCGTGCGCAGGCATCCTGTTTGCCGGTTGTCGAGAGGGGTAGTCAGGAATATGACGGCTGACCTGGAACCTGACGCACGGGTGGTCGCGGGGGTCGACGGCTCGCCTTCGGCGGCGGCCGCGGCCGAGTGGGCGGCCACCGAGGCCCGGCTGCGGAACCTGCCGCTCCGGTTGGTGTGGGCACACGAGGTCACCGCCCCCGGCTACGGCGTGGGCGCGCTGCCGGAGGGCGCGGTGGAGCAGGACTCGGTGCGGGAGTGGGCCGAGCAGTCCCTCGCCGAACTGGTGCGGCAGTGCCGCGCCGCCCACCCCGAGCTGGACGTGCACGGCGACTTCGTCCCCGGCGACCCGCTCGACGTGCTCGTCGAGCACAGCAAGAGCGCCGACCTGCTGGTGCTCGGCGCCGCGGGCCGATCGGCCGCCACCGGCATCCGGCTGGGGTCGATCGCCTCCAGCGTGGTCCGCGGCGTGGCCTGCCCGGTGGTCGTGCTGCGCGCCCCCGCCGACCCCGAGCAGGGCCCGGTGGTGGTCGGCGTGGACGGCTCGGACACCAGCGCGGCCGCCCTGGACTTCGCCTTCGACTTCGCCGCCCGGCACCACCGCCGGATCGTCGCCGTGCATACCTGGAGCGACCTGCCGCTTGACGCCTTCGGCCCGGTCCGCGCCTGGGACTTCGACCCGAAGATCATGCATCAGGAGGGCCAGGAGCTGCTCGCGCAGTGGCTCCTGCCGCTGCGGCGGGAGCGGCCGGACATCCCGGTCGAGGAGGTCGTGACCACCGAGAAGCCCGCGGACGCGCTACTGGAACGCGGCAAGGACGCCGCGCTGATCGTGGTCGGCAGCCACGGCAGGGGCGCGTTCCGGCGGCTGCTGCTCGGCTCGGTCAGCCACGCGGTCGTGCACTACGCGCACGGACCGGTTGCCGTGGTCCGCGCCCCGAAGTCCTGAACCTTCAGGCCGTGTCGTCACAGCCCCGTCTGCGGGAGTCGTGATCGGTTTGGTCACTGGCGGTGCGGCCGGGACACCCTCATACCGGGTGTATTCGGGCGTTCCGGCCGTGCTGCCAGCGGCCGAACCGGCGCGACTCCCGCGGGCGGGGCTGTGACGACACGGCCTAGTCCCTCGCCATCCGGGGCCTGGTCACATCGGCCCGCTGGGGCGCCGCGCCGAGCAGGGAAGCCGGTTTGATCGCCGCCCCGCCGAACTTGGCGCGGGCGGCGTCGGCGGCTTGGTCAGCCTCGCGCCAGCCGCGTTCGGGTTCGTCGAAGGTCAGCTGGTCGCCCGCGCCGCCGTGGTCGTCCAGCTGCTCCACCCGCACCCCGATCAGCCGGACCGGTCCTGGCGGGGTCTGCTCCTCCAGCAGTTGGCAGGCCAGGCGGTAGATCTCCTGGGTGACGTCGGTGGGCAACGGCAGCGTGCGGGCACGGGTGATCGTGCTGAAGTCGGCGAACCGCACCTTGATCGACACGGTCCGTCCGCGCAGTCCCCGGCTCCGCAGCGAGGCCGCCGTCCGCTCGGAGAGCCGGAGCAGCTCCCGGCGCAACACCGCGCGGTCGTGGTGGTCGACCTCGAAGGTCTCCTCGGCGCCGATCGACTTCTCCGGCGACTCGGGCACCACGGCGCGGGTGTCATGCCCGTTGGCCAGCGTGTGCAGGTGCTCGGCCTGGGCGTTGCCGACGATGCGGCGCAGCCGGGGCAGCGGGGTCTCCGCGAGGTCGGCCACGGTGTGCAGACCACGGTCGACCAGGCGTTCCTCGGTGCGCTTGCCGACGCCCCACAGCGCGGAGACCGGCAGCGGCCGCAGGAACGCCAGCACGTCCGTCTTGGGCACCACCAGCATGCCGTCGGGCTTGCACAGCCCGGAGGCGAGCTTGGCGACGAACTTGGTCGAGCCGACCCCGACCGAGCAGGTGATGCCGTGCTCGGCCTCCACCCTGGCCCGGATCTCCTCGCCAATGCGGCCGGGGGTCATCCGCAGCCTGCGCAGCGCGCCGCGCACGTCGAGGAACGCCTCGTCCAGGCTCAGCGGCTCCACCAGCGGGGTGAAGTCGCGGAAGATCGCCATCACCCCGGCTGAGACCGCCGTGTACAGGGTGAAGTTCGGCGGGATGAACACCGCCTTCGGGCACAGCGCCCTGGCCCGGCTGGTCGGCATCGCCGAGCGGACGCCGAAGGTGCGGGCCAGGTAGTTGGCCGAGGACACCACGCCACGGTTGCCGGTGCCACCGACCACGACCGGCACGTCCTTGAGCTCAGGCCGCTCCCTGATCTCGGCCGAGGCGTAGAAGGCGTCCATGTCCACATGCAGGATCGGACAGCCGGTGTCCTCCGGCCAGGCGCCGTCACGCGCCTTGTACTTGTCGACCAGACCGCGCGGCAGGTCCCCGCTCCGGCCCATCCGGCACCTCCCCACCTGCACCGATCCGGGTCTCGAACGGGCGTTCGAGGCGTGGCTCGAAGTCTAGACAGCCGGTCCGACATCGCCGCTCGGACTGACATGGGACAACACCAGGCAGTTGTGTCGATCGTTCCGGTGACTCCCGAAGCCGGGCGATGCCGAACCTGGCCTGCCCTGCTGAAGTTCAGGACCAAGACTCGCGTTGCCTGGCCCACCGCGTGATCTGACCATGCATATCAGTGACCTCGGCCGGCCTTTGCCCAGCACCGGCAGTGAGCCGAGGGCTGGGCCAGAACTGCACGAGAAAATGCTCCGTATCCTGGTTTGATTCATCACCGGACACGAGCCCGTCAGACCTGGTCCGGAATGCGCGAACCCAATAACGGCCAGGCAAGCTAAGTTCAAGTGGATCACCGGTGGGATACCCTGCGGTCACCCCAAACAACTCTATCGTCGCCGAGGTCAGTAGCACCTCCTCTTCGGTCTGGTCATCCCACATACCGTGCGGATGCGACGGCTCGGCGTCCCACGCCTCCAACCGAACTGTCGAGTACTGACCGCTGACCAACTTGCTGGTCAGCGCAATCGCATCGTCAACGCAATGCAGCAGACCAGGCTCGGCGAACGAGAATCGCGGGGGATCGACAAGCCCCCGCGACCAGATCTCAAAGAAGCCGTGCGATATTCCTATCGTTGCCTCGACGGACCCGTGCATCTTCGCCATGGTTGAACCATAACACTATCCAGCCCGCACATAGAAGGCATCAAGGTCTCCGTACAGAATTCGGTCGGCCGAATCTTCTTTCACCAAAACGGTAGAGCAGATGTGGAATGACGTCGGTGAAGACGCACGCCTTTGGGTTGAACCTAAGTAGTCGGCCGAGTCACACATCGGATGCCGTGCCGGGCACCGCAGGCAGGAACCGTGACTGCCCAGCGATGTCAACGGCTTGACCAGTGAAGGCCCAGAGATTGCGCAGCACCTTCTCCGGCCGCTGAGCAGACTGGGTCTCATCGGAGTTGATGACCCAGTCATGCCACTTTCCGTCTTTCCAGTCGCCGATCTGCTTGGCAACCCATTCGTTGCCGACTGAACAGCCGACAGTTCAGATAGGGTGCACCCGTCAGAGATAAGACACCCCCTGACAGGACCCTTAAATGGATCGGATTGAACTCCTGCGGCATGGCCTTGCATGCTCGCGATGAGCGCAGCTGCGCATACAGAAGCAACTACAGACATTCGTCGAATCGAAGATGATGTCATGCAGCGCCCACTTATTATGTTGTTGTTCCCCCGGCGCCGCTAACGCGCCCAGTTGGCACTGGTAACGAGTCACACAGATGGGCTACTCCGCCGAACGGACTATTTTCCAGCGAACGGGCAGAACCATCAGTCAAGCCTCATGGCAGTCCACCTCGGAGAACCACACGCCTTGTGCGGAGAAAGCGCGACAGGCTGCTCCCCAGCTAAGACGAGATGATCGAGATGTGTTCCTCGAACGTCGGGGCTGGTGACGCCGGTGCTGGGCGGAGTGGGTGCGATGGCCCACGGTGCTGGAGCAGACGGTGGCCGCCGCGGACGTCAGATCGGGTTCGACTCGCGGTCCAGCCACACCGTCTGGCCCTCGGGGGTGACGGTGACGCCGAAGCGGCGCGGCCCCGGCCGCCCCCGTGCCACCCACCAGCGGTGTGCCGCCTCGACCTCGGCCCACAGCGGGCGGGGGCCGGCCTCGCGCACCTCGACCGTGCCGTCCCGCACGTCGGCGATGGCCGCGGAGTCGCTGGCGGCGTGGTGGAGCAGGATCTCGTAGTCGTGTTCGCCGGTGTAGCTGATCTCGCAGCCGACCTCCGGCAGGCGCAGGCCGATGCCGAAGACGCCTTCGCCGAAGGCCACCTCGCCGGGGGGCACCGCGCTGCTGCGCGGGGCGCCGGTGTCGGCGAGCTCGGCGTGGCTGGTCGCGTCGCCGGTGAACAGGCGCTGGCCGCGCAGCTGCATGAAGGCCACGCCGCCGACCACCGGGCCCGCCGCGGTGCCGTCGGGGCGCACGGTCAGTTCCAGCAGCACGCCGTTGTCGAAGGCATTGCCCCACGGAGTGAGGATCATGCCGCCGGGGCGGGTCTGCTCGACCCAGGCGTACGGCAGACCGTCGCCGACCGCGGCGACTGTGGCGACCACGCGGTCGAACGGGGCCCGCTGCGGGCAGCCCAGGGTGCCGTCGGCGCAGGTCACGTACACCGGGTGGCCGGTGCGAGTCAGGTTGGCGGCGGCGATCTCGGCGAGCGTGGGGTCCAGTTCGACCGTGGTCACCTGGTGCGGGCCGACCAGTTCGGCCAGCAGGGCCGCGTTGTAGCCGGTGCCCGCGCCGATCTCCAGCACCCGCTGGCCGGGGATCAGCCGCAACCGGTCCAGCATGTCCACCACCAGGCGGGGCTGGGAGGCGCTGCTGGTGGCCACCCGGCCGACCTCCGGCCAGCGAGTCGCGCCGTCGTCGAACTGGGTCACCACCACGGTGTCGCCGTACACGCACTCCCGCCACAGCTCCGGGTCGGTCAGCAGGTCCACCGGCCGCGGCTGCCTGCCGCGCGGCGAGCACCACATCCGGCGCGGGATGAACCAGCCCCGGTCCACCCGGGCGAAGGCGCCCAGCACGGCCTCCCCTGCCCGGCAGACCGCGCGGATCTCGGCGGTGTGCTCGGCGTGGCTGGTCGGTCCCGGCACGGCGGACTCCCTGGCGTCGGCGGGGCGCCGGTGTCAGCGACGGGCGCCCTTGAGCTCCAGCATGGCGCGGTCGGCCTCGGCCAGCGCGGTGGGCAGCTCCGCGGGATGCGCCAGGTCCGCCCAGCCGATGGTCACCGAGATCGGGGTGCCCGCGACCAGCGCCTCCCAGTCCTCCTCGTCGACCGCGGCGGCCAGCCTGCCGCCGATCTCCACCGCCTCGGCCACGCTGGTCTCCGGCAGCAGCGCGACGAACTCGTCCCCACCGTAGCGGGCCACGAAGTCGCCGCGGCGCACCGTGCGGGACAGGATCGCCGCGACCCGTTCCAGCACCAGGTCGCCGGAGAGGTGGCCGTGCACGGTGTTGACCGTCTTGAAGCCGTCCAGGTCGATCACGCCGATGGCCGCGGTGCCGCGCTGCTCGGCGATCATCGCCAGCCGCTGCTCCAAGTGCCGCCGGTTGGGCAGGCCGGTGAGCGGGTCGGTGAGCGCCTCGGCGGCGTAGCGGCCGACCGCGCGGCGCAGGTCCTCGTGGTCCAGCCGGGCGCCGACGCCCTCGATGAACCGGTCGACCAGCCGGGACGGGTGCTCACCGGCCAGCTTGAACGCCTGCCGGTCGGCGGTGTGCGCGGCCCGGTGGTCTCCGGCCACGGCGTAGGCCAGCGCGCGCAGCCGGAACAGCTCGGCCGGGCCGAGGGTGTTGGCGACCAGGGTCATCGAGTCCAGCCTGGCCAGCGCGTCCAGCGGGCGGCCTGCCGCGATCGCGTCGCACACCTGGGCCAGCGCGCCGAGGTCGGCGGCCTCGTGACCCTCCAGCGACACCTCGGCCATGGTCAGCTGGACCGGTTCGCCGAGCGCGGTCAGCCGGGCGCTGGCGTAGCGGTAGAAGGGGTAGTCGGCCGGGCGCAGCTCGCTGCCCGGCTGGCACTGCCTGGCCAGCGACACCGCGGTGCGCAGCATGTCCCGCGCGCCCTGCTCGTCGCCGCGGTGGTCCAGCGACACCGCGCAGCGCAGCGGGATCTCCGGGGTCAGGTACTCCTCCGGCGGCAGCCCGGCCGCGGCCGCGGTGTTGCGGGCGCGCACCGAGGCCAGCATCGCCTGGTTGTGGAAACCGGCGATGGAGTAGGTGATCGCCAGGTCCGCCCACGCGTCGGCGGCGATGGTGTCCGCCCTGGTCACCAGCTCCATGGTGCGCGAGCCGCGGACCAGGTGCCGGACGCAGCGGTCCACCGAGCCCTCGGTCAGCGCGACGTAGGCGGCCAGCGCGTACAGCTCGCCCATCAGCGCCGGGTCGCCGCTGGCCAGCACCACGTCGAAGGCCTGGTCGGCCACGGAGACGGCCTCCAGCCGGTGGCCGTCCATCATCAGGCAGCCCAGCTTCATCAGCAGCGAGCGGCCGACGATCGCGGGCTCCTCGGCGCGGGCGATCACCGCGTCGGCCAGCGCGAGGGCCTCGCTCAGCGCGCCTTCCCTGATCAGCTCGCGCATCCGGTCCGGCGCGGCCGCGTCGGACGAGGTGACCGCGTCTGCCGACATGTCACGCCTCCTCACCCGCACCGGTCTCAGCTGTGCCGATCCTGCCACGTGCGGTCCACTGTGGTGAGTGACCGGGAAACATCGTTGCCCGCCGGAAGCCACCGCCCGCTTCCGGCACTGAGGCAGGACGCGGGCGGCGGCAGGCGGTCCGCTCCCCCTCCCGTACGGGCCACGGGGCCGCGGCGGCTCGGCCGGATCGATGGGAGAACACCGGCGGCGCCAGCGGGGCGGGGAGCGGATTTCGCACGATAGCGGCTGGAATGACATGTTCCCGCGAGCGCGCCGCCAATGAGCCAAAGCGCCGATGAATGGCCTGAATTTCCCGATGAACGGTCACTCTCGCCGTTCATCGGTCCCATCCACAGATAGTTGAAAGTGAATCGACCTTCGCGGGAGTTGACCTTACTCCACCTGGACCCACCTGCGGCGACGCTCGGCTTCCGCCCGGATTTCCCACCTCGCGAGGACTGCGGTGGAACCGCAATTCCCATCCGACTCACCCGATCGGGTGTGGAACTGGAAAGCGGGCAGACGCTTCCGTCATGCTGACCGCGGAGTCATTCTTCTCCGGCCACCGCGCGAACCCACCGAGGGAACTCATGCCCGCAGACTTCGAGCACGCGCGTTCGGTCGCCGTGCTCGGCGCCGGCGCCAGCGGGCTGGCCGCCGCACGCGAGCTGACCAGGGCCGGGCACCGGGTGACCGTGCTGGAGGCCAGGCACTCGGTGGCCGGGCAGTGCGCCGCGGCAGAGATCGACGGCCGGGCGCACGACCTCGGCGGCCACGGCTACTCCCCCGGCCACCACCGGCTGGCCGCACTGGCCGACGAACTGGGCCTGAGCAGCACCGACACCGGCCCACCACTGGTGTTCGACCCCGCGACCGGCCGGAGTCGCCCCCGATCGCCCGATCCGCTGCGCCGCGAGACCCTGGCCCGCTACCGGCGGATCCGCGCCGAGCAGTTCCCGCGCATCGCCGAACCCGGGCTGGCGCACTCCGCCCGCGCGCTGGCCGTGCCCGCCCGGCGCTGGCTGGCCGAGTACCGGCTCACCGCGCTCGCCGAGGTCTTCGGCCCCGGCTACACCGCGGCGGGCTATGGCCACCTCGACCTGGACCTGCCCGCGCTCTACCTCATCAAGTACGCCGAGCTCACCGGCCTGACCCCCGGCTCGGAGTCGGTGCGCACCATCGACGGCGGCTTCGGCGCGCTGTGGCAGCGGGTGGCCGCTGAGCTGCCGGAGGTCCGCCGCGGTGTCCGGGTCGAGCGCATCACCCGCGGTCCGGACGGCGTGCGGATCACCGTGGACGGCGCGCCGCTGCTGGTCGACGACCTGGTGCTCACCGTGCCGCTGCCGGAGGTGCTGCCGGTGCTGGACGCCACCGAGGAGGAACGCGCGCTGGCCGCGCGGATTCGCCACCTCGACCTCTACACCACCCTGGGCAGCATCACCGGCCTGCCCGAGGGCGCGCACACCCTCATCCGGCCGCACCTGGGCGACTCGGCCAGCACCGGCCGCTGCGTGTCCTTCCACCGCCGCCACCCGGACCGGGACGTGTTGGCCTGCCACGCCTACGGCCGCGCCGGCCTGGACGGACCGGCGGTGGCCGACCTGCTGCGCACCGATGTCAGCGCCTGGGGCGGACACCTGCACCGGCTGCACCTGCAGCGCCGCTGGCGGTTCATGCCGCACTTCGGCTCCACCGACCTGGCCGCGGGCGCGCTGGACCGGCTGGAGGCCCTGCAAGGTCAGCGGCGCACCTACCACCTGGGCGGGCTATCCGCCTTCGAGCTGGTCGAATGCGTGCTCGGTTACGCCCAGGACCTGATCCGGCGGCATTTCGTCAACAGCGGTCACGAACTCCTGGCCACCGGCTACTGATCGTTTGATCAGGTCGATACAGTACCGAAGATGCTACGTGTGCTGGCGGTCGACGATGAGGCTCCGCTGCTGGAGGAGCTGCTGCACATGCTGCGCGCCGACGCCCGCATCGAGCAGGCCGACGGCGCCGAGGGCGCGATGGAGGCGTTGCGCCGGATCGACCAGGTGGCCAAGGAGGGCGAGACCCTCGACGCGGTGTTCCTGGACATCCACATGCCCGGCCTGGACGGCCTGGAGCTGGCCAGGCTGCTGACTCGGTTCAGCACCCCGCCGCTGGTTGTGTTCGTCACCGCCTACGAGGACTTCGCGGTCGAGGCCTTCGAGCTCAAGGCCGTGGACTACGTGCTCAAGCCGATCCGCGCCGCCCGGCTGGCCGAGGCGGTGCGCCGGGTCGCCGAGCGGGTCCGGGCCGAACGCGCCGAGCCCGTCGTGGTCGGGCCACCGGCCACGACCGGCGCCGCGCACCCGGTCGCGCAGGAGCCGCCGGATGAGGTCATCCCGGTCGAGCTGGGCGGCCTGACCCGGTTCGTCCGGCTGGCCGACGTGCACTACGCGCAGGCCTGCGGGGACTACGCGCGACTGCACACCGGGCAGGAGACGCACCTGATCCGCGCCTCGCTCGGCCAGCTGGAGGAGCGCTGGCGGGCCGCCGGGTTCGTCCGGGTGCACCGCAGCCACCTGGTGTCGCTGCGGTTCGTCGACGAGCTGCGACTGGACACCGGGCAGCTCAGCGTGCGGGTCGGCGCCCAGGTGCTGCCGGTGAGCCGGCGGCACGCGCGCGAGCTGCGCGACCTGCTGGTGCGACAGGCCCGGCCCGATCGGCAGCCGCCGAGGTGAACGGCCGCCGATCGGAGGGCTCCCTCGATCCGTTTGGCCTTGATATCGACGAACCCTAGACTCGGCCGTGACCTGGGTCACGTTCACCGGGCTTCCGGCCCGGCATCATCCACCCGGGTCAGCGCCGTGACCGCCTGACCACGCTCCGCGACCACGGGGAGAACCTCGACGTGACCGAGCCGCGCCAGCCACCCCGGCGGGTGGTGGTCACCGGCCCGCGCACCAGGTCGGCCCGGCCGCGCCGGGCCGCCAGGATCGGGCGGGAGGACAAGGCCACCCTGGACGAGGTGTCGCTGCGCGCGCTCATCCGCAGCCAGCTGCGTGCCGGGATCGCGGTCTGCCTGGCCGTCGGCCTGCCGCTCGGCCTGCTGCCGGTGCTGTTCGAGCTGGTCCCGGCCAGCCGCGCGGCCGAGCTGTTCGGTGTGCGGGTGCCGTGGTTGATCCTGGGCGGCGGGGTCTACCCGGTGCTGCTGCTCATCGGCTGGCTGTACGTGCGCGGCGCGGAGCGCATCGAGCGCGACTACCAGGAGTTCGTGGAGGACCCCTCGACGTGAACGCGCTCTCCGGCCTGATCGCGGTCGGCGTGGTGACCGTGGCGACCATCCTCATCGGCGCCTACGGACTGCGCGTCTCGCGCACCACCTCCGACTACTACGTCGCCTCGCGCACCGTCGGCCCGTGGTGGAACGCCTCGGCGATCAGCGGCGAGTACCTGTCCGCGGCCAGCTTCCTCGGCGTGGCCGGGCTGATCCTCAGCTTCGGCGTGGACATGCTGTGGTTCCCGGTCGGCTACACCGCGGGCTACCTGATCATGCTCGCGCTGGTGGCCGCGCCGCTGCGCCGGTCCGGGGCGTACACACTGCCCGACTTCGCGGAGAACCGGCTGGAGTCGGTGGCGGTGCGCCGGGTGGCCAGCCTGCTGGTGGTGGGCATCGGCTGGCTGTACCTGCTGCCGCAGCTGCAGGGCGCGGGGCTGACGCTGAACACGCTGACCAACGCGCCGGTGTGGGTGGGCGGCGTGGTGGTGGCGGTGGTGGTCACGCTGAACCTGGCCTCCGGCGGCATGCGCAGCATCACCTTCGTGCAAGCCTTCCACTACTGGCTCAAGCTCACCGCGATCGCGGTCCCGGCGATCCTGCTGATCATGGTGTGGCAGCGCGATGGCGCGCCGCTGCTGGACGCGGACCGGCCGGCCACCTTCAGCGAGCAGACCACGGTCACCATCCGCACGCCGGTGCGGGTGCAGAACGCCGAGGCGGTGCGGGTCACCGTGCACGGGCGGCTGGACGGCGCCAGCCATGAGGGCGCCGAGGTGGAGCTGACCGTGGGCGCACACGAGCTCGGCCAGGACACCAGGGTGGTGTTCCCGGCCGGCGCCGCGGTGCCGCACCTGGACTCCGCGCGGGTGCTCACCGGCGACCAGTGGGCCAGCCCGCTCTCCGGCGGGCGCGAGGAGTACCCGCTCTACGTCACCTATTCGCTGATCGTGGCCACCTTCCTGGGCACCATGGGCCTGCCGCACGTGCTGGTCCGGTTCTACACCAACCCCACCGGCCGGGCCGCCAGGCGAACAACCCTGGTGGTGCTCGGACTGCTCGGCGTGTTCTACCTGTTCCCGCTGGTCTTCGGCACGCTCGGCCGGCTGTACGCGCCGGAGCTGCTGATGACCGGCGCCACTGACGCGCTGGTGCTGGTGCTGCCGAAGCGGCTCATCCCCGGGTTCGCCGGGGAGCTGCTGGGCGCGCTGGTGGCCGGGGGCGCGTTCGCGGCGTTCCTGTCCACCTCCTCCGGACTGGCCATGTCGGTGGCCGGGGTGCTCTCCCAGGACGTCTTCCGCAAGCGCGGACTGCGCGGGTTCCGGTTGTCCGCGGTGCTGGCCACCGTGGTGCCGGTGGGGCTCGCGCTGATCGGCACCGACCTGCCGATCGCCAGCTCGGTCGGCCTGGCCTTCGCGGTGGCCGCCTCCTCGTTCTGCCCGCTGCTGGTGCTGGGCATCTGGTGGCGCGGGCTCACCTCGGCGGGCGCGGTCGCGGGGCTGGTCACCGGCGGCGGGCTGACCTTGCTGGCGGTGCTGGTCACCATCTCCGGGGAGCTGCGCGCGGGCTGGTTCACCACGCTGCTGAGCTGGCCGGCGGCCTGGTCGGTGCCGCTGGCCTTCGCGGTGATGATCGTGGTCTCGCTGCTGACCAAGGACCGGGTGCCGCGTTCGGTGAACGCGACCATGGCCCGGCTGCACGCCCCGGAAGGAACCACCGGCCGATGACCCGCACCTCC
Organism: Crossiella sp. NPDC003009; assembly: GCF_053591555.1. Lineage (NCBI taxonomy): Bacteria > Bacillati > Actinomycetota > Actinomycetes > Pseudonocardiales > Pseudonocardiaceae > Crossiella > Crossiella sp. NPDC003009. Next base: position 45,516 of record NZ_JBSFUA010000015.1, on the reverse strand, counting down.
GCGCTGTTCGTGCTCCTGCTGCTGCTCACCGTGCTCACCGTGGCGTTACTGGTGATCGTGCGGCGCTCGCGCGCCAACCGGGACTTCGGCACGCCCACCGACCGGGCCACCTTCGAGACCCTGCACGCCGCCTCGCTGGCCGCGCCGCCGCTGCGCGCCGGGCTGACCGCCGAGGCCGCGCGCAAGGCGATCCGGCGGCTGCGCGACCTGCTCGGCACACCCGCGCTCTGCCTGACCGACCAGGAGTCGGTGCTCGCCTGGTCAGGGGAGTGCGAGACGCACGTGGCCAGCGCGCTCACCCAGGCCGCGGAGACGCTGCGCTCCGGGCGGGTGCAGGTCAGCTCGGCCCGCTGCGCCGACTCGCGCTGCCCGCTGCGGCACGCGGTCATCGCGCCGCTGGTGGTGGACGAGCACGTGCTGGGCACGCTGATCGCCTACAGCGACGCCAGCCCGCCGATCCTGGTGCGGGCCACCAAGGAGGTGGCGAACTGGGTGTCCGCGCAGCTGGAGCTGGCCGAGCTGGACCGCTCGCGGACCAGGCTGGTGGAGGCGGAGATGCAGGCGCTGCGCGCGCAGATCTCGCCGCACTTCATCTACAACTCGCTGGCCACCATCGCCGCGTTCGTGCGCACCGACCCGGAACGCGCCCGCGAGCTGCTGCTGGACTTCGCCGACTTCACCCGGCACTCCTTCCGCAAGCACGGCGAGTTCACCACCCTGGCCGACGAGCTGCGCGCCATCCACCAGTACCTGACGCTGGCGATCGCGCGCAGCGGCGACAAGCTCGCGGTGACCTTCCAGGTCGCGCCCGAGGTGCTGCCGGTGGCGGTGCCGTTCCTGTGCCTGCAACCGCTGGTCGAGAACGCGGTGCAGCACGGGCTCTCCGGCCGGGACATGAGCGGCCGGGTGACCATCCTGGCCAGGGACGCCGGGGCCGAGGCGGAGATCTTGATCGAGGACGACGGCGCGGGCATGGACCCGGAGACCCTGCGCGGCATCCTGGCCGGTGAGGGTGCGCCGTCGGAGGGCATCGGCATGGCCAACGTGGACGAGCGGCTCCGGCAGGTCTACGGCGACGACTACGGGCTGGTGGTGGAGACCGCGGTCGGCGCGGGCACCAAGGTCAGGGTGCGGGTGCCGAAGTACCGGGCGGGCGTGCACGTGACCCCGCCCGCGGTGCACACGCCCTACTGAACCGGGTGCGATTCGCGAAGAAGATCGTGAACCGGTTCACGATGCTTGCGCCCGCGTCCGGCGCCGCCGACATCCGCGATCACGACGCCAACGATCACAGCGCCAACGATCGCCGCCCCGGTGATCGCGGCGTCGGTGATCGCAGCACCCACGATCGCCGCCCTGACGATCGTGACGTCAACGATCGTGACCCCGGCGACCGCGACACCAGCGAACGCGACCCGAACGATCGTGACGCCGACGATCGCCGCCCCGGTGATCGCGACTCGGACGATCGCAACAGCCGTGATCACGAAGCACCACCGGCCTCCGCGAAACACGGTTCTCTAGGCAACCGTGTTTTCCGCGCGCACCGCGCTCAGCGCCGTCCGACCGAACTCAACGCCGCCCGACCGCGTGCAGCCGGGTCGCCAGGTCCCGCAGCGGCGGACGTCCCGCGGCCGCCAGCTCCAGCTCGGCCAGCGCCTCCGCCGCACCCGGCGTCGCGTCCAGCACCGCCCCCGGCACCAGGTCGGCGAGCACGCCGTCGCCCTGCAGCACCTCGACCGCGAGGCCGGCCCCGGCGAGCAGCTCGCCGAGGCTGTCCGCGTCGAAGCGGCGCTGCAGCTGGTCCGCGGGCCCGACCCGGCCGTCCGGGTCGTCCAGCAGCCGCCGTGCCTCGGTCAGCCGCCCGGCCAGCGCCCGCCCGACCAGCGCCGCGTACCGGTTGGCCACCAGCACCGAGACCACCCCGCCCGGCACCGCCGCCGCGGCCAGCGCGGCCATCGCCGCGGTCACGTCGTCCACGTGCTCCAGCAGTCCGTGCCCGAGCACCAGGTCCGCCCCGCCGGGCTCGACCACGTCGCCGAGGAAGTCCACATCGCCCTGCACCGAGGCCACCCGGTCGGCCACCCCGGCCTCCTGCGCGCGGCGCTGCAGGGTGGCCAGCGCGTTGGGGCTGGGCTCGACCACCGTGACCAGGCACCCGGCCGCGGCCAGCGGCACCGCCCACACTCCGCTGCCACCGCCGACATCCAGCACACGGGGCGCGCTGACCCCTCGGTCCCGGACCGCGGCCAGCTCGGCCTCCAGCACACGGTGCACGGCGTCGGATCGCATAGCCGCACCCTAATCGGCCTGGCACAGGAGTCCCGAAACGGGCTACAAGACCTTGATTCGACAAACCCGTAGGCTGCACCCGTGCATACGGTCGCGGTGTTGAGCCTCAAGGGTGGGGTCGGCAAGACGACGGTGGTGCTGGGGCTCGCCTCAGCAGCGATGCGGCGCGGGGTGCGCACCCTGGTGATCGATCTTGATCCCCAGTGCAACGCCACCTCGGCGCTGGAGCCGGAGGAGACCGAGTCCTCCCTCGTCGACGTCCTGAAGAATCCCACCAAGTCGGCCGTGCGGTCCGCGATCGCCCCCAGCGCCTGGGGCGAGGAGGTCGACGTCCTGGTCGGCGCCGAGGAAGCGGAGCTGATCAACCAGCCCAACCCGACCCTGGCCCAGCTGAACCGGCTGGGCGCGGTGCTGGACCGGGTGCAGGAGCTGATGGCCGAGGACGAGCTGCCCTACCAGCTGGTGCTGCTGGACTGCCCGCCCTCGCTTGGTCAGCTGACCCGATCCGCGCTGGTGGCCGCCGACCGCGCGATGCTGGTCACCGAGCCGACCATCTTCGCCGTCTCCGGGGTGCAGCGCGCCTTCGAGGCGGTGCAGAACGAGCGCGAGGAGAACAACCCCGAACTGCAGCCGCTGGGCGTGGTGGTCAACCGGGTGCGGCCTCGCTCGCACGAGCACCAGTTCCGCATCGAGGAGCTGCGCGAGATCTTCGGCCCGCTGGTCATGCCGGTGTCCCTGCCGGACCGGCTGGCCGTGCAGCAGGCGCAGGGCGCGTGCATGCCGATCCACCAGTGGGGCACCCCCGGCGCCCGCGAGGTCGCGCTCGCCTTCAACCTCCTGCTGGCCAGGGTGCTGCGCTCGGCGCGCAGCGCGAACGCCCGCGCCCGTCGCGAACTGGACGCCGAGATCGCCGAGGGCGAGGAGCTAGCCGCCGGTCGTGAGCTGGTGGAGCAGGACGCCGAATGAGCGGCGAGATCCTCCTGGCCTACTGCGTGGCCGCGCTGGTCCTGGTGGTCACCCCCGGCCTGGACACCATGCTGATCCTGCGCTCGGTGCTCGTCGGCGGCCGCCGCACCGGCCTGGCCACCGGCCTGGGCATCACCCTGGGCTGCCTGGTCTGGGGCGCGGCGAGCATCGCGGGCATCACCGCGCTGCTGCGCGCCTCGGAGCTCGGCTACAACCTGCTGCGCCTGGCGGGCGCGGTCTACCTGGTGTGGCTCGGCGGGTCCGCGCTGTGGCGCTCCTGGCGGGACCGCCACCTGGGCCAGGACACCGAGGTCGAACCGCCCCCGGCACCCGTGGCGGGTGGCTGGCGGGCGCTGCGCTCCGGTCTGCTGACCAACCTGCTCAACCCCAAGGTCGGCGTGTTCTACCTGAGCCTGCTGCCCCAGTTCCTGCCCGCGACCGGGCCGAACACCGGCTGGGCCGCGCTGCTCGTGCTCATCCACGTCGGCCTGGGTTTCCTCTGGCAGTTCGTGCTGGTCGGCGTCGCCGGCAGCGCCCGCCGCTGGCTGACCAAACGCCGGGTGCGCACCTGGCTGGACCGGCTGACCGCGACCATCCTGCTCGGCCTCGGCCTGCGGCTGGCGTTGCAGGGACCGTAGGTGCCCGAGGGCGACACGGTCTTCCTGGCCGCCCAGCGCCTCGACGAGGCCCTGCGCGGTCAGGTGCTCACTCGCGGCGAGCTGCGGCACCCGGACTTCGCCGCGGCCGACCTGGGCGGCCGCACGGTGCTCTCGGTGCGTTCGGCAGGCAAGCACCTGCTGTTCCGCTTCGATGACAAGACCACGCTGCACACCCACTTCCGGATGGACGGCAGCTGGCACCTCTACCGCCCCGGCGAGCGCTGGCGCGGCCCCGCGCACCAGGTCCGCGCGCTGCTGACCACCCAGGATCGGGTCGCCGTCGGCTTCCGCCTGCACGACCTGGCCCTGGTGCCCACCGCCGAGGAGCACACCCTCATCGGCCACCTGGGCCCGGACCTGCTGTCCCCGGACTGGGACCAGGCGATGGAGGACGAGGCAGTGCGCCGCCTGACCGCCGACCCGGCCCGCGAGCTGGGCACGGCGCTGCTGGACCAGCGGGTGCTGGCCGGGGTCGGCAACCTGTACAAGGCCGAGGTCTGCTTCCTGCTCGGCGTCTCCCCGTGGTCACCGGTGGGCGCGGTCGACGCGCGGGCCGCGGTCCGGCTGTGCCGCCGCCTGCTCTTCCGCAACCGGCTGCGTCCCGAGCAGTCCACCACCGGCAGGCTCGGCGCGGCCGGCCACTGGGTGTTCGAGCGGGGGCGGGCCGGCTGCCTGCGCTGCGGTGGGCCGGTGCGGGTCGGTGAGCAGGAGAGTTACGGGATGCCCAGGGTCACGTACCACTGTCCCCGCTGCCAGCCTGATGCCACACTGGAGGCAGTCGACCCCGAGCTGGAGGGAGGGAGCCCGTGAGTGTCGCCTTCGTCCGGCATGTCGGTCCGTGGACCATCGAGGACATCGAGGCCCTGCCCGACAGCGGCAACCACACTCGCTACGAGCTGCTCACCCCTGGAGTCCTCACGGTGAGCCCAGCCCCGGGCACCCGCCACCAGCGCGCCTCCCGCGCCTTGGCGAACCTGTTGGAGCGGGCCGCCAGGCAGGCGGGCGCGGACGTGGAGATCCTCGAAGCGGTCAACGTGGTCATCCCCGGCGGGCGGCTGGCCGTGCCGGACATCGTGGTGGTCAACGGCGACTACGCCGACACCGACCCGGCCCGCTATCCCGCGACCGAGGTCCGCGCCGTGGTCGAGATCGTCAGCCCGTCCACGCACCCGCAGGACCGGATCATCAAACCGCAGCTCTACGCCGAGGCCAGCATCCCGGTCTACTGGCGGCTGGAGCTGGAGCGCACCCCGCACCTGATCACCTCGGAACTGCGCCGCGGCCAGTACACGCACACCCTGACCGCGCCGGCGGGCACCGAGACGACGATCTCGCGCCCGTTCCCGCTCACCCTGGATCCGGCCGAACTGGTTCTGCGCGGACGCTGACCGCGGCCCTGACCAACGCCGCTGTTCACACCCGGCGCCCCGGCCTGACCGGCGCTTGTGTCTACCTGCGCTCCTGACTAACCGGCGCTTGTGCCTACCTGCGCTCCTGACTAACCGGCGCTCGTGCCCTCGGCGGTGTCCTGGCCGCCCTTGTCCTTGGCGCCGGGCTGCCTGGTCTCCCTGCTCCCCGGCCGCTTCGTCGCCGGCTGCTCGTTGCGGTGGGTGAGCCCGCGCAGCCAGCGCAGCAGCGGGTGCAGCACCACGATCACGATGGTGCCCCAGGCGATCCCGCCCAGTTCCACGTCGCCGAGCTTGAGCTGCAGCTCGCCGATCCCGGCGACCAGCGCGGCGCCGCCGACCATCAGGTTCACCGGGTCGGTCAGGTCGATCTTGGCGTCCAGCCAGATCCGGACGCCGACCAGGCCGATCAGGCCGTAGAGCACCAGGCTGGCGCCGCCGACCACGCCCGCGGGCACGGTGTTGATCATCGCGCCCAGCTTTGGCGAGAACGACAGCACGATGGCCACCAGCGCGGCCACCACGTGCGCCGCCGTGGAGTACATCCGGGTCGCGGTCATCACGCCGATGTTCTCGGCGTAGGTCGTGGTCGCCGAGCCGCCGCCGATCCCGGCCAGCGCGGTGGCCAGGCCGTTGCCGATGAGCACGTCGCCCGCGGAGCCGTCCAGGTCCCGGCCGGTCACCGCGGCCACCGCCTTGAGGTGGCCGACGTTCTCCGCGACCAGCACCACCACCGCGGGCAGCACCGCGATGACCACCTCGGGCCGGAACTCCGGGGTGTGGAAGTCGGGCAGTCCGAACCAGGGCTCCATCGCCACCCGCTCCAGCCGGACCGGGTGCAGCTCGCCGTTGTAGGCGGCCAGCACCCAGCCGACCAGCAGGCCCACCAGCACCGCGGCGCGGGAGGGCATGCCACGCAGCACCACGCCGACGAACAGGATGGTCAGGAAGGTGACCACGGCCAGGCTCGGCTGGCTCTGGAACGGGGTGGTCGCGTGCCGGGACAGGTTCAGCCCGATCACGATCACCACCGCGCCGGTGACCACCGGCGGCATCAGCGACTCCAGCAGTCGCGCGCCCAGCGCCTTCACCGCGATGCCGATGACCACCATCAGGATGCCGGCGACCAGCACGCCGCCCACGCGCGCGGCCATCGGCACGTTCTGCATCAGCGCCGCCGTCAACGGGGCCACGAACGCGAACGAGGAACCCAGGTAACTGGGCACTCGATTACGGGTGATCAGCAGGAACAGCAGTGTGCCGAACCCGGAAAAGAACAGCGTCGTCGTTGGCGGAAAACCGGTGAACAGCGGCACCAACATGGTCGCGCCGAACATCACCATGACGTGTTGCACGCCAAAGCCGATGGTCAGGAACCAGTTGAGCCGCTCCTCCGGCGCCACCATGGCACCGTCCTGTACCCGACGGCCATCGCCGTGCAGGGTCCACAGCGCCACGATCCCCTCCCAGCGCTCCCGTTCGTGCGAGGGATACTGCCACGCGACGTAGAAGGAATGGTCGAACAGACGCGCCGATATCACACGTTTGCACGAAACATTTCCCAGCTGTGCCGCTTTTCAGCGGAACAAAACTACTCCCCGTGAGGTCCACGGGGAGCCGTGCCGCCGGTTCAGGACCGGCCGCCCGCCAGTTCGCGTAACGCGGCGGCCAGTCCGGCGAGGTGGTCGGTGGCATCTTCCAGCGCCTGTCGCGGCGCGGCCGTGCTGCTCGCGGCAACCGCCCGTCCCGCGGTGGCCACCAGGCCGCAGTAGCCGTCGACACCCTCGTCCAACTCGTTGCGCAGGCGGCGGACCTCATCGGCGAGATGACCGCGCTCCAACGCGGGCGCGGAGTCCCGCGCCAGCTCGACCGCCCGGAGTTGCTGGGCCACCGCACGCACCGCCGAGGCGGCCTCCGCGGCGGTGGCCCTGGAGTACTCGACCGTCTCCAGCGACAGCGGCGCGAGGCCGTTGTGCGGAGCGGACAACTGGCGCAGCAGCTCGTCGAGGTTCGACTCGGCCGTGGCCAGCCGCTGCATGGGTTCGCGCGCCATCGAGCCCGAAGGCGGCAACGGCGGCGGTGGTGGCGCGGCCGCCGCGGGCAGTGGCGTGCGGTGCAGCCGGATCGACTTCACCCCAGCGCTCACCGCGCCCGCGGCGGAGAGCACCGCCACCGAGCCGAAGCCGATCTCCGACCACTCCAGCACGGCAGGGTTGCCGCCGATGAAGAAGGCCACCCCGCCGGTGAGCGCCGCCAGCGTGGAGCGGAAGGCCAGCGAGCGCGAGGCCCGCCGGCGCCGCCGCAGCAACTTCGCGCGCGGATCCTGCCACGCGGCCACCTTGCGCCGGACCTTGTCCATCGGCCCGCTCAGCTGCTGGTTGACCAGTGCGCCTACGTGGCGGCGCAGCTCGTCCCGTGGCGACGTCACCGGCTACCTCAGGCCTGACCCTGCGGGTTCTGGTACGGGGCGGTCTGCTGCTGCGGAGCAGGAGCCGGCGCTGCCGCCTGCTGCCCCGAGGTGACCTCACCCGCGACCGGACCGCCCCGCATGGATGCCCGCAGCTGCTCCAGCCGGGAGGCGCCAGCCATGTCCACAGTGGACTGCTGCACCTCCAGCATCCGGCCCTGGATGGAGTTCTGCGCCAGCTCGGCCGAACCCAGCGCGGTCGCGTAGCGGCGCTCGATCTTCTCGCGCACCTCTTCCAGCGACGGCGTGTTGCTCGGCGCGGCCAGCTCGGTCATCTGCCGCAGCGAGCTGGACACCTGCTCCTGCATCTTCGCCTGCTCCAGCTGGCTGAGCAGCTTGGTCCGCTCGGCGATCTTCTGCTGGAGCACCATGGCGTTGCGCTCCACGGCCTGCTTGGCCTGGCCCGCGGCGCCGATCGCCTGGTCGTGCATGCCCTTGAGGTCCTCCACCGACTGCTCGGCGGTGACCAGCTGGGTGGCGAACGCCTGTGCGGTGTCCTCGTACTCCTGTGCCTTCTTCAGGTCACCGGCGGCGCGGGCCTGGTCGGCGAGGACCAGTGCCTGCCGCGCGGAAGCTTGCAACTTCTCGACCTCGCCCAGCTGGCGGTTCAGCTTCATCTCCAGCTGACGCTGGTTGCCGATCACCGCCGCAGCCTGCTGGGACAGGGCCTGGTGCTGACGCTGCGCTTCCTCGATGGCCTGCTGAATCTGTACCTTCGGGTCGGCGTGTTCGTCGATCTTCGACGAGAACGCCGCCATGAGGTACTTCCAGAACTTCACGAACGCGTTGGCCATCTCCTCCGCCTGCCTTCTCTGTGCGACCCGTCCCCCACACACAGGAGGTGACCGGCGCTCAACCCAGTGCTGGGTTCCATCGTGTCAGGTACCGCCACGCCGTTCCACTGACCCCCGTGGAAGTCAGGGTCCTCCCTGATCAAGTCAAGGGTCCACCTGAGCAGGCCCGGTATCAGGGGCGTACGCCTTTTATACCCTCGTTCGAATGCGCACCGGCCCGACTCAACGCAAATGACACCGCCAGGCTGAGACGGATCTCAGCCTGGCGGATGACTCGGCGTACGCGGTTCAGGCCGCGACCACGACCCCAGCGGAGACGTGCGGCCCGCTGATCGGGGCGTTGAGCTGGTGCCGCAGCAGCGGCTGGAGCCGCAGCTCGGTCAGCTCCTCGCCCAGCGCGGAGGTCACCAGGCGACCACCGCTGAAGCCGGATTCCCCGGCGCCGGCCCGGCTGGGCGCGCGCTCCGCGGCGGCCACGGCGTCGGGCACCGTGTCCGGCACGGTGAACTCGCCGAGGCGGACATCCGCGGCGACCTCGCCCAGTAGGTCGGACAGGGGTAAGTCGAGTGCGTCACAGATCGACGCCAGCAGCTCGCTGGACGCTTCCTTGCGCCCACGTTCCACTTCGGAGAGGTAGCCGAGGCTCACACGCGCGAGCCGGGACACCTCGCGAAGCGTCCGACGTTGGGCGGTGCGGGTACGGCGCAACCGCTCGCCGATCGCCTCACGCAGCAGCACGGTCATCGCGTGCCTCCTTTCGGCCAGGCCCGTGGAGACCACGGTACCGAGCGCGACGCTCCTCAGTGGCGATCACAGGGATACTTCGCCAAGAGCGAACGCCGGTTTCACCATCGATCATTCCCCGACCGGGCCGCCGAGCGCATCCTGGAGCAACTCCAGGGCGGCCTCGACCGCGCCCGCCCGCACCTCGGCACGCTCGCCGGGCAGGGTGATCGTGCGCAGCGTCACACCGTCCGGACCGGCCAAGCCGAGGTGCACGGTGCCCGGCCCGACCCCGTCCTGCGGGTCCGGCCCGGCCACCCCGGTCAGCCCGAGCCCCCAGGTCGCCGCACACCGGTCCCTGGCGCCGACGGCCAGCTGACCGGCCACCTCGGGATGCACCGCGCCGTGCGCGGCCAGCAGCCCGGCGTCGACTCCGGCCAGGGTGTGCTTGAGGTCGGTGGCGTAGACCACCAGCCCGCCGCGCAGCACCGCGCTGGCCCCCGGCACGGTGGCGAGGGTCGCGCTGACCAAGCCCGCGGTCAGCGACTCGGCGGTGGCCACCGTCTGCCCGCGCGCCCGCAACGCGCTGACGAGCGTGCGCGCCAGCGCCTCGGCCGCGGTCACCGACCGGCCCGCAGCCGCACCGCCTGGACCACGTAGTCGACCGCGGTGCCCACGGTCAGCACCAGCGCCAGGCCCATCATGATCCACAGCAGCGGTCCGAACACCGGCGGCAGCGGCAGCACGTACAGCCCGATCGCGACCACCTGGGCCAGCGTCTTGGCCTTGCCGCCGCGGCTGGCCGGGATGACCGCGAACCGGATCACCCAGAACCGCATCAGCGTGATGCCCAGCTCGCGGGCCAGGATGACAATGGTGACCCACCACGGCAGGTCGCCGAGCACGCTCAGCCCGATCAGCGCGGACCCCGTGAGCGCCTTGTCTGCGATCGGGTCGGCGATCTTGCCGAAGTCGGTGACCAGGCCGTGCTTGCGGGCCAGCACCCCGTCGATGCGGTCGGTGATCGCGGCCAGCGCGAAGATCCCCCAGGCCACCCAGCGCCAGCCCGGCTCGTGCCCGCCCCCGGCGAAGAGGGCGACGATGAACACCGGGACCAGCACCAGCCGGGAGATGGTCAGCAGGTTGGCGATGTTGAGGATCGGGACGGCGGGCAGCGCCCGGTCCGCCAGGTGGTCCCCTCGGTCAGCTCCCTGACCGGCAGAGCTCACGTCCCGCTCCGCGGCAGGACCTCGATCTGCTCCACCACCAGGTCCACCCCCTCGGCCGCGATGACCCGGCAGCGCACCAGGTCGCCGATCTTCAGCCCGTCGGGTTCGTGCACCACGCACTCGCCGTCGACCTCGGGGGCCTGGTGCGCGGCCCGGCCGGAGCAGTGCATCTCCTCGGTCTCCTCGTGCTCGATGAGCACCACGACCTCATCGCCCACCCGGTCCTCGGCCCGCTGCGCGATCAGCTCGTCGACCAGCTGGGAGACCCGGTGCACCCGCTCGCCGACCACGTCCGGGTCGACCTTGTCCGGCAGGTTCTCCGCCTCGGTGCCGTCCTCGTCGGAGTAGCCGAACACGCCGACCGCGTCCAGCTGGGCCTCGGTGAGGAAGCGCTCCAGCTCGGCCAGGTCCTGCTCGGTCTCGCCGGGGAAGCCGACGATGACGTTGGTCCGGATGCCCGCCGCCGGGGACAGCGCGCGGATCTGCTTCACCAGGTCCAGGAAGGAGTCGGTGTTGCCGAAGCGCCGCATCCGGCGCAGCACCGACTCGCTGGAGTGCTGGAAGGACAGGTCGAAGTAGTCGGCCACGCCCGGCGTGGTGGCGATCGCCTTGACCAGGCCGGGCCGGGTCTCGGCCGGCTGCAGGTAGGACACCCGCACCCGGTCGATGCCGGGCACCGCGGCCAGCCTCGGCAGCAGCGACTCCAGCGCGCGCAGGTCGCCGAGGTCCTTGCCGTAGGAAGTCGAGTTCTCGCTGACCAGGAAGACCTCGCGGACGCCCTGCTGGGCCAGCCAGGCGGCCTCGCCCAGGATCTCCTCGGCGGTGCGGGAGACGAAGGCGCCGCGGAAGGAGGGGATGGCGCAGAAGGTGCAGCGCCGGTCGCAGCCGGAGGCGATCTTCAGCGCGGCCACCGGCGCGTTGTCCAGGCGGCGCCGCTGCACGTTGGTCGGCAGCCAGCCGTGGCCGGGCACGGAGACCTGGTCCGCGGCCTGCGGGCGCTGCACCGGGGTGATCGGCAGCAGCGTGCGCCGGTCGACCGGCACGTGCGACTCGATGCTGCGCCCGGCCACCACGTCGTCCAGCCGCTCGGCCAGGTCGGGGTAGTGGTCGAAGCCCAGCACCGCGCTGGCCTCGGGCAGCTGGTCGGCCAGCTCCTTGCCATAGCGCTCGGCGAAGCAGCCCACCGCGACCACCTTGGCCCCGGTGTCGGAGGCCGCCAGCAGCATGTCGATGGAGTCCTTCTTGGCGCCCTCGACGAAACCGCAGGTGTTGACCACGATCACGTCGGCGTTCTCAGCCCCGCCGTCGGCCTCGGCGCCGGTGTCGACCAGGTCCCAGCCGCCGGAGGTCAGGCGGCCTGCCAGCTCTTCGGAGTCGACTTCGTTGCGCGCGCAGCCGAGGGTGAGCAGCGCGACCCGGCGGGAGGTGGACGGTGAAGACACGTCGATCAGGGTAACCGCCGGGCGACATGATCAAGTCCACGGCAGGGCCCTGGCACCCGACTAGGTCGGAATCATGCTCCGGACAAGCGGCCAGACCCCGCTGGACGGGTTGCGCCGGTGATCAGCGATGGTCGGGTCGGCGGCCGACGCCCGCCGTACCGCGTCCTCGACTCCGCGGTCGTACCGCGTGAAGTCCAGGGCGGTCTTGTCGTAGTCGGGCACGTGCTTGCGGAGGCACTTGAGCACCTGCTGGTAGTTGGCCAGCGCCGCGGTGTGGTCGGTGAAGTGCAGCAGCAGCCAGTACTCGAAGCAGGGGTTGGACACCGCGATCCTGACCTCCGCCGAGGCCGCCGCCGTGACCGCCGGGTCGATGTCGAAGTCGTCGACGTCGACCACGCACCAGACCTCGTCGAAGGCGCCCGGAGCCTGGTCGCGCAACTTGACCGCGTGGCCGACCAGCTGGGTGGGCGAGACTCCCTTGCCGACGACCTTCACCGTGACCGCTGGGTTGCGCCGGGACCGGCGGAGGCCGTCGAAGTAGCTCTTCTCCGTGCTGCAGCCGCCACAGAGCACGAGCACCCGGCTGACGGGCTGACGGCTCGGCGGCCGTCGGGATCTGGCGTTCTCCCTCCGCATCGATCACTGACTCGCGGGGAGAACGGCATCGATGAAGTCCTGTTCGGACAGCACCGGCACCGCGCCGTAACTGCCGCCCAGATAGCGCCGTTCGGTGTTCTCGTCCTTGCGCGGGTGGAAGTCGGTCAGCGGGTACAGGGTGCTTGCGCCCTCGGAATCCTTCTGCACGAACCAGACCTGGTCCCTGCGCAGGACCTCCTCGCCGAGCATGGTGCCGAGCAGGCTGGTGTCGTGCGTAGTGAAGATCAGCTGCGCCTGGCGGGGGTTGGTCCTGAGGTCTTGGAACAGCGAGACCAGTCGTGCGGTAAGCCGGGGATGCAGGCTGGTGTCGATCTCGTCGACCACCAGCGTGGTGCCCTCGGCCAGCGCCACGAGCACGGTGGGCAGGAGCGCCAGCCAGGAACGGGTCCCCGCGGACTCCTCTTCGAGGTCGAACACCTCGCCGAGTTCGCCGTGGGTCAGCTGGAGGCGGTTCCGTGTCCGATGGTGGAGTTCCCGGAGTTCCCAGAGTTCCGCTTGGCGATGCTGAGCATCGGCCAGCGCGATGGCGAGGTTGCGATACGCGGCGTCGTCGCCCGCCGGACGAGCTGACCTCGCCTTCACAAACGCAGCCAGCGCCACTTCAGTTTCGGCTGCCGCATCCCACGCCGCGTGTTCGGCCTGCTCGTCGAGCGGATCCTCGGCGATGCCCGAGATACCGAGGTCGGCGGCACGCAGCAGGTCCACCAGCTGGTCCCTGCGCTGGGGGTGTGTCCGCAGGAAACGCTTCACCTGGGCAGCCGTGCCGGCCGGGGCCTCGGTGAGCCGGAACGTCAGGTGCTGGGCGAACCAGCGGTGCACCGGCAGCAACGGAGTGATGTTGGACTGCGCCGCGAGGCTCAGGAAGAGCGCGTTGGGTCTGGTCAGCTCCTCCAGCACCGCCAGCTTGCCGCGCAGTTCCGGCACGGTGCTGCCGAAGCGGACGGTGTCCCCGTTCCGCTCGAACAACTTCCGCTTCCGGCCTTCCGGGTAGCTGTACAGCCACTCCTCACGGACCCGTACGTCGTCCACGGTGAATCCGTAGGTGTAGGGCACCCCGCCGGAGATCAGCTCCACCACGAACCCGGAGGGCTTCGCCCGCGCGGCGGGATCAAGCCGGAACGGCCGTCGCGGCACCCCTCCGGCTGCGGGCCAGTCCCCGAACGAACGCGTGACGGCCGCGGCCATGAACCGCAGGCCGCTCAGCAGGTTCGACTTGCCGGAGGCGTTCGCCCCGTAGACCGCCGCCACCGGCACGACCTCGGCCGTGGGCTCGTACGCGGGCAGCAGCGACAACTCGTGCTCGTCCCGGAACGAGCGATGGTTGATCAACCGGAAGCTCCGTAGCACCTGCCCACCCCAATCCAGAACCCAGATGCCTTCTGCTGTGATTTAACCGCACGATACGCCCTCAAAGTGAGTCAGTTCACCTGCTTGCCCGCACCCGACAGGGTCCGATCCACCCTCGAGCTCACTGGCAACAGGCAGGCCCGGCCCCAGTCGGCGGCACTAGTAATGAGAGGAAGAAGACTTCAGGGGAACGCGACGGAGCCTTTTCATGCCGGAACGATTACGTTCATCTGTCGTGAGTGACGCGATCACCGTGCGCCGCGCGCGGACGCGGGACGTGCGGGCCGTGAAGGCCCTCGTGGACCTGTACGCGAGCAAGGACATCCTGCTGGAGAAGGACCTGGTGAACCTGTACGAGACGGTGCAGGAGTTCTGGGTCGCGGAGCTGGACGGGGTGCTGGTCGGCTGTGGCGCCCTGCACGTGCTGTGGGAGGACCTGGCCGAGATCCGCACGGTGGCGGTGGACCCGAGCGTGCGCGGCAAGGGCGTCGGCGGGGCGATCGTGCGCCAGCTGGTGGACGTGGCCAACCAGCTTGGGCTGTTGCGGATCTTCGTGCTGACCTTCGAGTCGCACTTCTTCCAGCGGCACGGTTTCGTCGAGATCCAGGGCACGCCGGTGACCCCGGAGATCTACGAGGAGATCCGGCGTTCGCCGGACGCGGGGGTGGCCGAGTTCCTGGACCTGCCCTACGTCAAGCCGAACACCCTCGGCAACACCCGGATGCTGCTGGAGCTGTGACCGCCCGCCGATGATCATGGAGTGAGCCAGCTCACAGGGCCGTCAAGTCTTCACTCAATCTTCGAACGGAGTGCAGCCAGCGGCCGCTACCGCCCGGTAGGAACCTCACGTGTAGTTCACACCACAGAACTGGGGTACACCGTGAGCAATTCCCCTGCCGGGTTGCGCAAAGTCCTCACCAGCACGCTGGTCACCCTCGCCGCCGTGTTCGGGCTGCTCGCCGGTTCCGGCGTGGCCCAGGCCGTCGACATCCGGGCGGTCACCGACGACTACCTGTTCAGCAAGTCGCTGAGCCAGTTCTCCAGCATTCGCGGGCAGCGCCCGTACAACGGCCAGCTCGACTGGTCCTCCGACGCCTGCTCCTGGTCCCCGGACAAGCCGGTGGGCTTCAACTTCGCTCCCGGCTGCCACCGCCACGACTTCGGCTACCGCAACTACAAGAAGCAGGGCCGCTGGAACGCCACCGCCAAGGCCCGCATCGACAACAAGTTCAAGGCCGACCTGTACGGCATCTGCAAGGGCAACTGGGCGTGCAACCGCATCGCCGACCTGTACTACGCGGCCGTCCGCCGCTGGGGCACCTGAGCCACCGCCCCGCTGACGACGACGGACCCGGGCCGCATTCCCTGCGCGGCCCGGGTCCGTCGCGTTTGTCAGTCCTCTTCCGGCGCGGGACCGCCACCGCCGCGGAGCAGGTACAGCACCGAGTCCAGCTCGTCCGGCTTGATCAGCACCTCCCGGGCCTTGGAGCCCTCGGACGGGCCGACCACGCCGCGGGTCTCCAGCAGGTCCATCAGCCGCCCTGCCTTGGCGAAGCCGACCCGGAGCTTGCGCTGCAGCATCGAGGTCGAGCCGAACTGGCTGGTCACGATCAGCTCGGTGGCCTGCACCAGCAGTTCCAGGTCGTCGCCGATGTCCGGGTCGATCTCCTTGGCCTCGCCGGGCTTGGCCGAGGTGACGTTGTCGGCGTAGTCGGGCTGGGCCTGTTCCTTGGTGAAGTTGACGATCGCGTTGATCTCGCCGTCACCGACGTAGGCGCCCTGCACGCGCACCGGCCTGGAGGCGCCCATCGGCAGGTACAGCCCGTCGCCCATGCCGATCAGCTTCTCCGCGCCCGGCTGGTCCAGGATGACCCTGGAGTCGGTCAGCGAGGAGGTGGCGAAGGCCAGCCGGGACGGCACGTTGGTCTTGATCAGGCCGGTGACCACGTCCACCGAGGGCCGCTGGGTGGCCAGCACCAGGTGGATGCCTGCCGCGCGGGCCTTCTGGGTGATCCGCACGATCGCGTCCTCCACGTCACGCGGCGCGGTCATCATCAGGTCGGCCAGCTCGTCCACGATGGCCAGGATGTAGGGGTAGGGCCGGTACACGCGTTCGCTGCCCAGCGGCGCGGTGATCTCCCCGGAGCGCACCTTGTCGTTGAAGTCGTCGATGTGCCGGACCCGGTTGACCTGCATGTCCTGGTAACGCTGCTCCATCTCCTCGACCAGCCAGGCCAGCGCGGCGGCGGCCTTCTTCGGCTGGGTGATGATGGGCGTGATCAGGTGCGGGATGCCCTCGTACGGGGTCAGCTCCACCATCTTCGGGTCGATCAGGATCATCCTGACCTCCTCCGGGGTGGCCCGCGCGAGCAGCGAGACCAGCATCGAGTTGACGAAGCTGGACTTACCGGAGCCGGTGGAGCCCGCGACCAGCAGGTGCGGCATCTTGGCCAGGTTCGCGGTGACCATGTGGCCCTCGATGTCCTTGCCGAGGCCGATCACCAGCGGGTGCTGGTCGCCGACCGCGGTGGCGGACTTGAGCACATCGCCCAGCCGGACCATCTCGCGGTCGCTGTTGGGCACCTCGATGCCGACCGCGGACTTGCCGGGGATCGGCGCGAGCAGCCGCACGTTGTCAGTGGCCACCGCGTAGGCGATGGTCTTGGTCAGCGCGGTGATCTTCTCGACCTTCACGCCCGGCCCGAGCTCGACCTCGTACCGGGTGACCGTCGGTCCCCTGGTGAACCCGGCGACCTGGGCATCGATGGAGAACTGCTCCAGCACGCCGGTGATGGCCTCGATCATCGAGTCGTTGGCCTTGCTGCGCGCCTTGGGCGGGTCGCCGTCCTTGAGCAGGGTGATCGGCGGCAGCTGGTAGTCGCCGTCGACCTCGCGGACCAGGTCCAGGCGGGTCTGCTGCGGTTTCGCCGGGGGCGGCGGCTCGGCGGCGACCTTGACCGGGCGGGCCGGTTTGGCGGGCGTGGGCGCGACCAGGTCGAGGCCGGAGTCCGGGGCCTCGGCGTCCTCGCTCATCGCGGCCTGGCGGCGGCGGGACGGGCGGCGCAGCCGGACCGCGGCCGGGTCGGCGTTCAGGTCCTGCTCGTCCTCGGGCTCGGTGTCCTCGTCCTCGCGCAGGCCGGTGAGCTCGCGCAGCCGGTTGGGCACCTCGCGCACCGGGGTGCCGTCGAGCACCAGCACGCCGTAGACGGCGATGAGCATCAGCAGCGGCACCGCGACCCAGGCGCTCAGGCCCTGGGCGAGCGGGTTCCCGGCGAGGAAGCCGAGTTCGCCACCGGCCCACCAGCGTTGTTCCAGGGTCTCCGGGCGGCCGGAGAAGATGTGCAGCAGGCCGAGCGCGGGCAGCGTGACCAGCAGCGCGCCGACCACCAGGCCGGGGCGGCGTTCCGGCTGCGGGTCCGAGCGCATCAGCACCACCGCGACCGCGGCCAGCACCAGCGGCAGCACCACCACTCCGGCGCCGACCAGGGTGCGCACGCCGATCTCCACCCACCGGCCGACCGGTCCACCGGCGTGCCAGTAGGCGCCGGCGGCCACGATCACGGCCAGGGCGATGAAGACCAGGGCGAGACCGTCGCGGCGGTGGCCGGGGTCGAGCTCCTTGGTGCGGCCGACCGCGCGGGCCATGCCGCCGACCCCCTTGGCCAGCAGGCCCCATCCGCCGCGGACACCGCGCGTGATCGCGCCGCCGCCGCTGGGCTTCGGCTTGGCCTTGGCCCTGCCCTTGGCCGCGGGACGCCGAGCGGGCGCCTTGGCCGTGGACTTTCCGCGTGACCTAGACGAACTCGCGCGGGCACGGGAGGAGCCGCCGCCTCCCTTTTTTGAGGCCGCTGTTCGGTTCGCCATGCTCCACACGGTAGTCGGATCGCCCCCTGCGTCACAGCCGTCACTCCTGTCACAGGAGTCGCAGGTGTGACGAATTCGGAAGTCGTGGGGTGTCAGGGTCGGGCGGCGTGCGATGCTGCACCTGTCATGGTTGCTCTGCATTCGGTTCCAGACGAGCCGACACGCCGGTCGGCTCCAGCCCGTCGGTCATCCAGGCTCTGGCGGGCCCTGATGGCCGCGGACCGCGCCTTCGTCGCCCTCACCGGAAAACTCGTGGTCACCGGGGAGATCCCGGCTGACCTGCGGGGACAACCGGTGCTGCTGGCCACCAACCACATCGGCGTCTTCGACGGCTTCGTGCTGGTCGCGGCTTGTCACAAGGCCGGGATCGCGCCCTCGCTGATGTCCACCGGCGGCATCTTCGACGCGCCGATCGCCGGCTGGGTGTGGCGGCGCTGCGGACATGTCCGGGTGGACCGCGGCAAGGCCACGGTCACCCAGGCCATGGACAGCGCGGTCAACGCCCTCGGCGAGGGCCACACGCTGCTCATCTACCCGGAGGGCCGGGTCTCCCGCGATCCAGGCCTGTGGCCGGAGCGCGGCAAGACCGGCGCGGCCCGGATCGCGCTCGCCTCGGGCGCGCCGGTGCTGCCGGTGAGCCAGTGGGGCGCGCACGAGGCGGTCATCTGGGGCACGCTGGTGGTCTCCGGCTGGTCGGACTTCAAGCCGCTGATGATGTCCTGGTTCCGCGCGGTGAAGAACCGCCCGACCTTCCGCGTGCACTTCGGCCCGCCGGTGGACCTGTCGGACCTGTCCGCGACCAAGACCGGCGACGCCACCCGCGCGCGGGACCGGATCATGCGCGCGATCGCCAAGGGCATGATCGGCATCCGCCCCGGCGAGCTGGACAAGGACAAGCTGAAGTTCCACGACCCGACCCGGCCCACCGAGACGCGCAGCCCGTGGACGCCGGACCAGCTGTGACCAGCACGCGGTGACCTCCGCCGTACCCTCGGCCGTCAGCTCCAGGAGCGCGGCCGATACTTCCTGCTCTCCGAACACGGCGTGACCGGCCGCGACCCGGTGGCGCCGGCCGCGCTGGGCACCCTGGTCGGCGCGGTGGCGGTGAACCTGGTGTCGCCGCCGTGGGAGCTGCCGTGGGACCAGCTCGCGCTGCCGAGCGCGCTGAAACCGCCGGGCTGGCTGCTGCTCGGCGAGACGCTGAACGCGCCACAGCTGGCCGGCGCGGGCGTCCTGCTGACCGGTGTGGTCCTGGCCCAGCTCCCCGGACGCGCCACGCCCCCGGTGCGCTGGTCAGGGACCAGCGCACCGGGGGCGTGCGTGCGTTGCTAGCCGGTCACACCGGCAGGACGGTGGGCACGATCATCGGGCGGCGGCGGTAGGTCTCGGCGACCCACCGGCCGACCACGCGGCGCACCGACTGGGCGATGCGGTGCGGGTCGGTGATGTTCTCCGCCTCGGTGCGCGCCAGCTCCATCTCCACCAGCGGGACCACCTGGTCCAGCGCCTTCGGGTCGTCGGAGAAGCCGCGCCCGGACACCGTCGGCGGCGCGACCGCGCGGCCGGTGGCCGACTCCACCGCGACCGTGATCGCGATGAACCCGCCCTCGCCCAGCACCAGCCGGTCCGAGAGCGTGGACTCGCCGACATCGCCCACCGACAGGCCGTCCACGTAGACGTTGCCGACCTCGACCCGGCCGACGATGCTGGCCGCGCCGTCCACCAGGTCGACCACCACGCCGTCCTCGGCGATGACCACCCGTTCCGGCGGCACCCCGGTCAGCGTGGCCAGCTCGGCGTTGGCGCGCAGGTGCCGCCACTCGCCGTGCACCGGCATCACGTTGCTCGGCCGGACCGCGTTGTACAGGTACAGCAGCTCACCGGCGGAGGCGTGCCCGGAGACGTGCACCTTCGCCGTGCCTTGGTGCACCACCTGCGCGCCCAGCCGGACCAGGCCGTTGACCACGCCGAAGACCGCGGTCTCGTTGCCGGGGATGAGCGAGCTGGCCAGCACCACCAGGTCACCGGCGCGGATGCTGATGTGCCGGTGCTCGCCGCGGGCCATCCGGGACAGCGCGGACAGCGGCTCGCCCTGCGACCCGGTGGAGACGAACACCACCTGGTCCTCGGGCAGCTGCATCGCCTCGTCCAGGTCGATCAGCAGCCCTTCCGGCACGGTGAGCAGGCCCAGGTCGACGGCGATGCCCATGTTGCGCACCATCGACCGGCCGACCAGCGCGACCCGGCGGCTGTAGGCGGCGGCCACGTCCAGCACCTGCTGCACCCGGTGCACGTGGCTGGCGAAGCAGGCCACGATCACCCGCTGCTTGGCCTTGCCGATCACGCCGTCAAGCACCGGCCCGATCTGGCGTTCCGGGGTGACGAAGCCGGGCACCTCGGCGTTGGTGGAGTCGACCAGGAACAGGTCGACGCCCTCGTCGCCGAGCCGGTGGAACCCGGCCAGGTCGGTGAGCCTGCCGTCCAGCGGCAGCTGGTCCAGCTTGATGTCGCCGGTGTGCAGCACCAGCCCGGCCTCGGTGCGGATGGCCACCGCGAGCGCGTCCGGGATGGAGTGGTTCACCGCGAGGAACTGCAGCTCGAACGGCCCGAAGGTGCGGTGCTCGTTCTCCACCACCTCGATCAGCACCGGGTTCTGCCGGTGTTCCTTGCACTTGGCGGCCAGCAGCGCGAGGGTGAACCGCGAGCCGACCACCGGCAGGTCCGGGCGCAGCCGGAGCAGGAACGGCACCGCGCCGATGTGGTCCTCGTGCCCGTGGGTGAGCACCAGCGCGTCGATGTCGTCCAGCCGGGACTCCAGCGCGCGGAAGTCCGGCAGGATCAGGTCGACCCCCGGCGCGTCGTCCTCGGGGAAGAGCACTCCGCAGTCCACGACGAGCATCCGCCCGGCGTGCTCGAAGACGGTCATGTTCCGGCCGACCTCGCCGATGCCGCCGAGGGCGACCACGCGTAGTCCGCCGTCGGGCAGCGGGCCCGGCTTGTTGGTGGGCAACACTGCCGCGATGTCGATCACTAGCGGGAAACCTCCACATCCGCGGCGCGCATTGCCGCCGCGATCAGCTCGACCTGCTCCGGGGTGGCGGGCGGCAACGGCAACCTGGGGTTGCCGACCTCGATGCCCTGCAGCCGCAGCGCGGCCTTGCTGAAGATCACGCCGCCGAGCTTGGCGAACGCGGCGTAGATCGGCAACAGGCCCACGTGCACGGCGCGCGCCCCGGCCACGTCGCCGGACTCGTAGGCGGTCAGCAGCTGACGCAGCCGGTCCGGCACCACGTGCCCGATCACGCTGGCGAAGCCGATGCCGCCGACGGAGAGCCAGGGCAGGTTGAGCATGTCGTCGCCGGAGTAGTACGCCAGCCCGGTCCCGGCGATCACCTCGGTGCCCGCGGTCAGGTCGCCCTTGGCGTCCTTGACCGCGACGATCCGCGGGTGCTCGGCCAGCCTGCGCAGCGTGTCCACCTCGATCGGCACGATGCTGCGCGGCGGGATGTCGTAGAGCATCACCGGCAGCTCGGTCGCCTCGGCCACCGCGGTGAAGTGCGCGAGCAGGCCGGACTGCGGCGGGCGTGAGTAGTACGGGGTCACCACGAGCAGGCCGTGCGCGCCGGCCTTGGCGGCTTCCTCGGCCAGGCGCACGCTGTGCGCGGTGTCATAGGTGCCGACGCCGCTGATCACCGCGGCGCGGTCGCCGACGGCGTCGGCCACGGCGCGCACCAGCTGCGACTTCTCGGCGTCGGAGGTGGTCGGGGACTCACCGGTGGTGCCGTTGAGGACCAGGCCGTCGCAGCCCTTGGCGACCAGGTGCGCGGCCAGTTTCTGGGCCGCGTCGAGGTCAAGAGCTCCTGCGGCGTCGAAGGGCGTCACCATGGCGACAAGCACCTGGCCGAATGGCCGGCCAGGTTGTGCGGTGGGGCATGCGGTCATGGTCTGAAACGCTACAACGCTTTCCATCCGGCCCTGACCGCGCGGCCCCCGTTCGCGGCAGTTCACATGCCGCGCCGCGAATACTGCGGCGAGTCACATGCTGCGGTCGAGATTCTCCACCACGGCCACCGCGCGGGCCTCGCCCTGGAGTTCCACCCTGGCCTGTTCTCGCCCGAAAGAGTGCATCAGCAGCTCGGCGGGTTCACCCACGATGGTCACCGGGCTGGGCCCCTTCCGGACCACCGCGCGCTGTCCGTCCGGCCGCTGCAGCACCAGCCCGACCGGGCTCTTGCGGTAGGTCAGCCTGGCCGACATCCGGACCGTGCGCCACAGCGGCTCCTGGTCCAGCTCCCTGGGCTCCCAGTCCGGCTGGGCGCGGCGGACGTCCTCGTGGTGGATGAAGTACTCGGCCCCGTTGACCAGGTCTTCCAGGCCGGGCAGGCCGAACGGGGAGTACCAGGGCGGGCCGGTGCGGATCAGTTCGAGCAGCTCGGCCCACGGCTTGGCCGCGAACTCCTCCTGCACCCGCTGGGTGTGCCCGGCGAAGACGCTCAGCGCGATGCCCGGGGCGGCGTCCGGGCGGCGTTCGCGCAGCACCAGGTGCGCGGCCAGGTCCCGGGTGCGCCAGTCGCCGCAGAGGGTCGGCGCGTCCGGCCCGAGGGCGGTGAACAGCTCGATGAGTTCCCGGCGTTCCGTGCGCGCGATGCCCATGCCACCAGCCTACGACCCTGGCTCAGCCACCGTGGTCAGCGTGGTCGTAGGTCAGCACCGCGACCCGCTCGCCGTGCTTGTTCCCGAAGCCGCCGCGCTCCCGCCAGCCCCAGCGCAGGTAGGCCTGGTACGCGGGGGCGGACGGCCAGGCCAGCAGCCAGCCGTCCCGCCCGGCGAGCGCCTCGGCGACCAGCCGCCTGCCCAGCCCCTTGCCCTGGTGCGCGGGCCGGGTGAACAGCTCGACCAGCTCGAACCGGCCGGGCAGCAACGCGCCCGCCACCGCCGCGCCGCCGATCGAGTCGCTGATCTGGGCGTACAGGCCGGCGAACGGGCTGTCCGGCCCGTGCAGCCCCGGCGGCGTCACCCAGCCCCAGGCGGCGCCGGCCACCGCGCCGTCCGGGTCGCTGACCAGCGCGGCGGTCGCCTCCGGCTGGGTCGCGGCGAAGCCGAGCCGCGCCATCGCCCGGTCCACCTGGGCCTGGTCGTAGCCGTAGGGCGGGGCCGCGAAGGCCTCGGCGTAGGCGGTTGTCAGCCGAGGGCCCAGCCCGGCGAGGCCGGACCCGGTGATCCGCTCCACCAGCATCCGGCTCACCCCTCGGTGACCAGCGGGCTGGAGGCGACCTCGGTGCCGTCGGCGAGGGTGGAGATCTCGAAGTCGCTGAAGACGTTGACGGCGACCTTCTGCAGCTGGCGCAGGCAGTCCACGGCCAGCGAGCGGATCTCCACATCGGCGTGCTCGGTGGCCCGCATCGCGATGAAGTGCCGCCAGGCGCGGTAGTTGCCGGTGACCACGATCCGGGTCTCGGTGGCGTTGGGCAGGACCGCGCGCGCCGCCTGCCGGGCCTGCTTGCGGCGCAGGGTGGCGTTCGCGACACCGGCGAACTTGCGCTCCAGCCCGGCCAGCAGCTCGTTGTAGGCGGCCACGCTGGCCTGCGCCGCGGCCAGGAACTTCTGGTGCAACTCCGGGTCCTCAGCGATGATCTCCGGCTCCACCATCGCGGCGTCGTGCTCGGGCACGTAGCGCTGGGAGAGCTGGGAGTAGGAGAAGTGCCGGTGCCGGATCAGCTCGTGGGTGAGCGAGCGGGACAGGCCGGTGAGGTAGAAGCTGACCGAGCCGTGCTCCAGCACGGACAGGTGGCCGACCTCCAGGATGTGCCGCAGGTAGCCGGCGTTGTCGGCGGTGGCCGGGTTCGGCTTGCTCCAGGACTGGTAGCAGGCGCGACCGGCGAACTCCGCGAGCGCCTCGCCGCCGTCGGCGTCGGTGGTCCACGGCACGTCGGCCGGCGGGAAGAACTCGGTCTTCGCGATGAGCTGGACCTTCGGCCGCACCGTCTCCGTCACGCCGAACACAGTAGTTCGCCGTGCCGCCGGAGCCGCTCGACGGCACGGTGCCGCCATCCGGTCCTTGACTGACGTCAGATATGACGGCATGGTGACGTCATGGATCTCACGAGCTACGTCACCAGACTGCGGGAGGACCTGACCACCGCCGCCTCGGCCGGGGACGAGCAGACCCGGCGGACCGCGGCCGTGCTGGCCGCCGCGCTGGAACCGGCGGCTCGGCTGGCCCTGATGAACGCGTTGTCCGACCTGGCGGCCGAGGTCACCGCGAACCTGGACGGACAGGTGGTGGACGTGCGCCTCGACGGCAGGGATGTGCGGGTCGTGGTCACCCCCGCCGCCGGACGGAGCAGCTCCCGACCTGCGGATTCGGTGCCGCCACCGCCTCCGCCGCCCCCACCGCCGCAGCCGGGGCTCGGCGAGGGCGGCGACATCAGCCGGATCACGCTGCGGCTGTTCGAGGAGCTCAAGGGCAAGGCGGAGAAGGCGGCGAACGCGCAGGGCGTCTCGCTGAACTCCTGGCTGTCCCAGGCCGTGCAGGGGGCGTTGCAGGGACAGGGCACGGGTGAGCGGTCGCGACGTCACGAGTGGCGTCAGGAGCGGCAGAGTGAACAGCGCGAGGCGACGAACAGCCGGTTGCGCGGCTGGGTGCAGGGCTGAGAGAGGGGTGGATGCGACCATGACCGAGGACAGCACCGGCACCGGTCACACGGCGAGCCGGACCGAGGAGTTCGCCGCCGAGGGACCGGCCGAACTGCACGTGGAGATCGGCTCCGGCCGGATCGAGGTGCGCCTGTCGGACCAGCCGGGGGTGCACGTGCGGCTCACCCACGACCCCGACTCCGGCACCGGCTTCGGCAACCAGCTCACCGGCCTGCTCACCTGGGTCACCGACCAGTTCGGCGCGGGTGGCATGAGCGGCGCCGCGGACCGCGAGCCCGCCGACATCGGCGCGGAGGTGCTGCGCCGGACCACGGTGGAGTTCACCGGCAACCGGCTGCGCGTGCGCACCCCGTCCGACCTGCCGCTGCGCATGGTCCCGGTGAAGGTGGAGGTGCAGGCGCCCAGCGGCTCGCACGTGACCGCGCACAGCGGCTCCGGCGACGTCACGGTGACCGGCGCGGCGAACCGCCTGGATGTCAACACCGGCACCGGGCAGATCGCGGTGGACCGCGCCGACGGCGCCGCCTCGGTCAACGCGGGCTCCGGCAGCGTCCGGCTCGGCCCGATGCTCGGTGGGCTGCGCGCCCGCAGTGGCAGCGGGGACCTGGAGGTCTCCTCGGTCGGCGGGCCCAGCGAGCTGACCACCAGCCGCGGCAGCGTGTGGCTGGGCGCGGTGCAGGCCGATGTGCGGGTGCGCACCGGCACCGGCGACCTGACCGTGGCCGACGCCGCCGAGGGCAAGCTCGAACTGCGCACCGGCTCCGGCGAGCTGCGCATCGCGATCCGGCCCGGCGTGGCCGCCGAGCTGGACCTGGAGTCCAGCTACGGGCAGGCGCGCAGCGAGCTGGACATCCGCGGCGACAACCCGCCGGATGACCTGACCCTGCGCATCACCGGCCGCACCGGCTACGGCAACGTCGTGGTGACGACCTCCTCCTGGTAGGTCGCGCCCGCACCGGATCGCCCCGGGGGTGGTGGCGGTCGGGGGATCAGCGGAGCGCGGCGGCCAGGTCCACGGCCAGGTCGCCGCGCCCGCCCACCGCCACCCCGGACAACCCCAGCCACTGCGCCATCAGCGTCAGCTCCTCGGCCAGCTCGGCCACCACCCGCGCCCTCGGGTGCTGCCCCGGCCCCTCCTCCAGGAACGCACCGGGCACCCGCAGCAGTCCGGCCGCCCGGTCCGCCTTGAGGTCCACCCGCGCCGCCAGCTGTTCATCGAGCAGGAACGGGAACACGTAGTAGCCGTGCACCCGCTTCGGCGCCGGCACGTAGATCTCGATCCGGTAGTGGAAGCCGAACATCCGCTCGGTGCGGGCCCGTTCCCAGATCAGCGGGTCGAACGGGCACAGCAGCGCCCGCGCGGCCACCTTGCGCGGAGTGCGCGCCCGCACATGCCGATAGGCCTGCCGCCCCCAGCCGAGTACCTCGACCGGTTCCAGCTCGCCCTCCTCGACCAGCTCGGCCACCGCCTGCCGGGCGCCGGCCACCGGCAGCCGGTAGTAGTCGCGCAGGTCGGTCTCGGTGGCCACGCCCAGCGCCACCGCCGAGCGCAGGATGAGCTCGCGGTGCGCCACGTCCACCGGCAGCTCCGGCCGGCCGAGGACCTCCGGCGGGATCACCCGCTCCGGCAGGTCGTAGAGCCGCTCGAACGAGCGCCGGGTGCCGGTGGTCAGCCCGCCGACGGCGAAGAGGTACTCGCAGACCATCTTCACCTCCGAGCGCTCCCACCAGGCCCCCGGCCCGCGTCCCTGCCCGCCGAGCTCCTTCTCGAGCGCGCCCGCGCCGACCGGCCCCAGCTCCTTGACCGCGGCCAGCACGTCGGCCACCAGCTCGGGGGTGTCCACCGCGGCCTTCCAGTGCCTGCCGCGCAACGACTCGTAGTGGTTCATCCGCCACCGGAACAGCGGCCAGTCCGCCACCGGCAGCACGCTCGCCTCATGTCCCCAGTACTCCACCAGCAGCCGCGGCCTGCGCGCGCTGTGCGACCAGGCGGCCTCGTCCAGCAGCTCGGTCGGGTAGGCGCCGAGCCTGCTGAACAGCGGCGCGTAGTGCGCGCGGACCGCCACGTTGACCGAGTCGAGCTGGATCAGCTGGGTCCGGTCCAGCACCCGTTGCAGGTGCCGCCGGGTCGGGGTCGAGGTGGGTCGCGGATCGGCGAATCCCTGGGCGGCCAGGGCGGTGCGCCGGGCCGCGGCGGGGCTCATGGTCTGCACCCGGCCGATCATCGCAGCCGCCCCTGACAAATCCCGGCGAGTCCTGATGATCCCGGCAGGCGAGAACGTTTGTTCAAAACTCCGTGGCCTACCCGCCGTTCGATGGGTTCACCCGTAAGTGTGAGGCCACCCACACTCTGTCCGGTTTCACCATTCCGAACCGCCGCGGCTCCCCTGCCTTGGCCCGGCGGTTCGCCGATCGAGGGGTTTGACCATGCGAGGGAAGAAGACCCTGCGTTCCATCCTGGCCACCATCGCGGTGAGCGGTTCCCTGCTGCTCGGCGCCCTGCCCGCCGCGGCCGCGCCCACGACCACCCAGGACGTGGATCCGCTCATCGTCGGCGGCGGCTTCGTCAGCTCCGCCAAGCCGTGGATCTCCGCCCTGCACCGCAACGGCGGCTTCACCTGCACCTCCAGCATCATCGCGGCCCGCTGGGTGCTCACCGCGGCGCACTGCGTCGAGGCGGCGGGCACCTACTCGGTGCGGGTCGGCTCGCTGACCCGCAGCAGCGGCGGCACCACCGCCACCGCCCGCCGGGTGATCAAGCACCCCAGCTACGCCTGGCCGAACGCCGACATCGCCCTGGTCGAGCTGAACACCAGCATCAACACCACCTACTCGGTGCTGGCCACCAGCGCGGACATCGCCACCAACCAGGCGGCCACCGCCTACGGCTGGGGCTCGGAGAAGGCGGACTGGTCCGGCCCGCTGCCCGAGCGCCTGAAGTACGCCGACGGCAAGGTCTCCGACGCCAACTGCGCCTCGGCCACCCCGAGGGTGCTGTGCACGCAGACCAACGGCAGCATCGCCGGCGGCGACTCCGGCGGCCCGGTGTACGTGCGCAGCCCGCGCACCGGCCAGATGATCCAGGGCGGCGTGTGCGCCATCGGCCACAAGCCGGCCGGCAGTGGCTGGGCCGGCTACACCAACGTCGCGCTCTTCCGCGACTGGATCCGCTCCTACGCGGGCGTCTGACGACCGAGGGGCAGCAAGGAGGGGCGCCATCCGGCCGGGGTGGCGCCCCTCTGCTTGTCTAGAGAACCCGTTTTTCGACGAATTCCACGGTCCCTCCGAAGGGATCCGCCACCGGTGTCCCGCTCGCACACTCGACCCTGCGGCCAGGCTACCGCCGCCGCATCCCTGTGCGCCGCCACCCCTGTGAAGGACACACCATGCGAGGAACAACGAAGCTCCTGCGCGCCACCGTGCTGGCCCTGTTCGTCTGCGCGACCGCCGCCACCGCCCCGGCCGCCACCGCCGCTGACAACACCGCCGTGCCCGAGGCCACCGTCGCCCACCCCCTGGCCCCCGAGACCACCACCCCGGCCGGGGACTCCGGCGCCGAGCCGTTCATCGTGCGCGGCGGCACCGTCACCCAGAACATTCCCTGGATCGTCTCGCTGGCCTACAACGGCAGCCACACCTGCACCGCCACGATCATCGCGCCACGCTGGGTGCTCACCGCCAAGCACTGCACGCAGCGACCGGTCGCGAGCTTCAGCGTCCGGGTCGGCTCGCTCAAGCGCAGCAGCGGCGGCCAGACCGCCAAGGCGACCCGGCTGGTCAACTACAGCGGCCGCAACGACGTGAGCCTGGTGCAGCTCGACCGCGACATCAACACCACCTACTCCCAGCTCGGCGCGGCCGGTTCGGTGCGGGTCGGGTCCGCGGACACCAACTACGGCTGGGGCGCGACCAAGTCCGACTGGTCCGGCCCGCTGCCGGAGAACCTGAAGTACGCCACCGGCTCGGTGGCCTCGCTGGGCTGCCACGGGGACAACACCCTGATCTGCGTGCGCAACAACGGCGAGGTGGCCGGCGGTGACTCCGGCGGCCCGATCATCGTCAACGGCGTGCAGGTCGGCGTCTGCTCGATCGGCCACAAGCCCACCCAGAACGACGGTTTCGGCGGCTACGCCGACATCACCGGCCTGCGCAGCTGGATCAAGCAGGTCGCCGGGGTCTGAGCACCCCGAACGGCCTTTCGTCACGGTGACGGAGGCGGGCGCGCGGGTCCGCCTCCGTCACCGCTCGGGCTCAGACCGGCCGCGCCTCCAGCACGTGCATCTCCGGACGTTCCGGCAGCGGGTACGCCTCGGCGAGGGTGAGCCCGCTGTCGGCGAACACGCGGCTGAACTCGGCCAGGGTGCGCTCCCGGCCCGGGGTGAGCGCGAGCATCTGCATGTCGCTCATCACCGCGCTCAGCGCGCCCTGCTCGCGGAGGTCGACCGGCAGCACGGGCTCGACGACCAGCACCCGCCCCTCCGGTCCCATCGCCGCGCGGCAGTGCCGCAGGATCGTCACCGAGTCCTCATCCGACCAGTCGTGCAGGATGCTCTTGAGCAGGTAGCGGTCCGCCCCCTCGGGCACCCCCGCGAAGAAGTCCCCGCCCAGGGCGATCGCCCGATCGGCCACGCCCGCCGCGGCCAGCAGGGCGGGAGCGGCGCTGACCGCGGCCTGCGTGTCGTAGACCGTGCCGCGCAGGTGCGGGTGCGCGGTGAGCAGCGCGGCGAGCAGGGTGCCGTCCCCGCCGCCGACGTCGACCAGGGTGTGCACCGCGCTGAAGTCGTAGGCCGCGGCCAGTGAGGGCGCGACCATCCGGGTCGAGCCGGCCATGACCCGGTGGAAGGCGGCCGCGGCGGCCGGGTCGCGGTCCAGGTGCTCGAACAGGCCGTGGCCGTGCACGCGGTCGAAGGCGGTCTCGCCGGTGCGCACGGTGTGGGTCAGCTCGGTCCAGGCCTGGCTGAGCACCGGGTCCAGCGCCAGCTCGACCACGCCGCGGATGGAGCCGGGGACCTCCCGGCGCAGGCACTGACCAAGCTCACTCAGGTGCAGCACGCCGTCCCGCTCCTCGACCAGACCGAGCGCGACCAGCGCCCGGACCAGGCGGGACAGCGACGGCGGGTGGGTCTCGGTCGCGGCGGCGAGCTCGGCCAGCTCCCGAGGGCCTTCGGCGAGCAGCTCCGGCAGGCCCAGTTCCAGCGCGACCCGCAGGACGTGGGTGTAGGCGAACCCGAAGGCCAGGCGGGCCAGCTCGGCGGGTGTGCTCGGTGCGGCGGCGGATCCTTCGCTCATGACAACCCCCAAGGAAACGACTGCTTTGGTTAGCCTTACCTAAATTATATCGGGCTGGTCAACCGGATAGGTTGTGTCGCATGGCAGACGCCGCCGTCCGGCCCGCACTCCCCACTGACGCCGCCGAGATCGCCCGCATCCAACGGGTCACCTGGCAGACCGCCTACGCGACGATCCTGCCCGCCGAGGTGCTGGCCGGGCTGGACGTCGAGGAGACCGAGCGGCTGTGGCTGGAGGCGGTGACCTCCGGCCCGGCCACGGTGCTGGTGGCCACCGAGGGCGAGTGGGTGGTCGGCTTCTGCGCCGCTGGCCCGGCACCCGCCGAGGAGATCGCCGCCGCGGACGGCGCGATGCCGGTGGACGCCGAGACCACCGCGCTGGTCAGCGTGCTGCTGGTGGAGCCCCGGTGGGGCCGTCGCGGCCACGCCGGCCGGCTGCTGGGCACGGCCGCGGCCACGCTGCGGGCCGCGGGCGCGCAGCGTGGGGTGACCTGGGTGGCCGAGGCGGACCAGGCGTCGATGAACTTCTTCCGCGCCGCGGGCTGGGACACCGACGGCACGGTCCGCACCCTGGACGCCGGTGGCAGGCCGCTGCGCGAGTTCCGGCTGACGGGGTCGCTGGAGTTGTCCCTGGTGGACTGATCCCGCAGGTCACCGCTTGTCAGCGGCCGCCGGGTAGGCTGACGCGGAGAAGGCGGGAGCGCGGTGTGCTGATGTGGTTGGCGCTGAGCCTGGGCATGGGCATCGCGTCGGCGCTGATCCCCATCATCGTGCTCGAGGCGTACGTGCTCGGCGTGGTCCTGGCCCAGCCGGACCTGCCGTGGTGGGCGATGGGCCTGGTCGTGGCCGTCGGTCAGGTCGCGGGCAAGCTGCTGTACTTCTACGCCGGCCGCGGCGACATCACCCTGCCCAAGTTCCTGCGCCGCGACCGCGACCCGGACCGCCCGCGGGGCAAGTGGGGCGAGCGGCTGGACCGCTTCCGCGAGGTGTGCGCGCGCAGGCCGGGCTGGTCGTACTCGGTGATGCTGCTGAGCGCGACCGCGAGCGTGCCGCCGTACGCGGCGATCGCGGTCATCGCCGGAGTCGCCAGGGTGTCCCTGCTGAACTTCGTCTCGGCCTGCCTGATCGGCCGCTTCGCCCGCTTCGCGGCACTGGCCGCGGCCCCTGCCCTGATCAGCGGCTGGCTGATCTGACCACGCCGACCGCCAGTCGCGGTCAGGCGTTGCCCAGTTCGATGGCCTTGCGCATCGCCTCGCGCGCCCGCCGCCGGTCCCCGGCGAGGTCGTAGGCCTGGGCGAGCTTGAACCAGCCGCGCCAGTCCTCCGGCGCCGCGTCCACCTCGGCCTTGCGCTCGGCGAACCAGGCGTCCGCCGCGTCCCGCTCCACCCGTCCCGACGGCCGTCGCGGCAGGCCGCTGACATCCGGCAGTTCACCCGCCTCATCCAGGCGGCGGGCCAGGGTCTCGGTCCGGCTGCCGAAGCGCAGCTCCGCCAGCACCATCCAGGCGCCCAGGATCGGCAGGATCAGGATGGCCAGGCCCAGCACCGCGCCCACCGCCGTGCCCGAGGTGACCAGGGTGTAGGCGCGTTCGGCCAGCAGCACCAAGTACACCGCGAGCACGGCGGTGAGGATGTAGGCGACTCTGCGTGCGTTCATCGGCGGGCGGTCACAGATCGAGCAGGGATTCCAGGCCGAGGGTCAGCCCCGGCCGGCCGCGCACCGCGCGGATGCCCAGCAGCACCCCCGGCATGAACGAGCTGCGATCCAGCGAGTCGTGCCGGATGGTCAGCGTCTCCCCCGCGGTGCCGAAGAGCACCTCCTGGTGCGCGACCAGGCCGGACAACCGCAGCGAGTGCACCCGGATGCCGTCGACGTCCGCGCCGCGCGCGCCGTCCTGCTCCTGCGTGGTGGCGTCCGGGATGGGCCCCATGCCCGCCTTGACCCTGGCCTCGGCGATGAGCCGGGCGGTGCGGGCCGCGGTGCCGGAGGGCGCGTCGGCCTTGCGCGCGTGGTGCAGCTCGACGATCTCCACCGACTCGTAGTACTTCGCGGCCAGCTCGGCGAACCGCATCGACAGGATCGCGCCGATGGCGAAGTTCGCCGCCACCAGCACGCCCAGCTCCGGCTTGTCCCGCAGCCAGCCGCGGATCTCCGCCAACCGCTGGTCGTCGAACCCGCTGGTGCCCACCACGCTGTGGATGCCCTGCTCGACGCAGTAGCGGATGTTGTCCATCACCACGCTGGGGTGGGTGAAGTCGACGACCACCTCGGCGCCGGCGTCGCCGACACTGGCCAGCCAGTCGCCCTCGTCGACCATGGCGACCAGCTCCATGTCCTGCGCGGCGTCCACCGCGCGGCACACCTCGGCGCCCATCCGGCCGCGCGCGCCGAGCACCCCGACGCGAATCGGCTCGTCGGCGGAATGTGCCTCGGACTGGGCGGGGGCCGTCATGCGATCACCTCGTGCACCTCGTTCGGCAGGTCGTCGGCAGAAGCGTACGGGCCGACCACCGCGGCGCTGAGCGGGCGTTCCAACAACTCCCGCGCGAGCTCGGCCACCTGCTCCGAGGTCACCGAGTCGATCCGCGAGAGGGTCTCCTCCACGGTGAGGTGGTCGCCGTAGTTGAGCTCGCCCTTGCCGATCCGTGACATCCGCGAACTGGTGTCCTCCAGCCCCAGCACCAGGCCACCGCGCAGCTGCCCCTTGCCCCTGGCCACCTCGGCGGGCCGCAGCCCGTCCCTGGCGATGCCGGTGAGCACCGAGCGCACCACGCCCGCTACCGCGCCGAGCCGCTCCGGCTGACAACCCGCGTACACCGCGAGATGCCCGGTGTCGGCGTAGGCGGCGACCGAGGAGTACACCGAGTACGCCAGTCCGCGCCGCTCCCGCACCTCCTGGAACAGCCGCGAGCTCATCCCGCCGCCCAGCGCCGCGTTGAGCACGCCGAGGGCGAAGCGCCGTTCGTCATGCCGGTCCAGCGCGGGCACGCCGAGCATCAGGTGCGCCTGCTCGGTGTCGTCCTCGCAGAGCACCAGCCGCGGCCCCCGGGTGATCTCCGCGACGCCGACCCGCGGCGGCTGCGGCGGCGGACTGCCGACCAGGCGGTCGCCGAGCGCGGTCCGGGCCAGCTCCAGCACCTGCTCGTGCCGCACGTTGCCGGCCGCGGCCAGCACCATCCGGGGCAGGGTGTAGTTGTCCCGGTAGAAGCCGTAGAGCGCGTCCCGGCTCATCGCGGTGATCGACTCCTCGGAGCCGAGCACCGGCCGCCCGAGCGGGTGGTCGCCGAGCATCGCGGTGCAGAAGGCCTCGTGCAGCAGGTCCTCCGGGTCGTCGTCGCGCATGGCGATCTCTTCCAGGACCACGCCGCGTTCCAGCTCCATGTCCGCATCGGCGCACACCGCGTCGAAGACCACGTCCCCGACCAGGTCCACCGCCAGCGGCAGGTCCGCGTCGAGCACGTGCGCGTAGTAGCAGGTGTGCTCCTTGGCGGTGAAGGCGTTCAGCTCACCGCCGACCGCGTCGATCTCCTCCGCGATCTGCACCGCGTCGCGCCGCTTGGTGCCCTTGAACAGCAGGTGTTCCAGGTAGTGCGCGGCGCCGGCGACCTCCGGCGGCTCGTCCCGGGAGCCGATGGCCACCCAGATCCCCACCGACGCCGAGCGCACGCCCGGCAGTTGTTCGGTGATCACCCGGAGGCCGCCCGGCAGCATGGTGCGCTGCACTGCGCAGTCCTCCGAGGTGCGCTCCAACACCTCGGTCACAAAGTCCTCCGATACGGCGCAGGGGGCGCCGGAAGCGCCCCCTGCCCTGTTGTCGTCCCGCGACGTCACGCGTCAGCCGGCTCCGGGGTGGCGTCCGCACCCTCGGTCTTGGCGTCGGCGGCCTTGGCGGCGTCCTCCTCGTTCACCACGACGAGGCTGATCTTGCCGCGCTGGTCGATGTCGGCGATCTCCACGCGGAGCTTGTCACCGACCTTGACCACGTCCTCGACCTTGTTGATCCGCTTGCCGTTGCCCAGCTTGGAGATGTGCACCAGGCCGTCCTTGCCCGGCAGCAGCGAGACGAACGCGCCGAAGGCCGCGGTCTTGACCACGGTGCCCAGGAAGCGCTCGCCGACCTTCGGCAGCTGCGGGTTGGCGATGGCGTTGATCATGTCGATCGCGGCCTGCGCGGACGGACCGTCCGCGGCCCCGACGTAGATGGTGCCGTTGTCCTCGATGGAGATGTCGGCGCCGGTCTGGTCGGTGATCGAGTTGATCATCTTGCCCTTCGGCCCGATCACCTCGCCGATCTTGTCGACCGGGATGGTCACCGAGGTCACGCGCGGCGCGTACGGGCTCATCTCGTCCGGGCGGTCGATGGCCTCGGCCATGACCTCCAGCAGGGTGAGCCGAGCGTCGCGGGCCTGGTCGAGCGCACCGGCGAGCACGTCGGAGGGGATGCCGTCGAGCTTGGTGTCGAGCTGGAGCGCGGTGATGAACTCCTTGGTGCCGGCGACCTTGAAGTCCATGTCACCGAAGGCGTCCTCGGCACCGAGGATGTCGGTCAGCGCGACGTAGCGCGTCTTGCCGTCGACCTCGTCGGAGACCAGGCCCATGGCGATACCCGCGACCGGCGCCTTCAGCGGCACACCGGCGTTGAACAGCGACATGGTGGAGGCGCACACCGAGCCCATCGAGGTGGAGCCGTTGGAGCCCAGCGCCTCGGAGACCTGGCGGATCGCGTAGGGGAACTCCTCGCGGGTGGGCAGCACGGGCATGAGCGCCCGCTCGGCCAGCGCGCCGTGGCCGATCTCGCGCCGCTTCGGGGAGCCGACGCGGCCGGTCTCACCGGTGGAGTACGGCGGGAAGTTGTAGTGGTGCATGTAGCGCTTGTGCGTCTCGGGCGACAGCGAGTCGATCTGCTGCTCGAGGCGCAGCATGTTCAGCGTGGTGACACCCAGGATCTGGGTCTCGCCGCGCTCGAACAGCGCGGAGCCGTGGGTCCGCGGGATGACCGCGACCTCGGCGCCGAGGCTGCGGATGTCGCTGACCCCGCGGCCGTCGATGCGGACCTTGTCGCGCAGGATCCGCTGGCGCACCGACTTCTTGGTCAGCGAGCGGAAGGCCGCGCCGATCTCCTTCTCCCGGCCGGCGAGCTCGGCGTCGGCGTCGGGCACGAGCGTGTCCAGCACCTTGACCTTGAGCTCGTCCAGGCGGGACTCGCGCTCCTGCTTGTCCGCGATGGTGAGCGCCTGCGCCAGGTCGGCGGCCACGGCGGCCTCGACGGCGGCCAGGACGTCGGCCTCGTAGGCCAGGAAGACCGGGTAGTCCGCGGTCTCCTTGGCGGCGTTGCCGGCCAGCTCCTGCTGGGCCTCGCACAGCACCCGGATGAACGGCTTGGCGGCCTCCAGACCAGCGGCCACCACCTGCTCGGTGGGCGCGGCGGCGCCACCGGCGACCAGCTCGATGGTCTTCTCGGTGGCCTCGGCCTCGACCATCATGATCGCGACGTCGTCACCGACGATGCGGCCGGCCACGACCATGTCGAAGACGGCGTTCTCCAGCTGCTCGTGGGTCGGGAAGGCGACCCACTGGCCCTCGATCAGGGCGACCCTGGTGCCACCGATCGGCCCGGAGAAGGGCAGGCCGGCGAGCTGGGTGGAGGCGGAGGCGGCGTTGATCGCCAGCACGTCGTACAGGTCGCTGGGCGCGAGGCTCATCACCGTGACGACGACCTGGATCTCGTTGCGCAGGCCGTCCACGAAGGACGGGCGCAGCGGCCGGTCGATGAGGCGGCAGGTGAGCACCGCGTCGGTGGAGGGACGGCCCTCGCGGCGGAAGAACGAGCCGGGGATGCGGCCCGCGGCGTACATGCGCTCCTCGACGTCCACCGTCAGCGGGAAGAAGTCGAGGTGGTCCTTGGGGTGCTTGGACGCCGTGGTCGCGGAGAGCAGCATGGTCTCGTCGTCCAGGTAGGCGACGACGCTGCCCGCGGCCTGACGGGCCAGGCGGCCGGTCTCGAAGCGAACGGTCCTGGTGCCGAACTTGCCGTTGTCCAGGACAGCGGTCGATTCGTAGATCTCGACATCGGTCACGTGGTTACTCCTCTTTGTTTCTCTCTCATGTAGGGCCACCACGCGGCTGTCCCGGCGGAAGTGTCGCGACGAACGTCTGCCGGTCTTCGATCGAAGCCCCCGGGCGTCCTGCCCGGGAACCACTACCGAGGACCGGCGTCCTCACCTCCGCTGCCTGGGACGGCGCGGGCCCTTGTTCGGTCTGGCTGGCTTTCTACTGCATCCAGCCCATGCGCGCGCCTTGAGCGCGCGGTCGTGATGTACCGAGGGGGAGCGGCCAGGCCACTCCCCCTCGGTCTCAAGTCAGCGGCGCAGGCCGAGACGGGCGATCAGCGAGCGGTAGCGCTCGATGTCGCTCTTCTTGAGGTAGTCCAGCAGGCGACGGCGGCGGCCGACCATCAGCAGCAGTCCGCGACGCGAGTGGTGGTCGTGCTTGTGGGTCTTGAGGTGCTCGGTGAGGCCGCTGATGCGCTTGCTCAGCAGGGCCACCTGGGCCTCCGGCGAACCGGTGTCGCCCTCGTGGGTGGCGTACTCGCCGAGGATGGTCTTCTTCTGGTCAGTGGACAGTGCCACGCGTGTTTCTCCTGTACTTCACTCGTTCCGTGCGGACCCCTCGCCGATCAGGCGGGGGTTGGACGGTGCCGGCCGCCACGGAACGCAGCCGGACCCAAAGATTGAGGGTAGCAGCCGTTCGGCGCAGTGCGTCTCAGCCCGTCAGGGCGAGCCGCGCCACAGAGTGATAGCTGGGCCCGAGCGGGGTCCGGTCACTGCGGACCAGGGCGACCTCCGCTGGTGTCCACCAGGGGCCAGTGTAGTCGGTCAGCCGGGTGGTCAGCGAACGTGTTTCCGGACGGTCGCCGGACCACCGCAGCAGGGTCAGGTGCGGGTGGTAGCGCTCCGGGTCGGCGCCCGCGGCGACGGCGAGGGCGCGCAGCGCCTGCTCGTCGGCCGGGCTCGCGTACTCGATCCCGGCCCACAGCACGCCGCGGAACTCACCCCATCCGCTGACGCACAGCCGTGGCGCGCGCAGTCCGGGCAGCCGTCGCGCCAGGGAGGCGGTGCGGTCCTCGACGGAGTCCGGTCCGTGGAAGCACAGCGTGAGGTGCCAGCGCTCGATCGGCTCGGCCCGCGCGCCCGCGCCCACACCGCTCAAACCGGTGTCCGCACCGGTTGAACCAGTACTACCGGTTGAACCGGTGTCATTAGTCAAACCGGTGTCGTCGGCCGAACCATTCGGGCCAGCCCCCGCACCGGCTCCGATGTGCGCGGCAAGATGACCGGTCACCTCAGGCGGCGGCCAGATCGCGGTGAACAGCCGCGCCTGGCTCAGGACTCCTCCGCGGCCCGGCGCAGCAGGTCGGCCAGCGCCGGGTAGCGGGTGGACAGCAGGTCGGCGGCGCCGCTGAGCTCCTCGGCGACGGCCAGGTCGCGCAGCCGGTTGAGCGTGGCCTGTTCGGCCCGGCCCTCGTCCACCGGCAGAGTGTCCATGCTCACCTTGGGCCGGGAGTCCCGGACCTGCACCAGCGCCTCGGCGATGGCGGCCTTCTCACCAGCGGCGACGCCGGGGGTGAGCACCCGCCGCTCGAGCATGACCATCCGGGCGAGCACCGAGGGGTTGCCGATCTTCGCGCGCCGGCCGCTCATCACCTGGCTGAGCATCGGCGCGCTGATGCCGAGCACGTCGGCCAGCTGCGCCTGGGAGATGTCGTAGGCGACGACCAGCCGCCGGACCCGGTCTCCCAGCGGTTCGCCGTACCACTCACGCTGAAGCGCGAGGTTGCGCTGGACGATCTTCTGTTCCTCCACTGCTATTGCACTCCCAGTTGGCTCGGTCCCCGGCGACCTGCGTTTCAGCGGCTTGAATCCTGCCAGGTCGGACGCCCTGGACCGGCGCGAACCGCCGAGGCGTTCGCAAGTGCACCCGCCGAGGGCTCACTCGTTGGCGAGCAGTTCCCGCGTCCGCGCGACGTCCAGGTGCATCTGTGCGATGAGCGCGTCGACGTTGTCGTAGCGCTCGGTGGCGCGCAGGCGGTGCACGAAGTCCAGCGCGACGCGTTCGCCGTAGAGGTCCTCGTTGATGTCGAGCACGTAGGCCTCGACCCGGCGTTCCCGGCCGGAGAAGGTCGGGTTGGTGCCCACCGAGATGGCCGCGGGCAGCGAGCGGACCTCGCCGGGCACCCCGTGGCTGACGTGCCCGACATGCACCAGACGACCCGCGTACACACCGTCGGCCGGCACCGCGGAATGCAGTTGACTAGAGAGGTTGGCGGTGGGGAAACCGAGCAACCTGCCCCGCTGGTCCCCGCGCACCACGATGCCCTCCAGCCGGTGCGGACGCCCCAGCGCGGCGGCCGCCGCGGCCACGTCACCAGCGTCGATGCAAGCGCGGATGTAGGTGGAGGAGAAGGTGACCGAGTCCTCCGCGAGCAGGCGCACACCCTCGGCGACGAAGCCGAACCGCCCGCCTAGGGAGCGCAGCAGCTCGACGTCCCCGGCGGCGCGGTGACCGAAGCGGAAGTTCTCCCCGACCACCACCGCGGCCACGTGCAGCCGCTCCACCAGCAGCTCGTGCACGAACTCGTCGGCGGGCAGCCTGGAGAGGTCGGGGTTGAACGGCAGCACGCAGAACACGTCGACGCCGAGCTCCTCGACCAGGTCGGCGCGCCTGGCCAGAGTGGTCAGCTGCGCCGGGTGGCTGCCGGCGCGGACGACCTCGGACGGATGCGGGTCGAAGGTCATCACCACGCTGGGCAGGCCGCGTTCCCTGGCCAGCTCGACGGCTCGGGCGATGAGCTGCTGGTGACCGCGGTGCACGCCGTCGAAAACCCCGACGGTCAGCACACAGCGTCCCCAGCCTCCAGGCAGGTTGTCCAGTCCGCGCCACCGTTGCACGAGGCGAGCCTACGGTGCCCCGTGATCGTCAGCCGGACGGGGCGAGCACCACGAGCGGCTTGGCCCGGCCCGCGTTGTCCTTGGCGAGCGCGATCACCTTCCCGGAGGGCGCGAACACCCCGTAGGTGCCGTCGATGCCCGCCGCGGGCAGCGCGCCGCCGTGCGCGAGTGCGGCGGCGGCGCCCGCGTCGACGTCGCAGCGGGGGAAGGCGGTGGCGACCGCGGCGTCCAGGTCCAGGCTCAGCTGC
Organism: Crossiella sp. NPDC003009; assembly: GCF_053591555.1. NCBI lineage: Bacteria > Bacillati > Actinomycetota > Actinomycetes > Pseudonocardiales > Pseudonocardiaceae > Crossiella > Crossiella sp. NPDC003009. The sequence goes on along the minus strand of NZ_JBSFUA010000015.1, from coordinate 6,529 downwards.
GGCTGCTCCTCCAGCTTCTCCAGCGTGCGCGCCACGGCCAGGCCGAACGGGCCGACCCTGGTGCGGCGCAGCGCGCTGAGGTGCCCGCCCACGCCCAGCTCGCGGCCGATGTCGCGGGCCAGGGCGCGCACGTAGGTGCCGGAGGAGCACTCGACCAGCACGTCGAGGTCGGTGAACTCGCCCTCACGGCGCAGGTTGAGCAGGTCGAAGCGGGCCACGGTGACCGGCCGCGGCTCCAGCACGACCTCTTCGCCCGCGCGCACCCGCGCGTAGGCCCGCTGACCGTCGATCTTGACCGCGCTGACCGAGCTGGGCACCTGCAGGATGTCGCCGGTGAGCTTGGCGATCTCCGCACGTACCGCGTCCTCGGACACCGCGGAGGCGTCGGCGGCCGAGGTCACCTCGCCCTCGGCGTCGTCAGTGGTGGTGGCCGCGCCGAGACGGATGCAGGCCAGGTAGGCCTTGGTGTCCAGGGCGAGATGGCCGAGCAGCTTGGTCGCGCGCTCGATGCCGAGCACGAGCACGCCGGTGGCCATCGGGTCGAGCGTGCCCGCGTGCCCGACCTTGCGGGTGCCCATGATCCGGCGCACCCGCGCCACGACGTCGTGGGAGGTCATCCCGCTCGGCTTGTCCACCACGACAAGACCGGGTGGCACGGGGGGACGTGAGGCGCGTTCAGCTCGGGTCACGAGGCGCGATCCTAAGCAGCGGCCGGCACGGGCACGGCGGCGAGGTCGTCCCAGCGGCGCGCGCGCAGCTGGACCGGCACCTCCTCGCCCCGCGCGGCCGCGGCGAGCACCACCGCGCGAGCACGCCGCCACCACACCGCGGTCCGCCAGGTGCCGAACAGCAGCACCAGCAGGATCGCCGAGAGCGCGACCTGGAACTTGCCGGCGGAGCCGAGCGGCGCGGCGAGCTCGAGCAGCAGCCCGACACTGAGCGCGGCGATCGTGGTCGCGGTGAAGCCACCCACGTTGACCAGGCCGGTCGCCGTGCCGACGGTGCGCAGCGAGTTGTAGTCGCGGGCCAGCGCGAAGGCGACCGTGGAGGCCGGTCCGCCCAGCGAGAGCACCACCAGGGCGAGCGCGACGAGCACGATCGGCGGTTGCCCACCCGGCCAGCCCAGCAGCACCGTCCAGGTCAGCACGGCACCGCCGAGGAAGCCCACCACCAGCGGCATGCGCAGCTCCGGACGGCGGCCGATGAGCGAGCCGAACAGCGGCCCGCCGACGATCGCGCCGAGCACCAGCACCCCGAGCATGGCGCTGGCCACGTGCGGACTCAGCCCCTGCGCCTCGGTCAGGTACGGGTAGCCCCAGAGCAGGCCGAGCACGGCCGGGGCGAACATGGTGGAGAAGTGCACCCAGAACCCCAGCCGGGTGCCCGGGATCCGCCAGGCCGCGGCCACGGACCGGCCGACCGCGCGCAGCGGCACAGGCTCGCCCGCCGGTGCGGGCGCGCCGGCTGGCACATCGCGCAGCCTGGTGCCGGCCAGCACGGCGTAGGCGGTGGTCAGACCGCCCGCGACCAGGAAGGTCAGGGTCCAACCGACGTTGTCGAGCAGCATGGTCAGCGGCACGGTCGAGGCCAGGTTGCCCGCACCGCCGAGCGCGGCGGAGACCGAGACCACCACGGCGTACTTGCGCGCGGGGAAGTGCCCGGCGATCAGGCGGAGCAGGCTGACCCAGGTCATCGCGTCACCGCAGCCGAGCACGGCGCGGGCGGTGAGCGCGAGCGGGTAGGTCTCGGCGAGCGCGAACAGCATCTGCCCGGCGCCGATGAGCAGCGCGGCCGCGGTGAGCACCCGGCGCGGCCCGAACCGGTCGACCAGCAGGCCGGTGGGGATCTGCATGGCGGCGTAGACGCCGATCTGCAGCACGGTGAACACCCCGAGCGCGGCCGGGCCGACGCCGAAGCGCTCGGCGGCCTGGGGTCCGGCGACCCCGAGTGAGGTGCGGTGGAAGACAGCGGCCACGTACACCATTACCGCGATGGACCAGACCAGCCACGCCTGACGGCGGGCACGCTCGGCCGACAAGAAAACCCTCCAGAGAACAGCAGGAATCACGATGCGAAGTCGGGAAAAGAGTGCGGCCGACGCTGGCCCACTCTAGACATCGGATGATCACTCGTTGGCGTTATCAAGCTGAGACGTGTGCTGTCCCACAGACCCACGAGCGCACTCAGTCGCGCACGGCGCCGACCACCGCCCAGCGCCCGTTGCCGGCCCGCCACAGCACCGCGGCCAGCCGCAACAACATGAACGCGGTGAGCCCCGTCCAGATTCCGAGCAGTCCCCAGCCGAAGACCATGGACGCCCACACCAGCGGCAGGAAACCCAGCGCCGCTGACAAGAGGGTCGCGGTGCGCAGGAACGCCGCGTCACCCGCCCCGAGCAGCACCCCGTCCAGCGCGAACACCACCCCCGCCACCGGCTGCAACGCCACGAAGAACCACCAGGCGTGCGGCACCTCGGCGAGCACCCCGGCATCCGGCGTGAACACCTGCGGCAGCACCCCGGACAACGCCGCGAACAGCACCCCGAGCGCGATCCCGAACACCAGCCCGTACCGGGTCATCTGCCCGGCCAGTGCCCGAGCCCGCCCTGCCCGGCCGGCGCCCAGCTCCGCCCCGACCAACGATTGCGCGGCGATGGCCAGCGAGTCGAGCACTAACGCCAGGAACGTCCACAGCTGCAACACCACCTGATGCGCCCCCGCGGTCGCCGCCGAGGTCCGCGCCGCCACCGCGGCCGCCGAGACGAAGCAGGCCTGGAAGGCCAGGCTGCGCAGCACCAGGTCGCGGCCAAGCCCGAGCTGCGCGGCCATGCTCCGCCAGTGCGGCCGCAACGGCACCCGCTCCACCGCCAGCGCGCGCACGAACAGCACCGCGGAGACGGCCTGCGCGAGCACGTTGGCCACCGCGGACCCCTCCAGGCCCCAGCCGTCGAACTCACCAAGACCGTGCACGAACACCGGGCACAGCACGGCGGAGAGCGCGTTGCCGAACAGCACGTAGCGCATCGGCCGCGCGGTGTCCTGCACGCCGCGCATCCAGCCGTTGCCCGACATCGTGACCAGGATCAGTGGTGCCCCGAACAGCGCGATCCGCAACCAGGAGACGGCGGAGTCCGCGATCGGCCCCTCCCCCGCAAGCACCCGCGCCACCGGCCCGGCGAACAGCTGTCCGAGCAGCACCAGCACCGCCCCCAGCAACAACGCCAGCCAGGTCGCCTGCACGCCCTCGGCGACCGCCTCCGCCCGTCGCCCGGCCCCGTGCAGGCGAGCGGCCCGCGCGGTGGTTCCGTAGGAGAGGAAGGTCAGCTGCGTCGACACCTGCGCGAGCACCACGCCGCCCACCGCGAGCGCGGCCAGCGGCACCGCGCCCAGCCGACCGACCACCGCGGTGTCGACCAGCAGGTAGAGCGGTTCCGCGGCGAGCACCAGCAACGCGGGCAGCGCCAACGAGAGCACTCTCCGCAGCGGAACCTGCTCCACGCCAACCTCCCGGTAAGGTGCTGATAGCGATTTGGCCCCTGACATCCGGCAGCGTAGACGTAAGGACCGACAATGGACAACGCCGATTACCTCGACGTGGCCCTCCGCCTCGCCAACGCGAGCTTGGACAACCTGACCGACCTCCGCGCCGCCCTGCACGACGAGCCCTGGTGGGCCGACCGCACCACCGAAGCCGACCTGGACGCCCTCCGCACCGTCGCCACCGCCCTCCGCCAGGCACTGGCAGCCGCCGTCAACAACGACCCCGATGCCGTCCTGAGCAGGGTGAACACCCTCCTGGCCGCGCACCCGCCGCGCCCACGCCTGTCCGGTCACGGCGACGGCGAGGAGGTCCCCAACTGGCACATCCACGTCGCCGAACCCGACGCCCCACCCGCCCAGGAAGTCGCCGCGGCCGCCGCCTGGGGCCTGGCCCAAGCGGTAGTGCGCCACGGCCTGGACCGCTGGGGCCACTGCGCCGCCGAGGACTGCGCCACCTACTTCGTCGACACCTCGACAAACCGCGCCAAACGCTTCTGCTCCGCCCGCTGCGCCAACCGCGTCCATGTGGCGGCCTTCCGCGCCCGCCAACGCACCTGATCAGCAAGGATTCTCCACGAAGGAGCAACTGGACAGCGCGAAACTCCCGTGCACCAAAGTCTCACTCAGCGCCCAGCGACCACGAAACCGCGCCAGCTTGCGGCGCTGGCATGCCCGCCAACCATCAGCTCTGGGCGTCGCCACCAGCCATTGCCATCGGCATCGGCATCGGCATCGGCATCGGCATCGGCATCGGCATCGGCCCAGTGCAGCTCCTGCTGGCGTTCAGCGCAGCTTCGGCCAGGCATCGCACACAATCGCGGTGTTTGCGCGCGAGCCGCATACCGACCGTCGCGGCAAGCCGGTTCCCATCAGGCCCTGCGCCGCGTCGTCTCCGCTCGGCTACAGCAACGGAGCCGCGTTCAATGCCGCGCGAACCTCGTCGAGCACCTGTTCCAGCGATCCGCGCATCGTGCAGCCCGCCGCCAACCGGTGCCCGCCGCCGCCCAACGCCTGCGCTGCCGCACCCACGTTGACCCTGCCGACCGCGCGCATCGACAGCGACCACTCCTGATCGCCGATCTCCTTGATCACGACTGCGACCTCGGCCTCGGCGGTGCTGCGCACCACGTCGACGATGCTGTCCACGTCCTCGCTGCGCAGGCCGGTCACGTCGCGCAACCGCACCACCGCGTGCACCAGCCCGAAGCCGCGCGCGCCGTCCGGTTCCAGCTGGGCGCCGCCCAGCACGGTCGACAGCATGCCCAGCCAGGCGAACGGGTGGTGGTCCATCAGGGGGCGGGCGGTCGCCTCGGCGTCCACGCCCGCCGCGAGCAGGCGCGCGGCCAGTTCGTGGGTCTGGGGGCGGGCCCGGCGGAATGAGCTGGTGTCGGTGACCAGGCCGGCGTACAGGCAGCGGGCGATGTCGGGGTCCAGTTCGACGCCCAGTTCGTCCAGGAGGCGCAGGACCAGGACCGTGGTCGACTCGGCGCGATCGTCGACGATGTGGTGGGTGCCGTAGCGGGTGTTCGAGGCGTGGTGGTCGATGACCACGACGTGTCCGCCCTCGGCGATGATCCGCGGCACCCGTTCGCCCAGCCAGCCCAGGCGAGCAAGGCTGCCGGTGTCCATGGCGACCAGCACCGGCGGCACCTCGGGCACCTGCGACGGCGGGACCAGCAGGTGCGCGGTGTCGAGGGCGACCAATGCCTCGGGCGCCCGGTCCGGTGCGGAGAAGGACACCCGGACGGTCTTGCCCAGGCGATGCAGGGCGAGGCCGAGGGCGAGGGCGCTGCCGAGGGCGTCCGCGTCCGGGTTCACGTGTCCGAGCAGGGTGACGTCGGTGGCGTCGGCCAGCAGCCGGGCAGCCGCCGCCACCTCGAGCTCGGGCGGGGCCACCGCTCCACGTTCGCCGGCCAGGGCGCTCACCTCCGCGACAGTCCTGCTGCTGTAGCTGACCTCAGGGGGTCAGCCTTGCCCACAACCCCAGGTCACGTCCATGCCTTCCGGCGATATCCGCGCTGTTCAGCGGTGGCGAAGCTCACCGTCAGCCGGCTCGTCCGCCTCGTCCTCGTCCGCATCGCGCGGCGCGCGGTACGGGTCGGCGTCACCGGCGGGGCTGGCCCCGGAGGCGATGCGCGCGACCTCGGCGTCGGCCTCCCTGGCCTTGGCCAGCAGCTCGTCCATCTGCCGCGCCGTGTCCGGCACGGTGTCGGCGATGAAGGCCAGCGTCGGGGTGAATCGCACCCCGGTGCCCTGCCCGACCAGTGACCGGAGCACACCGGTCGCGCTGGCGAGTGCGGCCGCGGCACCGGCGAGGTCCGGCGGCGAGTCCACGGTGTCGCCGAGGACGGTGTAGTACACGGTGGCGTCGCGCAGGTCTCCGGTCACCTTGGCGTCGGTGATCGTCACCTTCGCCAGTCGCGGGTCCTTGATCTGGTGCTCGATCGCGGAGGCCACGATCTGGGCGATCCGCTTGGCCAGCCTGCGGGCGCGGGCCTGGTCGGCCACGGCGCTCACTCCCTTTCTCGGGTCTTGCCTTCTCTGTTACTCGTCTTCCGGGCCGTGCACGCGCCGGCGCGCCGACAGCAGCTCCAGCTCGGGCCGTGCGGCGACCAGCCGCTCACAGGCGTCGAGCACGTCCCGGACGTGCCCGGGGTCCGCGGCCACCAGGGCCACCCCGACCAGGGCACGGCGATGCAGGTCCAGATGGCCGGCTTCGGCGGCGGACACCTCGAACTTGCGGCGGATCTCGGCGATCACCGGACGGACCAGCGACCGCTTCTGCTTCAGCGAATGCACGTCGCCGAGCAGGATGTCGAGTTCCAACGACCCGACGTACAAATGGCATCACCAGTGGGTAAGTCGATGGGTACGGGCCCGGGCCCCCCCCGGGGCGCGGCCGGCCCCCCCCCACCACAAAAGCCCCGCCACACCCCCCAAAACAAAAAAACCAAATATTAAACAACCAAAATAACACCAAAGAATACCAC
>NZ_JBSFUA010000014.1:0-158733 GCF_053591555.1 Crossiella sp. NPDC003009 | reverse complement strand
TACCTCACCAGGATGGCCACCCGGCCCACCCCCTTCGGCGCGTTCTCCGGTGTCGCGGTCGGGGAGTTCGGGGCGGAGACCACCGCGCGGCTGGGTGTCCCGGCCTTGCGGGACAACCGGATCCGCGCCGACATGGCCTGGCTGCTGACCCTGATCAAGCAGCTGGAGGAGGACCAGGCGCTGCGCCCGCACCTGCGGGTGGTGCTCAACTCCAGCGTGCACCACAGCGGCGACCGCCTGGTACTCCCGTACGCCGACATCTACGGGCGCAGCGACAACCGCGCGGTACGGGTGCGGGCCACCACGGCGGCGCTGGCGGTGACCAGGCTGGCCGCCACCCCGACGCCCTACGACCAGGTCGTCGACGGGCTCGCCGAGCAGTTCCCCGAGGTCGACCGCGGCCGGGTCGCCGGGCTGGTCGAGGAGCTGCGCACGCTCAACTTCCTCACCAGCGACCTGCGCCCGCCGCTGACCGTGGCGCAGCCGGAAGCGCTGGTGCTCAAACAGCTCGCCGGGATCGAGCAGGCCGGGGGCACCGCGACCGCACTGCGGGAGATCATCGAGCTGTCCCACCGCGCGGCCGCGGGCGGCGGGGCCGCGGCACTGGCCGAGCTGACCGCGGCCCAGCGCGCGCTGGTGCCGGGCCACACCGGCTCCACCTACCAGCTCGACGCCACCCTGGACCTGCGCGAGCCGCGGATCTCCGCCGAGGTCGGCACCGCGGTGGCCGGGGCAGTGGACTGCCTGGTGCGGCTCGCGGCCGCGCTGCCGGGGCACAACCATCACCTCGCCCAGTACCGGGACGCCTTCACCGAACGCTACGGGCTGCTGGCGCTGGTGCCGGTGCTGGAGCTGCTCAGCCCGGAAACCGGCCTGGACGCGCCACCCACCTACACCGAGCCCGCGCGCGAGTTTCCGTTGCCGCACACCATGCCCGAGCCGAAGCAGGAGGACTACGACCGGCTGCTGACCGAGTTCGCCGTGCAGGCGTGGTGGTCCGGCGAAACCGAGGTCGAGCTGACCGACGAGTGGCTGGACCGCCTGGCGCCGGCCGGCCAGGCGCCGCCACTGGCGCTGTACCCGGTGCTGGACGCCTACATCCAGCTCGCCACCGACCGGTCAGGGCAGTGGCGGGCGGTGCTGCGGGAAGAAAGCCTGGCCTTCGGCGGCCGCACCTCCGGCCGGTTCTTCGACCTGCTCGGTGAGGAGGCCGTGGACCGGCTGCGCGGCTACGCCCAGCGGGAGGAGGCGCTCAGCCCGGAGACGGTCTACGCCGAGCTGTGCTACCTGCCCGCCAATGCGCGCGCGGCCAACGTGGCGATCCGGCCGCAGCTACGCGGCTACGAGGTGCTGCTCAACGCCGCCCCGTCGGTCCCGCCGGACCGGGTGATCAACCCGGCTGACCTCTACGTCGGCGCCACCGAGGACCGCTTCTTCCTGTGGTCCAAGCGACTGGGCCGACAGGTGGTGGTCTCGCAGAACCACATGCTCAGCCCGCACGTGGCGCCCAACGTGGCCCGGTTCCTGCTGGAGGTCTCCAACGACGGCTACGCCATGCCCTTCGGCTTCCGCTGGGGACCACTGGACACGATGCCCTTCCTGCCCAGGGTCACCCGCGGCAAGGTGGTGCTGAGCCCGGCCCGGTGGCGGCTGACCTCGTTGCCGGGCAAGGACTTCGCCGCGGCGGCACGGGCCTGGCGGGAGCGGTGGCGGGTGCCCCGGCACGTGTACCTGCTCGATGACGACAACCGGCTGCTGCTCGACCTGGAGCACCCGGTGTGCCTGGACGAGCTGGCCGCCGAGCTCAACCGCGGCCCGGTGACCGTGCAGGAGATGCTGCCCGGCTTCGGCCAGCAGTGGCTGCGCGACACCGACGGCGCGGCCTACCTGGAGGAGGTCGTCATCCCGCTCATCGCCCGGGACGGCAAGCAGACCGCGCGCAGTGCGGTGACCCTGTCCGGACGCGTCGAGCCGGTCGACGGCGGACAGCGACGGCACCTGCCGGGCGGGCGGTGGAGCTTCCTCAAGCTCTACGGGGGCGTGCGGCGGCAGGACGAGGTCATCGCCGGACCGCTGCGCGAGCTGGTGGCGCAGCTGCGCGAGCAGGCGCTCATCGACCGGTGGTTCTACATCCGCTACCTGGACCCCGAACCCCATCTGCGCCTGCGCTTCCGCGCGGCGGACACCGAGGCGGCGCACCAGGTGCTGGCGCGGCTCACCTCCTGGGGCGGCGGCCTGGTCGGTGCCGGGACCGCGGTCGACACCGCCGTGGCCAGCTACAGCCCCGAGACCGAGCGCTACGGCGGCCCGCGCACCTTCGACGCGGTGGAGCGGGTCTTCGCCGCCAACAGCGCGGTCACCGCCGACCTGGTCGCCCTGCTGCACAGCGGTGAGCACAAGCTGCGCCCGGAGTTCGTGGCGGTGGCCGCGGTCGACCGGCTCTACCGGCAGTGGGGGCTGGAATCCAGTGCGCTGGTGGAGTCGCTGCCACCGCCGGGCGAGCAGGACCTCGAGCTCGTGCGGGCGGACTTCGGGCAGCACCGCGCCTACCTGACCGAGCTGCTCGTACCGTGGGACTTCCGGCCGCACGAACAGGGCCGGAAGCACCACGAGATGGTCAACGAGATCCTTGCCCCGCAACAGGAAGCGGTGGCCGAGGCGGCGCGGGTGGTCCGGGCCGCCGCGGCCGAGGGCGAGTTGTGGGGCGCCGAGGCCGGGGTGCTGGGCAGCCTGGCGCACATGCAGGTCAACCGGTTGCTGCCGGTCGACCTGCACCGCGAGTCGCACTGCTACGCGCTGTGGCGGCAGGCGTTGCGCGCCATCGGCGGCCGGCCCGCCGCCCCGTCGGCCACCGGAGGAGTGCGATGAGCGCGAAGAGCCACTGGTGGCGGATCGCCAGGATGCTGTGGGAGCTGAGCCCGCTGCGGGTGCTCGCCCTGGTCCTGGTGACCGTCGCGGTGTCGGTGATGCCCGCGGTGCAGCTCCAGCTGACCGCGACCGCGGTGCAGACCGTGGCCGACGCGATCACCTTGCGCGGTCAGCAGGATCTGAGCGGACCGGTGGTCACGGTGGGCCTGCTGGTGCTGGCCGCCTCGGTGCTGGTGCACCTGCTCGGGGTCTGGCACAGCTACCTGGACTCGGTGCTGCGCCTGCACCTGTCCACCGCGGTCGGCGAGGAGGTGATGCGCAAGGGCACCAGGATGGAGCTCCAGGACTACGAGGACGCCGACTCCTACGACAAGCTCCAGCGCGCCTTCCAGGAAAGCAGCGGATCCCGCATCCACCAGCTGTTCACCGACACCCTGGCCTTCGCCCGCGAACTGATCACCATCCTGTCCGTCTCCGCCGTGCTGTTCTCCTGGAACGCCTGGATCGCGGTGCTCATTCTGCTCTCGCCGATCCCCTCGGCGATCGCGCAGATGTGGTACGGCAAAAGGATGTACGAGATCGAGTACGACCGGGCGGCCGATCGCCGCCGCCTGGTGTACTACCAGTACCTGACCACCACCGACCACTCCTTCAAGGAGGTCCGCCTCTTCCAGCTCGGCGACCACTTCATCGGCGCGTACCGCGAGCTGGTGCGCCGGTTCCTGCGGGTGGACCGCGAGCTCACCCGCCGCCAGTCGGTCTCGCTGGGCGTCTTCGGCCTGCTGAGCGTGCTGATCTCCGCCGGGGCGCTGGTGTACGCGATGCTGGCCACGGTGCGCACTGGCCAGATCGGTGAGCTGGCGGGCTACCTGCAGGCGATCGGCGTGGTGCAGGTCTCCGGCCACACCCTGTTGGTGGGCCTGGCGATGCTGTTCGAGAACAAGCTGTTCGTGAACAACCTGTTCGAGCTGCTCGACCTGCCCGAGCGGCAGATCCGGGGCGGGCAGCGGAAGTTCCCGGAGCGGCTGCGCCAGGGCATCGAGTTCCGCGAGGTCAGCTTCACCTACCCCGGCACCAGCGAACAGGTCCTGGACCGGGTCAGCTTCACCATGCCTGCCGGCAACTGCGTGGCCCTGGTCGGCCAGAACGGCGCGGGCAAGACCACCCTGGTCAAACTGCTCACCCGGCTCTACGAACCGACCGGCGGGCAGATCCTGGTGGACGGGGTGCCGATCGAGGAGTACGACCTGGACGAGCTGCGGCGCAACATGGGCGTGATCTTCCAGGACTTCATCAAGTACGAGCTGACCGTCCGGGACAACATCGGCTTTGGCAACCTGGCCCTGCGCGGCGACACCGAGCGGATCCGTCACGCTGCCACCGCAGGCGGTGCGGAGTCTGTTGTGGACAGTCTCCCTGATGGTTACGACGCCATGCTGGGCCGCCACTTCGAGAACGGCCACCAGCTCTCCGGCGGCCAGTGGCAGAAGGTCGCACTGGCCAGGGCGTTCATGCGGGCCGCGCCGATCGTGGTGCTGGACGAGCCCACCGCCGCCATCGACGCGGAGGCCGAAACCGAGATCTTCCAACGCTTCCGCAGCATCGCCGACACCTCCACCAGCCTGCTGGTGGCCCACCGCTTCTCCACCGTCCGGATCGCCGACAAGATCATCGTCATCGAGGGCGGCAAACTCGTCGAACAGGGCACGCACACCGAGCTGATGCGCCAGGGCGGCCACTACGCCTACCTGTTCAACCTCCAGGCCGCCGGATACCAGCCGGAGCACACGTGAAAACCTCCATCATCCTGCCGGTGATGCCGGAACACCCCGCCGACCTCACCCCCTTCGCCGAACTGGTCCGCGACACCCCCGCAGACCGTCTCTGGCAGGGCCAGTCCCTCGGCCTGGAAACCCACCAGGCCTTCGCCTACCTGGCAGGCCAAGGGTTTCAGGTCCCGGTCGGCACCAGCGTCACGCTGACCGCGTTGCGGCACCCGTACGAGGCAGCGGTGCAGGCGCGTTCGCTGGCCAGACTCAGCGGTCACGGCATGGTGCTGGGTATCGGCACCGGCACGCCGGAACTGGTGAAGTCCCTGCACGGCAAGGCATACGCCAGTCCGCTGACCGCGGCCGGGGACTACCTCACCATCCTGCGCGGACTGTTGGACGGCAGGCCCGTCGCGCATGCCGGGCGTCACCACGGCATGCACGGCGAGCTGCCGCCGTTGACGCATCCGCCGGTGGAGCTCGGGCTCGGCGTGCTGCGGCCCGCCGCCGCCCGGCTGGCCGGCGCGCTGGCCGACTGCGCGATCACATGGCTGACCCCGCCCGACTACCTGCGGGAGGTGCTGGTCCCGGCGGTGCGGGCGGGTGCGGCCGAGGCGGGCCGGCCGGCGCCCCGGGTGGTCGCGGTGGTCCAGGTCGCGATGCGCCGGGACGGCCGCAACCCCTATCAGGTGGCGCTGAACGCGACCAGGGAGCACCTGGCCGCCCCGCACTACACCGCCATGCTGCGCGGCGCGGGACTGGACGTGCATCCCGTGCAGCCGGTGCTTGGCGCCCGCGCGCTGGTGGACTCCGGGGTCTTCCTGACCGGAACCGCGGTGGAGATCGCCGCCGGGCTGCTCGCCTACCACCGGGCCGGGGTGGACGAGGTGGTGCTCAACGTCGCGGGCGTGCACGTGACCGAGGGCCTGCCCGCCGCGGTGCGCGACCTCCGGGAGATCCTGGCGGAGGCAGGGGCCGCCACCGGGCCGGCTGCCGCAACGACCAGCGGGCCGTCTGGTTCGACGGCGACATGATCAGGACGTGCTGACGCGTCCGGCCGCCCGCAGCCGGACGCGCACCGCGAGGCCACCGCCGGGGGCCGGGGCCAGCGATACGCTGCCCGCGTCATCGGCCACCAGCTGGCGGACGATGGCCAGGCCGAGTCCGGAGCCGCCGCGACCGGTGTGGCCCTGACCGCGCCAGAACCGGTCGAAGGCGCGCTGTCGTTCCTGTTCGGACAGTCCCGGCCCCTGGTCGAGGACCTCGATGGTGACCCGGTCGTCCTCGCCGTGGGCGCGCAGGGTGATCACACCGTCGGGCGGGGAGACCTCGACGGCGTTGGACAGCACGTTGTCCAGCACCTGTTCCAGGTGGCCGGGACTGGACAGCACGCGCAGGTCCTCCTTCGGCAGTTCGGCGGCCAGCCGCACGCGTCGTTCGGCCGCCACCGGGGACCACAGTTCGAGCCGGTCGGCCAGGACCTCGGCCAGTGCCACGGGTTCGGGGGTGCTCACCGCGCCCTCGGCCCGGGCCAGCGCGAGCAGACCGTTGACCAGCCTGCTCATCCGCACCACCTCGGCGGTGGCGGTGTCCACGTCCTCGCGGGTGAGCTCGTCGGTGACCTCCTCGCCGATGTTGTCCAGGGACAGCCGCAGCGCGGTCAGCGGGGTGCGCAGCTGGTGGGAGGCGTCGGCGACGAAGGCGCGCTGGGCGTCGACCAGGGTGCCCAGGCGCTGGGCGCCGGAGTTGAGGGTGCGGGCCAGGGCGCGGGTTTCCGGGGGGCCGGTCTCGGCGGAGCGGGCGGTGAGGTCGCCGTCGCTGAAACGGGCGGCCATCGCGGTCAGCTCGCGCAGCGGGCGGGTCAGCCTGCGGGCGAAGAGCACCCCGGCCGCGGCGGCCACGATGAGCACGCCGACGGCCAGTGCGGCGCGGAAACCCCAGATCTGCCACAGTCGCCGGTTGAGCGGCTCCTCCGGGTAGCTGAAGCGCACCGCGCCCGCGACCGTCCCATCAGGACGGTGGGCGGGCACGGTGAGCACCAGGGCGTCCGCGTCGAACACGGGGGAGTGGGTCCAGCTGGTGGTGCCCGCGCCGCGGGCTTCCGGCGAGTCGGCAGGCAGCAGCTCGATCCGGCCGGGGGTCTGCTGCTGGTAGGCGCGCACCAGCCGGTCCAGTGCCTGCCGGGAGGGCTCGTCCTGGCCGGTGAGCAGCAGGGCCACGGTGTCGGCCTCGCGGCGGACGGTCTGCTCCAGGTCCTCCTCCAGCTGTGTGGTCAGGCTGAAGGCGACCGGTACGGTGAAGGCGGCGATGGCCACCGCGACCAGCAGCACGTAGCTGGCCACCAGCTGGCGGATCATGGGGTGACCACCAGCCGGAAGCCGACGCCGCGCACGGTCTCGATGGTGAAGGCGCCGGGGAACTTCCGGCGCAGCGAGCCGATGTGCACGTCCAGGGTCTTGGTGGGGCCGAACCAGTTGGCGTCCCACACCGCTTCCATGATCTGTTCCCTGGTGAACACCGCGCCGGGCTCCTCGGTGAGGAAGGCCAGCAGGTCGAACTCCTTGGGCGTCAGCAACACCTCGGCCTCGTCCATAAAGGACCGTCGGCCGCGGCGGTCGAGGCTGAGCCGTCCGTAGCTGTCCGGCCGCGCCGGCGCCGGTTGGTCGGCCGGGCGGACCCGGCGCAGCACGGCGCGCATCCGGGCGATCACCTCGCGCACGCCGAAGGGTTTGGTGACGTAGTCGTCCGCGCCGATCTCCAGGCCGACCACCCGGTCCACCTCGTCGCTGCGCGCGCTGATCACGATGATCGGCACGTCACCGCGGGCCCGCAGCTCCCGGCAGACGTCCAGGCCGTCGGTGTCCGGCAGGCCGAGGTCGAGCAGCACCAGGTCCGCCTCGGCCGCGGTCAGCGCGGCCGCGCCGGTGCGCACCCAGTCGACCTCGAAGCCGTAGCGGCGCAGGCCGCGGCGCAGCGACTCGGCGATCGGTTCGTCGTCCTCAACCAGCAGCACTCGCACGCGCGCATCGTCGCACGCCGTGCGCGCGAATGCGGGTCGGCTCTCGGCGTGGCAGGGCCGGAATTCGACGGGAACTCGACCACGAGTTCGACATTCGTTGTCCGCGATATGTGGTTTCCCTTAATCTCCAATGCATTCCCCGTTCGAGTGGAGTGGCTCATGAGTCCCGTTGACCGCCGGTCCTTCCTGCGCGCCTCCGCACTGGCCGCCACGAGCCCGGTGCTGCTGCCCTCGGTCGCGGCCGCCGCGCCCGCGCCTGCGCCGCCTGCCGTGTGGCGGGTGCGGCCGTTCGCGCTCAAGGACGTCGCGCTGGGAGAGGGGATCTTCGCGGCCAAGCGTCGGCTTGTGCTGGACTACGGCCGCGGCTACGACCTCGACCGGCTGCTCCAGGTCTTCCGCGCCAACGCCGGGCTGGACACCCGCGGCGCGGTGGCCCCTGGCGGCTGGGAGGGCCTGGACGGGGAGGCCAACGGGAATCTGCGTGGGCACTACACCGGGCACTTCCTCAGCATGCTCAGCCAGGCCTACGGCAGCACCGGCGAGGCGGTCTACGCGGAGAAGATCGCCGAGGTGCTCGGCGCGCTGACCGAGGTGCGCGCGGCGCTGCGGCGGGATCCGGCGGTGCTCAGTGTGCCGGGCCGGTTCGGCCGGGCCGCGGAGAACGCCCGCGGTTCGCACCAGTACCTCGACCTCCCGGCCACCGTGCTCGGCGGCACCTCCGACATCACGCTCTCGGTCTGGGTGCGGCTGACCCATCAGACCAACTGGGCCAGGGTGTTCGACTTCGGCAACGGCACCGACCGCTACCTCTACCTGGCCGCGCGCAACGCCGACGGGGTGCCGCGCTTCGCCATCACCACTACTGGCGCGAGCGGTGAGCAGACGGTCAACGGCACCGCGCCACTGCCGCTGAACCAGTGGAGCCACCTGGCCGTGACCATCGCGGGCGGCACCGCGACCTTGTACGTCAACGGGATCGCGGTGGGCAGGAACACCGGCCTGACCCTCAACCCCGCGGTGCTCGGTCCACTGCGGAACAACTGGCTCGGCCGGTCGCAGTACCCGGATCCGGTGCTGGCGGCGGCTTTCGACGAGGTCAACATCTACTCGCGGGCGCTGAGCGAGGCCGAGATCGAGCGCCTGCAACACATCCGGGCCGCCGAGTCACCCGCGGGCGTGGGTGATCTGGCCTCCTACGACTTCGAGGAGACCGAGGGCGGGGTCTTCGCCGACGCCTCCGGGCGGGCACGGCACGCCACCCTGCGCCGCACCTGGGGCGGGCCGAGCCACCCCGGTTTTCTCGCCGCCTACCCGGAAACGCAGTTCATCACGCTGGAGTCGATGACCCGGGGCGACTACTCCGTGGTGTGGGCGCCCTACTACACCGCGCACAAGATCATGCAGGGTCTGCTGGACGCCCACCGGGAGACCGGCGACCGCCGCGCGCTGGACCTGGCCGAGGGGATGGCCGACTGGATGCACTCCCGGCTGTCCAAGCTGCCGGCGAGCACCCTGCAGCGGATGTGGGGCATCTTCTCCAGCGGCGAGTTCGGCGGTCTGGTGGAGTCGATCGTCGACCTGCACGCGATCACCGGCCGGGCCGAGCACCTGGCGCTGGCCAAGCTCTTCGACCTGAACCGCCTGATCGACTCCTGCGCCGCGGGCACCGACATCCTGGACGGGCTGCACGCCAACCAGCACATCCCGATCCTCACCGGGGCGCTCCGGCTCTACGACAGCACCGGGGAAGGGCGCTATCTCGCCGCGGCGAAGAACTTCTGGGGCATGGTGGTGCCGACGCGGATGTACAGCATCGGCGGCACCAGCACCGCGGAGTTCTGGCGCGCGCCAGGTCTGATCGCGGGCACGCTCAGCGGCAGCACCGCCGAGACCTGCTGCGCCTACAACCTGCTCAAGCTCAGCCGGATGCTGTTCTGCCACGAGCAGGATCCGCGTTATATGGACTACTACGAGCGCGCGCTCTGCAACCAGGTGCTCGGGTCCAAACAGGACAGAGCAGACGCGGAAAAGCCGTTGGTGACCTACTTCATCGGCCTGCTGCCCGGTCAAGTCCGCGACTACACGCCGAAGGCGGGCACCACCTGCTGCGAGGGCACCGGGCTGGAAAGCGCCACCAAGTACCAGGACACGGTGTACCTCGCCAACGCCGAGAACACCGCCCTGTACGTCAACCTCTACAGCGCGTCCACGCTCACCTGGGCGGCCAAGGGCATCACCGTCACCCAGCGCACCGGCTACCCGGCCGAGCAGGGCTCGACGATCACCATTGGCGGCAGCGGGAAGTTCGACCTGCGGCTGCGGGTGCCCGCCTGGGCCACGGACGGGTTCCGGGTCACGGTCAACAACCGAGCGGTGCGGCAGAACCCGGTGCCCGGCACGTACTTCTCGGTGTCCCGGTCCTGGACCAACGGCGACACCGTCCGGATCGAGATCCCGTTCCGGTTGCGGGTCGAGCAGGCCCTCGACGACCCGTCGGTGCAGACCCTGTTCTACGGACCGGTGAACCTGGTGGCCAGGGACGCCCGGCAGAGCTGGCTGCGGTTCGGGCTCTACCGCGACTGCGGCCTCTCCGGCGACCTGCTGCCCAGCCTCACCCCGGTGCCGGGCAAGGCGTTGCACTTCCGGCTCGACGGGGTGGAGCTGGCGCCGTTCTTCGAGGGCACCGAGGATCCGGCCCACGTGTACTTCCAGCGGGCCGAACCGGAGGTCGTCTTCGGCGGCACCGGCTCCGGCATCGCCAACCCGGCCCGGCCCGACGGGCGCACGCTGCTGGACGAGATCTGGGCGGCCGCGCCCTTCGCGGACAAGGAAAAGCTGGTCCAGCACGTGCGCGCCACCGCGGAGAGCTGGCGCGCCGCCGGGCTGCTCACCGCGGCCGCCGCCAAGAGGGTGGTGGACACGGCCGCGGCGGCCACCTACGCGAGGTAGTGCGGTGCGGTCGAATCCGAGTCGGCCTCGGCCGCTTCCTCCTTCCCGGGACACCGACCCACCACGTGCATCGCGTCGGTGAACGCGGCACGCGCGGAGACGAGGACCGCCTCGGCCAGCTCGCCCGGCAGCCGGGCCGCCTCGGCAACCGCCTGGTCCAGGGAGTCACCGATCGCGCGCGCCGCACTCGGCTGGACACCGGCGGGGCACCGCGCCGGTCATCCGAGACTCGTACACCGCCGCACCGGCACTGCCCAGCACCGCCACGCCCAGCGCGACACCGAGGTCGGTGCTGGTCTCCGAGATCGAGGCCGCCGAACCGGCCTTCGCCCGCGGGGCCGCACCGACCACAAGATCCGTGCACCTGGTGGCGCGCCGGGCGGGCGAGCTCGAGGCCGCCGAGACCGGCAGGTCGGCTTCGAGGCCGGTGCGGCGCTGATCCTGGCCGAGCTGGGCTTCCTCGCCGGGCAGCGCGGTGACCGGGAAGGCGCCTTGACACTGCACCGGGCTGGGCTCGTCGCGGCCAGGTCGGGCCAGGACCCCAGAGCCGTCGCGCTGGCGCTGGCAGGGCTGGCGGGCGCGCTCGCGCTCGCCGGTGACCACGAGCAGGCGGCCTGCCTGCTGGGTGCGGCGGCGGGCGCGCGCGAGTCGACCGGCGCGCTCCCGCCCGACGCCGAGGCGGGCGACGTGCGGCGGATCACCGCCAGCGCCCGCGCCGGGCTGTCGGAAGACTTGTACCGCACGGCTTTCGCGCACGGCAGGAGCCTCGGCGTCGACGCCGTCCCCTGACCGGGGAGGGTGGTGGCCGGCCGCGAGCGGCCACCACCCCGACCCCCTCTTCTCAGGCAGGCACTGCGGGATGGGCGTTGCGGACCAGCATGGTGAACTGGTCGTGGAACCAGTGCCCGGCCAGCGGCGAGTCCGGCAAGGCCCCGGTCTTGTGGCCGCCCGCGTTCGGCGGCACGAACTCCGGGTCGCACATCGGGTCCGGCTTCTTGCCCTCTGGGTTCTGGATGTACTTGCTCGCGCCGTCGGACTCGCCCGGCGGCTTGATCCAGACCAGCGCGTCCAGGTGCGGGTGGCCCTGGGGTTTCGCCTGCGGGGGCAGGCCCAGGCCGGTGGCGCTGACGTTGCACCACAGACCGCGGTGCGCTCGTCTGTCTACTTTGGACTCAGCGGTGTAGGTGTCGAGGTCGGTGCTGGTGCTGGGGCCGCTCGGGCGGTTCGGGCCGCCCCAGCCGTTGCGGCCGGTGTCCACCAGCATGCCGATGCCCTCGGGCCAGCCCTGGGCGCGGAAGGCGGTGTGCAGGGCCGCGGTGAAGTCGGCCTCGTCGAAGTTCGGGTTCCACTCGTAGTACTTCGACGAGCGCACCGGCTGGCCGCCGACGGGCAGGTTCGGATCGGGCAGGTGCGGCTCGGCCAACGGGGTGTAGTTCGACACGTTGGTCACGAATCCGTCCACACTGGACAGTCCGGCGGTGGTGCCGCGGATGGTGTCGGTGTAGAGCGCCACGGTGTCGCGCAGGTTGGTGTCCCAGCCGAGCCAGCCGGAGTGCGCGATGTCCAGGTAATTGTAGACGTTGGGGATCGCGTGCAGCTTGTTCACCGCGTAGCGGACCGCGTCCACGTAGATGCCGCTGGCCTTGGCCTGCGCGCACTCCGGGTCGGCCTGGTTGGTCGCCAGGTTGGGCAGGCCGTCCGGCTCGATCACCGCGACGATCCGGATGACCGCGTACTTGGGGTTGCCGAAGGTGCGGGCGATGACGTCGATGTACTCGCGCTGGTATCGGGCCAGCCCGGCGGCGGTCAGCGGCAGCTCGCCGCTGGAGGCCAGCGCGGCGCAGTCCCTGCCGGGCAGGTCGTAGATCACGAAAGTGGCGGTGATCGGCCTGCCCGGCTTCTTCTGCGCCAGCGCGGCGTCCAGGTGGCCCTTGAGGCTGCGGCGGTCGCCGTTGGGCTTGCCGCCGTGGATGGCCGCGATCCGGTCCAGCCACACCGCGGTCGGATAGGTCTTGACGGTGGCCATCTTGGCCCTGAGCGCCGGGTCGGTGGTCTTGGCGATCGAGGTGTCCACCAGTGCCGCGTAGTCCGGGTTGCGGTAGCTGGTGGCGCCCGCGAACGGGTTGTCGGCATGCGGCCAGGCCGGGGTGGCCTCAGCCGCGACCGGAGTGGTCACGGCCAGGGCCGCGGCCAGTGCCAAGGCTAGTTTTCGCAACGGGATGCTCCAGGAGTGGCAGGGGTGTGGCTATTCTGGGAGCGCTTCCAGTTCCAGCCGACTGTAACGGCGTCTGCCGCCGGATGTGAATGCCGGGTAACGAGAATCCAGGCCGGCAGACCCGATCGGACTAGTGAGGTGGATCATGCGATTAGCACAATCCCTGGTGAGCACCGTGCTGTTGAGTTTGCTCGCTTCCCTGTTCCTGACCGGGCCCGCGCACGCGGCCACCGGCTTCACCGTGCGCGAGGGCAGGCTGCACGACGCCAACGGTGTGGAGTTCGTGCTGCGCGGGGTGAACCACGCGCACACCTGGTACCCGCAGCGGTTCAGCTCGCTCGCGCACATTTCCACGCTCGGCGCCAACTCGGCGCGGGTCGTGCTCAGCAGCGGCGACCGCTGGACCCGCAACGACACCGCCGACGTGACCAGGGTGGTCGCGGAGTGCAGGCGGCAGAAGCTGGTGTGCGTGCTGGAGGTGCACGACACCACCGGCTACGGCGAGCAGGCCGGCGCGGTCACCCTGGACCGGGCCGCCGACTACTGGCTGAGCATCCGGGAGGCGCTGCGCGGCCAGGAGGCCTTCGTCATCATCAACATCGGCAACGAGCCGCACGGCAACAACGGCTACCAGCGCTGGAGTGCGGACACCCGGGGCGCGATCGCCAAGCTGCGCGGCGCCGGACTGCGGCACACGATCATGGTGGACGCGCCGAACTGGGGCCAGGACTGGTCCTTCACCATGCGGGACGGCGCGGCCGCGGTCTTCGCCGCGGACCCGTTGCGCAACACCGTGTTCAGCGTGCACATGTACGGGGTGTACAACACCGCGGCCAAGGTCTCGGACTACCTCGGCCGGTTCCTGGCCGCCCGGCTGCCGATCGTGGTGGGCGAGTTCGGCCACTTCCACTCCGACGGCGACCCGGACGAGAACGCGATCCTCGCCTTCAGCCAGGCCAACCGGATCGGCTACCTGGGCTGGTCGTGGAGCGGCAACAGCGCTGACGTGGGCTATCTCGACATGGCCACCGCCTTCGACCCGGCCCAGCTGACCAGCTGGGGACAGCGGATCTTCCACGGCCCCAACGGGATCAAGCAGACCGCCAAACGAGCCACGGTGTTCGGCCGGGCGGCCTGAGTGCCGGAGCAGCCGCCAGGGTGAATGTCTGTACACACGTTGGCACCCGGGTTAGTATCCGAAACTGGGAGCGCTCCCAGAAATCGCCCCCTGTGATCGCTCAGCGACGAGCGGAGGAACCGCAATGAGGTTCAAATCCCTGTTGACGAACTTACGAACGGGCCGCGGTCTACGCGGCTCGGCCGCGGGTCTGGCGGCGGTGCTGACCGCCACGACCTTCGGCACGGTGCTCGCCGCCCCCTCGGCCAGCGCCGCGCCCGCCTGCCGGGTCGACTACAGCGTGAATGACTGGGGCAGTGGCTTCACCGCCCGAGTCAAGATCAACAATCTGGGTGACGCGGTCTCCAGCTGGACGCTGGGCTTCGCCTTCCCCGGCAACCAGCGGCTTTCCCAGGGCTGGAGCGCCAACTGGTCCCAGGCCACCGACAGCCCCAACGTGATCGCGACGGGTAACGGGTCCCTGGGCACCGGGGCCTCGGTGGAGATCGGCTTCAACGCCACCTACTCCGGCAGCAACCCCGCCCCGACCAGCTTCACGCTCAACGGCACCGCCTGCACCGGCAAGCCGACCGATCCGCCGCCCGGTGGCGCCCGGGAGAACAACCCCTACACCGGCGCGGATGTGTACGTGAACCCGGACTGGGCGGCCAGGGTGCGTGCCGAGCCCGGTGGCAGCCGTATCGCCAACCAGCCCACCGGGGTCTGGATGGACCGCATCGCCGCGATCAACGGCACCCCCGGCGCCAGGGGCCTGGTCAGTCACCTCGATGAAGCGGTGCGACAGGACGCGGCCAACGGGGCGGCGCCCCTGGTGGTGCAGCTGGTGATCTACAACCTGCCGGGCCGGGACTGCGCGGCGCTAGCCTCCAACGGCGAGCTCAAGGCCGATGAGATCGGCCGCTACCGCACCGAGTACATCGATCCGATCGCCGCGATCCTGGCCAGGCCCGCCTACGCCAAGCTGCGCATCGCGACCGTGATCGAGGTCGACTCGCTGCCGAACCTGATCACCAACGTCAGCGGCCGGCCCACCGCCACGCCGCAGTGCGACACGATGAAGGCCAACGGCAACTACGTCAACGGCGTCGGCTACGCGCTGAACAAGCTCGGCGACGTGCCGAACGTGTACAACTACATCGACGCCGGGCACCACGGCTGGCTCGGCTGGGACGACAACTTCGCCCCGACCGTGCAGTTGATGTGCCAGGCCGCCAACGCCTCCGGCGCCACCCCGGCCGACGTGGCGGGCTTCATCGTCAACACGGCCAACTTCAGCGCGCTGTCCGAACCGTTCTTCAAGGCCGACACCGTGGTCAACGGCAGGCCGGTGCGCGAGACCACCAAGTGGGTGGACTGGAACCGCTACGTCGACGAGCTCACCTACGCCCAGGACTTCCGGTCCAGGGCCGCCGCGGCCTGCTTCGGCCAGGACATCGGCATGCTCATCGACACCGCGCGCAACGGCTGGGGCGGCCCCAACCGGCCGACCTCGGTGAGCACCTCCACCGATCCGAACACCTTCGTCAACCAGTCCCGCGTCGACCGGCGCATCCACCTCGGCAACTGGTGCAACCAGTCCGGCGCCGGCCTCGGCGAGCGGCCGAAGGCCAACCCCGGTCCCGCCGGGATCGACGCCTACGTGTGGATGAAGCCGCCCGGCGAGTCCGACGGCTCCAGCAAGTACATCCAGAACAACGAGGGCAAGGGCTTCGACCGGATGTGCGACCCGACCTACACCGGCAACCCGCGCAACGGCCACAGCATGTCCGGCGCACTGGGCAACGCGCCGCTGTCGGGGCACTGGTTCCCCGCACAGCTGCAGGAGCTCATGCGCAACGCCTACCCGGCGCTGTGATCGCCTGAGGTGAATCCGGAATGCCGTCCCCGCAGTGTCGCGGGGGCGGCATTCCGCTGTGCCAGGCCTAGGTGGCCAGCACGGTCACCGCGAACTGGACCGCGTTGGGCCGCAGGTCCACGTCCTCGTCGGACTTCCCGGCCAGCACCATCGCGCCGCCCGCCCGGTACCCGGGCTGGGTGCCGGGCACGGCGACCAGCGGGACCGCGAACGAGCGTTCCTCGCCCGGCCGCAGGCCCTTGGGCACGGTGATGCCCAGTACCTCGGGGACGGTGGGATCGGTGTTCTGGTAGATGAACTTCGCCCCTGGCGGCAGCTGCCCCGACCGGTCGACGTTGACGTAGAACGGCGTGCGCAAGGTGATCAGCGCGTCCGCGGTGGTGCGGTTCGGTCCGGCGTTGCCCGCGCGGACGGTGACCAGCCGGCCCTTGCCCCTGGTCAGCGCGCAGAACTCGTAGCTGACGTACAGGTTGACCTGGTTGCCCGCCTGCCCCGTGCGCGCGGGGCCGTTGCTGGCGCCGGGGGTCTTGATCTGGATGTCCGTCGCGTCGAACGACAGGCAGGGCGGCTCATCCCTGGCCGGGCGCACCGGGGAGACCAGCAGCTGGCCGTGGCCCAGCAGACTCGGGCCGCCGTCGACCCGGATGACCGGGATGGACACGTCGTGCCTGCCCGGCTTGAGCCCGGCAGGCAGCACCACCTCCAGGATCTCCGGCACGTTGGGCCGCGCGTCCTGGAGCAACATTTTCGCGCCGGGCGGCAGCTCGCCCGCACGGTTGACGTTGACGAAGTAGGGGGTGACGAACTTCAGGCTGAGCGGGTCCTTGGTCGGCTGGCTGCTGTGGTTGTCCACGAACAACTTCAGCGTGCCCCGGGGAGTCCGCGCAATGCCGTTGGCCATGCCGGTCTCGCCCCCGACGAGCACCGGATCGAAACCCTTGCACTGGGTGACGGCCTGCGCGGCTTCAGCCGAGGGCGCGGACGCGGGCAGCCCGACCACCATCCCGGCCACGCCGACCCCGCCGACCCGGATGAACTGCCGTCGTGACACTGGTTCCGCAGGCATGACCGACTCCGCTCGCTCGTGGACTCCCCGCTGCCACCATGCGATCGACGTGCGACAACCGCCAGCCCACCGGCGTCCCATTCACTCGCTGGTGACGTCGGCAGGCTGGCGGTCGGGTCAGTTACCTGGAGCAATCACGGTTGTTCGGCGGTCAGCCCGTTCTGCCTGATCACCTGCGAGTAGAAGTGCGCGCTGCGCTTCGGGGTGCGGACCTGGGTCTGGTAGTCCACGTGCACCAGGCCGAACCGCTTGGCGTAGCCTTCGGCCCACTCGAAGTTGTCCAGCAGCGACCAGCTGAAGTACCCGCGCAGGTCGGCCCCTGCCTGGATGGCCTCGTGCGCCGCGCGCAGGTGACCGTCCAGATAGGACACCCGGTCGGTGTCCTCGATCTGGCCGTCGCCGTTGGGCTTGTCCGGCCAGGCCGAGCCGTTCTCGGTGATGTAGAGCGGCAGCGGCGGGTACTCGGTGTGCAGCCGGGTGAGCACCTCGGTGAGCCCGGAGGCCTGGATCTCCCAGTTCATGTCCGTGCGCGGCAGGCCCCTGCTGGGGAAGCGCACGTGTTCGGCGCCGATCCAGGTGGTGGGGCCGTCGGCGGGCTCGGTGGCCGCGCCGGAGACGTGCAGGCTGCTGTAGTAGTTGACGCCCAACAGGTCCAGCGGTGCGCCGATCAGGTCCAGGTCGCCGTCCTGGATGTGGCTGGACAACCCGAACGGTGCCAGGTCGGCGAGCACGTCCTCGGGGTACTCCCCGCGCAGCACCGGGTCGAGGAAGATCCGGTTCTGCAGGCCGTCGACCCTGCGGACCGCCTCCACGTCGGCTTCGGAAGCGGGGTCGGCGGGGTGCACCGGGTACAGGTTGAGCGTGATCCCGGCCTTGGCCTGGGGAGCCGCGTCCCTGATCGCCTGCACACCGAGGCCGTGCGCCAGGTGCAGGTGGTGCACGGCGGCCACGGTGGCGTGCGGGTCGGTGCGGCCGGGGGCGTGCCTGCCCGAGGCGTAGCCGACGAAGGAGGAGCAGTAGGGCTCGTTGAGCGTGGTCCAGAACGGCACCCGGTCGCCGAGCGCGCCGGCCACGGTCTGGGCGTACTCGCCGAAGCGGTAGGCGGTGTCCCGGTTCGCCCAACCGCCGCGCTCCTCCAGCGCCTGCGGCAGGTCCCAGTGGTAGAGGGTGATCCACGGGGTGATCTGCCTGGCCAGCAGCTCGTCCACCAGGCGCTGGTAGAAGTCCAGGCCTGCCGGGTTGACCGGGCCGCCGTCCGGTCGGATCCGGGGCCAGGCCACGGAGAACCGGTAGGCGCGCAGGCCGAGGTCGGCCATCAGCGCGACGTCCTCGCGCATCCGTCGGTAGTGGTCGGTGGCCGGTTCGCCGGTGTCGCCGTTGTGCACCTTGCCGGGGGTACGGCAGAAGGCGTCCCAGATCGAGTCGGTTCGACCGTCCACAGTGGTCGATCCTTCGATCTGGAAGGCCGCGGTGGCCGCGCCCCACAGGAATCCCGGTGGGAACGCCAGCTCGACGGCGTGGTCAGATACGTGCACTCGTCATCCCTTCACGGCGCCCTGCATGATGCCGGCGACGATCTGTCGGCCGAGCAGGACGAAGATCAGCAGAACCGGGACCGTCGCCATGGTCGTGCCGGCCAGCACGAGCGAGTAGTCGATGTAGAAGCCGCTCTGGAGTTTCTCCAGGGCCACCTGGATGGTGGGGTTGCCCGCGTCGAGAGCGACCAACGGCCACAGGAAGTCGTTCCAGGAGGTCATGAAGGTGAACATGCCGAGGAAGGCCGCGGCCGGGCGGACCGCGGGCAGGCACACGTGCCAGAAGGTGCGGATCAGGCTGCACCCGTCCATCCGGGCGGCCTCGATCAGCTCGAAGGGCACCGCCTCCAGGATGTACTGGCGCATCCAGAACACACCGAGCGCGGTGACCAGGTTCGGCACGATCACCGCCTCCAGGCTGTTGGCCCAGCCGAACTCGGCCATCAGCATGTACAGCGGCACGATGCCCAGCTGGGTGGGCACCGCCAGGGTGGCCACCACCGCGACGAAGAGCACCCCCCGGCCGCGGAAACGCAGCTTGGCGAAGGCGAAACCGGCCAGTGTGGACAGCAGCACGGTGGACACCGTCACCGTGCCCGCCACGATCATGCTGTTGGCCAGCGCTTTCCAGAACGGCACCGAGTCGAACACCTTGGCCGCGTTGGCGAAGAAGTTGCCACCGGGCAGCAGCGGCGGCACCCGTTGGCTGACGGTGGCGCTGTCCCTGCTGGCCACCACGAAGGACCAGTAGAACGGAAAGGCCGAGCCGAGCACGAAGGCCAGCAACAGTCCGTACACCGTGGCATTGGGCTTGCCGACGCTCATCGCCCCACCCCCGCCAGCCGCCGGGTCAGCAGGAAGTTGATCCCGGCGAAGACGATGATCACCAGGAACAGCACCCAGGCGATCGCCGAGGCGTAGCCGAAGTTCTGGTTCTCGAAGGCGGACTGGTACAGGTAGAGGGTGATGGTCTGGAACTGGTTGGAGGAGCCGCCGTTGTTGGAGCCGGGCCTGGTGTCGAACAGCTTGGGCTCGGTGAAGATCTGCAGCCCGCCGATGGTCGAGGTGATCACCACGAAGATCAGCGTCGGGCGCAGCAGCGGCAGGGTGATGCTGAAGAACCGGCGCACCGCACCGGCCCCGTCGACCACCGCGGCCTCGTAGACGTCCTTGGGGATGGCCTGCATCGCGGCCAGCACGATCAGCGCGTTGTAGCCGGTCCAGCGCCAGTTCACCATGAAGGCGATGGCCAGGTGGCTGGCGAAGCGGTTGGCCTGCCAGTCGATCCGGTCCAGCCCGAACCATTCCAGCAGGGTGTTGACCAAGCCGAAGTCGCGGCCGAACAGGTTGGCGAAGATGATGCCGATGGCCACCAGGCTGGCCGCGTAGGGCAGCAGCACGCCGACCCGCCAGCCGGTGGCCGGGCGGACCCTGGTGTTGAGCAGCGCGGCCAGCAGCACCGCGATCACCAGCTGCGGTCCGCTGGAGAGCAGGAAGATGCTGATCGTGTTGGTCAGCGTGGTCCAGAACTGCTCGTCGGCGAGCAGGTTGGTGAAGTTGTCCAGCCCGACGAACGTCGGCTCCGCGCCGCCCAGCTCCCAGTCGAACAGGGCCACGTAGGCGGTGTAGAGCAACGGGAACAGGCCAGTGAGGCCGAAGATCAGGAAGAACGGCGCGATGTAGAGGTAGGGCGAGAACCGGAGGTCCCACTCGCCGAGCCGGTCGCGAATGGGACGCCGTGACCGCGGCGGAACGGGAGCACCGCGGTCACGGCGGGTCTGCGGGTGGAGGTCCAGACTCACTTGGCCAGCTTCTTCGCACCGTCGACGAGTTGCTGCCAGCCCTCCGCCGAGGAGCCGCCCTGCTCGACCTTCTGCAGCGCGGCGACGCCGACGACGTCCTGGAGCTCACCGTCGGCGGGGCCCTTGTACTGGGCCTTGGTCACCTTGCGGGCCTGCGCGGCGTACAGCGCGCCCGCCTTGACGTCGAAGTACTTGTTGTGGCTGTTCAGCAGCTGCTCGCTGCTCAGCGCCTCAACCTGGCTGGGGAAGGGACCCTTGGCGGCGAAGGCCTTCAGCTGCTGCGCGGGCGCGGACAGCCAGGCGGCCAGCTCCGCGGCCTCCTTCGGGTGCTTGCTCTGCTTGGGCACGGTCAGGTACGAGCCGCCCCAGTTGCCGCCGCCCTCGGGGAAGGCGTCGGTGACCGCCCACTTGCCCTGGTTCTCCGGGCCAGCGTGCTGTTCGACCACGCCGAGCATCCAGGACGGGCAGGTCTTGGTGGCGAAGGCGCCGGTGCGGAAGGCGCTGTTCCACTCCGGGCCGAACGCGGTCAGCTTGGCCGACTGGCCCTTGGCCACCGCGGCGGTCAGCTTGTCCCAGTTGGCCTTGATGGCCGTGTTGGACTCGATGATCAGCTTGTCCTCGGTGTTGTAGTAACCCTGGGGCAGCTGGTTCTGCATGGCGTTGAAGATCTGTGCGGCCGAGTCGAACCAGGCCTTGCCCTTGACCTTGTCCGCGAACTTCTCGCCCGCGGCGAAGAAGCTGTCCCAGGTGGCGAACAGCGGCTTGACCCCCTCGGGGTCGCTGGGCAGCCCGGCCTCGGCGAAGAGGTCCTTGCGGTAGCACATGGCCAGCGGGCCGATGTCGGTGCCGTAGCCGATCAGGCGGCCGTCCTTGGTGGTGACCGCCTCGGACTTCCAGGGCAGCCAGCGCTCCGGGGTGACGTCGGCCGGGCCGATCTCGCGCAGGTTGGCGAACTTGTCCGCGCGTTCCATCACCTTGGCGCGATGACCCTCCTCCACCGCCTCCACGTCGGCCAGGCCGGAGCCCGCGCCGAGCTTGGTGTAGAGGTTCTGGTGGTGGGGCGCGGCCTGCCCGGTCTTGCGGTGGGTGATGCGGATGTTCGGGTGCGCCGCCTCGTACTCCTTGAGCAGGTCCTCGTACCCGAACTCGGTGAAGGTGGCGATGGTGAGCTCCAGCTTGCCGTCCGAGCCGGCGCCGGAACCGCAGGCGGTCACCGCGGCCACCGCCGAGACCGCGAGCCCGAGTGCGAGTGAGCGAGGTAAGAGATGGCGCACGTCAACCCTTTCGCCGTTCTGGACCGTGCTGGGAGCGCTCCCAGAAATCGAGTTGAGTGTTGCCCCGAGGTGTTCGGGGTGTCAAGGGGATCAAGGAAAAAGACTGTCGAAGGGTTGTCAGATCGGGCGCGAACTGGAATCGCTCCCAGTCCGCGCCCGTCTGCCTCAGCCGCCGAAGAGCTCGCTGTGCGCCGCGAAGGCGGTGGCGATCTCCGCCTGTGACCAGAACCGGTGGACGGTCAGGGTCGGCGCTGGGCCGCCGTCCAGGTAGGCCTGGACCTTGGGCCAGTCGGGGTCGTTCTGGTAGAAGGAGCGGATGGACAGGAAGGTGGAGTTGGCGTCGATGCGGTCGCCGTTGGCCATCGTGCCGGTCCAGCCCGGCGGGATGTACAGGCCGTCGCCGTTGGCGGTGGTGAGCTTGTCGTCGAAGCGGCTGTAGTCGGCGCGGGTCTCCGGGATGGCGATGCCCTTGCCGTCCTGGTGCGCCAGCAGCGCGTCGAGCAGGCGCTCACCGGTGGTGCGCGCCGCGGTGTTGCCCGAGGCCGCCGCGTAGTAGAGCAGCGTCTTGGACAGCGCGGCCGCCACGCCGACGTCCTGGCTGTGGTTGAGCACCTTGACCGTCAGCCCCGCGTTGCCGGTGGGGGTGCCGGTCCAGTCGTCGGGCTTGCCGGTCCACTCCAGGTCCGAGGGCACCCGGAAGGAGCCGTTGCCCGCGGTGGTGTTGGCGATGGCCCAGGGCACCCACTTGTCCAGGATCGCCTTGGCGCGGGCGTCCTTGGTCACGTGGTAGAGCTGGGCGATGCGTTCCACGCCCCAGACCTGGAAGCCGAACCACCGGTTGCTCGGCGGGTCGTGCCACACCGGCTGGAAGTCATACGCCATGCCGTGGAACTTCGCCGATCCGGCGGGCGGCGGCTGGTAGGAGCCGCCCCAGCTGTTGCTGGCGCCACCGGCGATGCCGCCGTTGGCGGCCTGCAACCACTGCAGGAACTCCAGCTGCCGGTCGTAGCTGGTGTCCCAGTCCTGCTGCCCGGTGGCCGACTTCGGCTTGAGCGCCGGGTCGTTGGCCAGCGCCCAGGCGGCCAGTGGGTTCTGGTAGCCCTGGTGCGGTGCGCTGGAGCCGATCCGCCAGGCCCACCCGGCCGAGGTGTCGGTCGCGCCGCCCCAGGAGTAGTACCAGCCCATCAGGTAGTGCGCGCTGTTCTTGCCGGTGCCCGCCGGACAGCTGGCCGGACCGACGCAGTTGCCGATCTTCTTGAAGTACTTGTCGAACATGGCGTAGCGCAGGTAGTCGCCCATCTTGGCCGCCTTGGCCAGGATCGGCGCCACCTCCGCGCCCTTGCCCTGCGCCTGCGCCCAGGTCTTGGCCCAGTAGGCCACCTGCACCGCGCGCGCGTCGGCATCCGGCGCGTTGGTGTAGCGCCACTGCTTGGAGTAGCTGGCGTCCTTGGTGAACAGGTCCAGGAACCCGTTGCGGCCGCCGTGCTTGAACGTGTCGCAGGAGGGGTGGGTCACGGTCTCCCAGACCGACTCCTGCTCACCGCGCTGGAAGGTGTTGACGTAGGCGGGCGCGTTGTTGGTGCCGTCCCCGCAGTGCCCGTAGCCGTAGGTGTTGTCGACATCCAGCAGCCAGTGCATGCCGTAGATGTCGTTGTTGCCGTAGGCCGAGCGCAGCTCAGCGGCCAGCGGGTCCTGGCCAACCGCGACGCCCGGGTCCAGCTGCGAGGGGTAGCCCCTGGGGTGCGGGTGCTCCGGGGCGTAGGTGGCCGGTTTGGCCGGGTTGTAGAAGGAGTTGGTCGGCTGGTCCTTGCTGCCTGGGATGATGAACTTCTCCATCGACTCCCAGGCCTTGGCCAGCGGCGCCCAGTCCTTGGTCACCCGGCCGTAGCTGGCCTCCAGCCACAGGTAGTAGCTGAATGCCTCCGAGGTGGTCTGATGCCCGTGGTCGGGCGCCTCCACCACCAGGGTCTCCACCGAGTGGTAGGGCACCAGCAGTTCGCCGAAGCGGCGGAAGTAGCCAGCCGCCGGGTCCTTGATCTTGTTGTACTGGGCCAGGAAGGCCGCGGCGTAGCTGGAGGTGTCCTTGCCCAGCTCCCTCGCGGTGATGGTGGCCGCGGTGTGGCCCGCCGCGGCCACGGTGAACCTGGCCTCGCCCAGCGCGCCGCCGTTGTCGGCCGCGGCGATGGTGAGCTGCTGCGCGGTGTTCCAGTTCTGCGGGGTGAACCGCAGGGTGGCCGGGGTCGCGGTCAGGTCCGCGCTGCCGGTGCGGGTCACCGTCGCGGTGACCTCACCGGCCGGCGCGGAGGCCAGCTTGACCCCGACCTTGACCGAGTCGCCCTGGCGCACGCTGACCGCGCCGGGGGTGGCCAGCACGGCGGGCGCGCCGAGCACGCGCACCGCGACCGGGTTGGAGACGGTGGTGGCGCCCTTGTCGTCGGTGGCGCGGGCGGTCACCGAGTACTCACCGGCGGTGGCGCCGGTCCAGTTGACCCGCCACGGCGCCGCGGTGGCGATGCCGACGGGGGTGGTGCCGGCGAAGAACTCGACCTTGCTGACCGTGCCGTCGGTGTCGGCGGCATCGGCGGCCAGCGCGATGCTGGCCGGGGCGGTGAAGGTGCTGCCGTCGGCCGGGCTGGTCAGTGCGACCGAGGGGGCCCGGTTCGCGCCGGTGCAGCGGACGCCGTTGACCGCGAAGTCGGTCGGCGGCCGGTTCGCCGCGCCCTTGTCGGCGTTGAAGTTGACCTGGGTGCTGCCGCCGGCGGGCAGTACCCGGGCCCAGTCCGGGTTGGCCACGGTGACCGCGGCGCCCTGCTGGCTGAACACGCCGTTCCAGCCGTTGCTGACCTTCTGGCCGTCGGGGAAGGTCCAGGTGAGCTGCCAGCCGTTGAGGGCCTCGCCGTCGTTGCGGATGGTCGCGGCGGCGCTGAAGCCGGTGCTCCACTCGTTGGTCACCTGGTACACCACGGTGCAGGCCACCGAGGGGGCGGCCGCGGCGGGCAGCGCGCCCAGCGGGAGCGTCACCGCCCCGGCCAGCGCGGTGGCGAGTGCGGCGGGCAATGGCCCGGCTCGCCATCGCCGGGATAGCGCACGGGATCTCATGCAGGGTCCTCCTCCGGACACACAGGGGTGAGGGCGGTGGATTCTGGGAGCGCTCCCAGCGCGGACTGTAACCGCGCCGAAACCCGCTGTGAACCCTCGGCCGCGCACGGGCGGGGACCATCGGCGACATTGCACCCGTTCGGTCCCGCCTTCGCCGCCGGGCGGGCTAAGCTGATCATCGGAGGTGGTGGGTGTGACCCGAGGTGCCACGCGGCCGACGCTGGAAGACGTCGCCGCCTACGCCGGCGTGTCCCGGTCGACCGCCTCGCGGGCGCTCAACGAGGACGCCTACGTCAGTTCCCGGGCCAGGGAGAAGGTCCTCGACGCCGCGCGCGAGCTGGGCTACTCGCCCAACCAGGCGGCGCGCTCGCTGGTCACCAGGCGCACCAACGCGATCGCGCTGGTGCTCTCGGAGCCGGAGACCAAGGTCCTGGAGGACCCGTACTTCGCCGAGATCGTCCGCGGCGCGTTCCGGCAGCTGTCCTCAGTGGGCAGCCAGATGCTGATGATGCTGGTGGACAGTCGCGAGGACGTGCCGGGCACGGTGCGCTTCCTGGAGGGCGGGCACGTCGACGGCGCGCTGGTCTTCGCCGCGCACCGGGGTGATCCGCTGCCGACCGCGCTGCGGCTGCTCCGGCTGCCGATGGTCTTCGGTGGCGGCAGTCCCGGCGGCGCCATCCGCGGCCTGCACATGGTCGACTTCGACAACGTGGGCGGCGCGAAGCTGGCGGTGGAACACCTGCTGTCGTTGGGGCGCAAGCGGATCGGCACCATCACCGGACCGCTGGACCAGCGCTCTGCGGTGGACCGGCTGGCCGGCTGGCGGACCACCGTTGGCCTGGACGACCGCGCCGCGGCCCGGCTGTGCGAGGAAGGCGACTTCACCACCGAGAGCGGCGAGCGGGCGGTGGCCAGGCTGCTGGCGCGCAACCCGAAGCTGGACGCGGTCTTCGCCGCCAACGACCCCATGGCCGCGGGCGCCCTGCGCGCGCTGCGCGCCGCGGGACGGCGGGTGCCGGAGGACGTGGCCGTGGTGGGCTTCGACGACCACCGGGGGCTGGCCGAGGCGACCAACCCGCCGCTGACCACGGTGCACCAGGACCCGCGCGAGCAGGTCCGGCAGATGGTGCTCACCCTGCAGCGGCTCATCGAGGGGGAGAACCCGCCGCCGCGCAGGCAGGTGCTGCCGGTCGGCCTGGTGCGCCGGGCCTCGGCCTAGTGTCCTGAGTCGCCTTCTTCCACCGGGCGGACGGCAGCGCCGCGCCGGAGCAGGCCGCGCACGCGCACGCCGTCGACTGCGGCGATCCCCGCGCCCGGTACCGCGTCCGTCAAGGCCCCGGATGCGTCCGTGGAACGGATTGGCCCTTGCTCATGCGCAGGATCAGGGCGACCGCGTCCGCCGAGTGGGCTGCCGGAGTCAGGATCGCCTGGAGGAGCAGGCCACGAATCGCGGCGATGGTGACGGTGGCCAGGGTCAGCGCTTCCTTGGCGTCGAGCCCTTCGCGTTCCGCGAGCGAGGCCAGGCTCTTGGTCAGGTCGTCGAGTGAGTCGATGAACTCACGGAAGTTGTCTGGGCTGTACGCGGCCAGACCTACGACGTGGAAGAAGCCGCGGACACGCGACAGTTGCTCCGGGCGGGTGTAGGTCCGCCAGATCGCCACGACGAGGTCGTCGAAGGTGCCTTGCCGGGCGGCCTGGAAAAGCGCCTCGTTGTCACGGGATCGCTGCGCCTTGAGCATGGCCGCCAGGACGCCCGGGAGCGACCCGAAGTGGTATCGCAGGAGGGCGTGGCTGGTCCCGGTCCGGGCGGCGATCTCACGGAGTGACACCTCCGGTGCGGGAAGGGCCTCGTCGAAGGCGTCGAGAAGCCGAGCCAGGAGGCGCTCGCGTGCGTCGCCGGTGCGTTCGGTGCTTGACAGGGTCACTCCCACAGTTTATCCATTGGAAAAGACCGACGACGTGTGTTGTGAAGGATCTCCGATGAGCACCATGTGGCACGGCTGCCTCGCCGACACCGACTACTTCGAGATGCGCTCCAGCGGTGGGCACGACTACGGCGTCTGGGTCACCACGCCACCGGGCTACGACCCCGCCACGACGCAAGCGCCTGCCGTGTACGTGCTCGACGGCAACTGGGCCG
Organism: Crossiella sp. NPDC003009; assembly: GCF_053591555.1. Taxonomy (NCBI): domain Bacteria; kingdom Bacillati; phylum Actinomycetota; class Actinomycetes; order Pseudonocardiales; family Pseudonocardiaceae; genus Crossiella; species Crossiella sp. NPDC003009. Next base: position 132,004 of record NZ_JBSFUA010000014.1, on the reverse strand, counting down.
TGGGCATGACGGCTCCGCTCATCGTCACCCAGGCGGATCCCATGCAGCGGATCCAGCCCTACATCCAGGTCAGCGTCGGCTACGCGGGCGAGGAAGCACAGCATTGGGATCGGCTGCGCAACAGAGACCTCGTGCCGCCCGGCGAGCCCATCGCCAAGGAGCTCATCGAGGCCGTGGAGATGGGAGTCCAAGCGGGCGCGAGGACACGCGAGGAAGCCGACGCCTACCTCGCCGAACTGCGCGACACCCACGCCGATGCGTTCCTGAGCTTCCTCACCGCGGAACTGCACCCGCGGATCGAACGCGACTACGGCACAGCCGCGAGCGGGCACGGCCTTTTCGGCTACTCCTACGGCGGCCTTTTCAGTCTCTACACCTGGCTCACCGGCAACACGCTCTTCGCGAGCATCGGAGCGGGCAGCCCCGGCGTCACCGGTGCAGGCAGTCAGATCTTCGCCCAGCTCCACGAGCTGGGTGACCGGCAGCACGCCGCCAAGCTGCACCTGACCTTCAACGAGGGAGAACTGCTCGGAGACCTGGCCATCTACCAAAACCTCGCGAAGAACACGGCCACCGTCCTGCACCGCCTCACCTCCCGCGGTGCGGCCGTCACCAGCGCGGTCCTGCGCGAGACGCACGTGACTGGCCTGCAGGCATCGTTCCTGAGCTACCTCAGGACCTGCCGGGCCCGGTAAGCGCGTGCCGGCGATCCAGGCCAGGTCCAGCGGCGCGAGCGGTGAGACCCGTTGCGGTACTAGTGCTCGTGGGCGGGCGGCTGGGCGAAGACGCAGTTGTCCACGTCGGCCGGGATCTGCCGGACCTTGTCGTCGGTGTAGGCGCAGCGCAGGTAGTACAGGTCCAGCTGGTAGACGCCGAGGAAGCCTGAAGTGACCGCGAAACCGTTGCCGAAGGCCAGGGTCGGCCCGTCGCCGATGGTGCCCTTGGCCATCGCGTCCCGCCAGGTGCGCTGGAACTCGATCTGCTTGCCAGGGGCGAACAACAGCAGTCCGACCTTGGGGTAGGAGGGCGGCACCGCGCAGGTGGACCACTCCGCGATGTAGGGCTCGTACAGCTCGCGGAGCTCGGCGCCGACCAGCCTGCCCAGCTCCTCGGGCGTGCCGGCCCTGGCGTCGGTGCAGCCCGAGGTCTTCTCGCTGACCAGGTCCACCAGTCCGCGCATCGTGGTGACCGGCGGTCCGAGTGCGCCGGCGCCGCGATCCGCAAGGGGCGCAACGGGTTCGGCGGCGCAACCGGCGAGCAGGGCAAGGGTCAGCGCGACGGCCGCGGCGATTCTGGGCACGATCATGACGCCTCCTGTCTGGGAGCGTTCCCAGTACCGTAGTCAAACCTTTGCGTGGTTGACAAGGAGTTGTGGTACCCCGAGTCTGGAAGCGCTCCCAGATTCCCTGCCCTGAGGAACTGACCATGACACTGCGAAGCAGGCTCGCGGCGTTGGCGGCAGTGGTCGTCGCGCTGTGTTCGATGGTCCTCGTCCTACTGGATCAACGCCCGGCTCAGGCGCACGGCGCCATGATGCAGCCGGGCAGCCGCACTTTCTTCTGCTGGAAGGACGGCCTCAGCTCCACCGGTGAGATCAAGCCGAAGAACCCGGCCTGCGCCGCCGCGGTGGCGCAGAGCGGCACCAACCCGCTGTACAACTGGTTCAGCGTGCTGCGCTCCGACGGCGAGGGGCGCACCCGCGGCTTCGTGCCGGACGGCCAGCTGTGCAGCGGCGGCAACAGCACCTTCTCCGGCTGGAACCTGGCCAGGAACGACTGGCCGCTCACCCACCTGACCGCCGGCGCCAACATGCGCTGGTCCTACAACGCCTGGGCTGCCCACCCCGGCTGGTTCTACCTTTACGTCACCAAGGACAGCTGGAGCCCGACCCGGCCACTGACCTGGAACGACATCGAGGAGCAGCCGTTCCTGACCGTCGACCACCCCCCGCTGACCGGTTCGGTCGGCACGGTCGAGGGCCACTACTCCTGGAGCGGCAAGCTGCCGCAGGGCAAGAGCGGCAAGCACATCATCTACTCGGTGTGGAAGCGCTCGGACAGCAAGGAGACCTTCTACGGCTGCTCCGACGTGGTCTTCGACGGCGGCAACGGCGAGGTCACCGGCATCGGCGCCGACCCGGGCCCCGGCCCGACCGGCACCACCAGCCCGACCAGCACCACCGCGGTCCCGCCAGGGGCTTGCACCGCCGAGTACGCGGTCACCAACAGCTGGGCCGGTGGCGCCCAGGTGACGGTGACCGTGCGCAACCCCGGCAGCACGCCGGTGCGGGGCTGGACCGTGCGCTGGACCGCCCAGGCGGGTCAGCGGATATCCAGCCTGTGGGACGCCACGCACTCCGTCACCGATTCCGTGGTGACGGTGAAGAACGCGTCCTGGAACGCGAGTGTGCCCGCGGGCGGGCAGGCGGCGTTCTCGTTCAACGTGGAGTCGACCGGTGACCACAAACCGGCGAGTCCACTCACCTGCGCCAGTCCCTGATGGCGCCCCCGCGGCGCGGGTCCCTTCCTCCACCCGGGACCCGCGCCGCGGCTTGGGTCAGCCCGCGGGCGGCGCGGTACTGCGGCGCACGATCAGCGTGGTGGCCAGCTCGACCCTGCGGTGCTCCGGTTCGGTGCCGCGGGCCAGCGACACCGCCAGGCGGGTGGCGGCGGCGGCCATGTCCTGCAACGGCTGGCGGACCGTGGTCAGTGGTGGGCCGACCCACTGCGCCACCGGCAGGTCGTCGAAGCCGACCACGCTCAGGTCCTCCGGGATGCGCAGGCCCGCAGTGCGCGCGGCCTCGTAGACGCCCAGCGCCTGCAGGTCGCTGCCGGCGAAGACCGCGGTGGGCCGCTGGGGCAGCGTGAGCAGCGCCTCGAACTGCGCGCGGCCGGACTCGACGTGGAAGTCGCCGTAGCGCACCAGATCCGGGTCCACCACCAGTCCGGCGGTCTCCAGCGCGGCGCGGTAGCCGTCCACCCTGGCCCGGCTGCACAGCACCCGTTCCGGGCCGCCGATCACCGCGATGCGCTCATGCCCCAGCTCGATCAGGTGCCGGGTGGCGGTCAGGCCGCCGTTCCAGTTGGTCGCGCCGATCGAGGGGGTGTGCACGCCCGGCTCGCCGATCGGGTCCACCACCACGACCGGGATGTCCCTGGCCCGCAGCTTGGCCAGCTGTGCGGCGCTGAGATCGGAGAACACCGCGACCACGGCCAGCGGCTTGCGGGTGATCACGCCGTCCACCCAGCGCTGGCCGGGGGTCAGCCTGCCCTGTGACTCCGAGAGCACCAGCGCGAGACCCTGCTCGGCGGCCACCTGCTCGGCGCCGCGGATGATCTCCAGCGCCCAGGCGCTCTCCAGCTCGTGGAACATCAGCTCCACCAGGGTCGAGCGGCGGGACCGCTCATCGCCCCTGCGCTGGTAGCCGTGCTGCCGGATGATCGTCTCCACCCGCTCGCGGGTTTCCGGCGCGACATCGGGTCTGCCGTTCATCACCTTCGAAACTGTCGGGATCGAAACGCCCGCCTCGGCGGCGATGTCCGCGATGGTGACCTTGCCCGGTGCCATGGCCGGAGTCTACGACAGCCGGGTTGCCCCAACGGGGCTATTGCCGGGGCGACACGAAGGAGCCTAGCTTCGAAAGTGTCGGTTTTCACATAGAAAGTATCGACAACCCCTGGAGCGACAATGAAGTTGCGCAGACAGCTGCTGGTGCTGGGCCTGCTCGTGGCCGGTGTGGGCGCGGGCGCGCTACCCGCCTCGGCCGCCGGCCCGCTGCACGGCAGCACCAACCGCTGGGTCGGCAGCGCGGTGGCCGCGGGCCCCCTGGCCGGCGAGCAGGACTACCGCGGGACCCTGACCCGCGAGTTCGACAGCGTGACGCCGGAGAACGAGATGAAGTGGGCGGTCACCGAGCCCGGCCGCGGCCAGTACAACTGGGGCGGGGCGGACGCGATCGTCAACTACGCCCAGCAGAACGGCAAGACCGTGCGCGGGCACACCCTGGTCTGGCACAGCCAGTACCCGAACTGGCTCAACAACCTCTCCGCCAACGACCTGCGGGCTGCGGTGCAGCAGCGGATCCGCACCACGATGACCCGGTACAAGGGCAAGATCCGGGCCTGGGACGTGGTCAACGAGGTGTTCGAGGAGGACGGCAGGCGCCGCTCCTCGATCTTCCAGACCAAGCTGGGCGACAGCTGGATCGCCGACGCCTTCCGGCTGGCCCGCCAGATCGACCCCTCGGCCAAGCTCTACATCAACGACTACAACACCGAGGGCAACAGCGCCAAGGCCAACGCGATGTACGCGCTGGTGCGCCAGCTCAAGCAGCAGGGCGTGCCGATCGACGGGGTGGGTATCCAGGCGCACCTGGCCACCCAGTACGGCTTCCCCGGCGGCTACCAGGACAACCTGCGGCGGCTGGCCGCGCTCGGCCTGGACGTGGCGATCACCGAGGCCGACGTGCGCATCCAGCTGCCCAGCGACGGCGGCAAGCTGGCCGCCCAGGCGAACTACTACAAGCAGCTGTGGGACGGCTGCCACGCGGTGAGCCGCTGCGTGGAGTTCACCACCTGGGGCTTCACCGACCGGCACTCCTGGGTGCCGGGCACCTTCCCCGGCACCGGGGACGCCTGCCTGTTCGATCGCTCCCTGCAACCGAAACCGGCCTACCGCGCGATCAACCCCTGACCCGGCGGGCCGGCCTCACTTGCCGAACCCGGCGGTGAGGCCGGCCAGCAGGAACCGCCGCCCGATCAGGTAGACCACGAAGATCGGCAGCACGGACAGCGTCACCGCGGCCAGCAGGCCGGGCACGTTCACCCCGAACTGGCCCTGGAAGTTCCACAGTCCCAGGGTGAGCACCCGGTTCTCCGCGGACTGGGTGAGCACCAGCGGGAACAGGAAACCGTTCCAGGCGCTGAGCGCGGTGTAGATGGCCACGGTGACGATGGCCGGTTTGGCCAGCGGCAGCACCAGGTCGAACAGCGTGCGCAGCGGCCCGGCCCCGTCGATGGCCTGCGCCTCGTACAGCTCGCGCGGCACATCGCGCAGGCTGGTGGTCAGCACCAGGGTGGCCACCGGCAGCGCGAAGGCCGCGGTGGGCAGGATGATCCCGGTGAGGCTGTCGTAGAGGTGCAGCCGGGTGATCAGCAGGTAGACCGGGATGATGGTGGCCTGCGCGGGAATCGCCAGCCCGGCCAGCAACAGGCTGAACCCGCGCCGCACCCACGGGCTGGTGCTCCTGGTGACCGCGTAGGCCGCGGGCACGGCCAGCAGCAGCACGATGAGCACGGTGGCCACGGTGACCACCACGTTGTTGAGCAGGTACCGGCCGAACCCGCCCGCCAGCACGGTGAGGTAGTTCGCCAGCGTCGGGTTCGCCGGCGGGGCAAGGGGATGGCCGCCGAGGTAGTCGGCCCGCCCGCGCAGGCTCGCGGCCAGCATGTAGTACAGCGGCAGCAGCACCACCAGCAGCCAGAGTCCGGCGAAGGCGCCGCCGATGCGGTTCGGCGTGATCCTCATACGCCCTCCTGTTGACTGGACATGGCGCGGAAACCGGTGGCCCGCAACACGATCAGCGACAGCGCGGCGCCCAGCACCATGAGCAGCACGCCGATCGTGCTGGCGTAGCCCAGCTCGAAGCCGGTGAAGCCGGTGATGTACATGTGCAGCGGCAGGATCCGGGTCGCGGTGCCCGGTCCGCCGCCGGTGAGGATCAGCACGGTGTCGAAGGTGGTCAGCGAGCCGACCAGCATCAGCACCGAGGAGCTGATCACGGTGTGCCGCAACTGGGGCAGCGTGATGTGCCGGAAGCGGGCCAGCCGCCCGGCCCCGTCCAGCACCGCGGCCTCGTACAGCGCGGGCGGCACCGCCCGCGCCGCGCCCTGGTAGAGCAGGGTGTGGAAGGGCACGTACTGCCAGGTGATCACCAGCACCACCGTGTAGAGCGCCAGCTCGGGGTCGCCAAGCGGGGCCAGCACCCCGGCGGTGAGCCCGAAGTTGGGGTCCAGCAACGCCTGCCACAGCAGGGCGATGGCGGCGGTGGAGAGCAGCAGCGGCAGGAAGAACAGCGCGCTGAGCACCGCCCTGCCGCGCTGCCTGCCCGCCGCCCACACCCCGGTCAGCAGCGCCAGCGGGGTCTGCACCAGCCAGGACAGCACCATGATCAGCAGGGTCCGGCCGAGCGCGGCATGCGCCTGTTCGTCGGCGTAGAGCCGGGCCCAGTTGTCCGCGCCGGTGACCCGTGGCGCGCCGAGGCCGTCCCAGGCGGTGAAGCTCAGGCCGAAGACCAGCACCATCGGCAGCACCGCGAACAGGGTGAAGAAGGCCAGCGCGGGCAGGGCGTAGAGAGCCGACGGCCGCTGGGTCATCCGCGGCTGGCCAGCGCGTCGACGAACTGCTGCGGGGAGAGCTTGCCCAGGAAGAACTCCTGCAGCTGGGTGAGCAGGAAGGTGGCCTGCTCGGCAGGCAGGTCCTGGTCCCAGGACAGCTGGAAGTGCGGGGCGGCGCGCACCTGCTCGTAGAGCCAGGTGGTGTAGGAAGCGTTGGGCGCCTTGGCCAGCTTCTCCGTCAGCCCGCTCACCGCGGGCACGTCGCCGGCGTCGATGAGCGCCTGCACGTAGCCGGGATCGTGCAGCTGGGTGGCCACGAACTTCTTGGCCTGGTCCACTGTGGACGATCCGGCGGACACCGAGTAGAAGTTGGCCGGGTTGCCGACCAGGTTGCGCGGGTCGCCCTTGCCGCCGGGCAGCGCGGGGAAGGGGACCCAGCCGAGCGCGTCCCGCTTGACGAACTCCGGGCTCTGGCCGAGCTGGTTGACGTACTCCCAGGAGCCCATCAGGTGCATCGCGGCCCTGCCCTGGGCCAGGATGGTGGAGGCGCCGCCGAGGTCGTAGCCCACCCCGGCGAAGTCCCGGCCGAAGCCGCCGCGGTCGATGAGCTCCTTGAGCCGGGTCATCGACTCCAGCACGGCCGGGTGCCGCCAGCCCTCGGGTTTGCCCTTCACCGCGCGGAAGACCTCGGTGCCGCCGATCCGGTCGAGCAGGTACTCCGCCCACATCAGCTCGGTCCAGGCCTGCGAGCCGGCCAGCGCGATCGGCTGCACGTTCCTGGCCTTGAAGGTCTCCACCAGCGCCAGCAGCTCGTCCCAGGTGCCCGGCGGCCGCGCGCCCGCGGCGGCGAAGACCTCCTTGTTGTAGAACAGGACCACCGGCTGCATGCCGCGCATCGGCAGGCCGTAGAGCTTGCCGTCCAGGCGGGCCGCGTCCAGCACGTTCGGCAGGAACGCCTCGCCAAGGCCGGGATTCTCGGCCAGCAGCGGGGTCAGGTCGGCGACCTTGCCCGCGTCGACGTACTCTTTGAGGTTGCCGCCGCCCCAGTTGAAGAACGCCGAGGGCGGGTTCGGCGAGCCGAGGGCGACCCGCAGCTTCTGCTTGTACGGGTCGTTGGCGAAGGTCTCCAGCTTGGCGGTGCCGCCCGCGCGGTTGAAGCGGTCCACCGACTGCTGTTCGATCGGGTTGAGCACGTTGTCCTGCAAGGCCCACACCGTGACCCCTGCCTGGCCCGCCGGGCCGGAGGTGCCGCAGGCGGCGAGCGCGCCCGCGGCCAGGGCGAGCGCGCAGAGGCGGAGAACGCGCGGTCGGGAACGCCGTAACATGGAGCCACCTTTCCGAAATGTTTCGGAAATATCGCGAGTGCGGCCGACCCTAGGGACGCGGCTCCAGTGGTGTCAAGAGTGGCTATAGGCCAAACAGAGGCCCATTTTGGCAGCTCATTCTTGGCGGGTTGTGTTTCGCAATCTTACCGATAGTATCGGCGTCATGGATCGTGTCTGGGGGATGCCGGGTCGTCCAGTGGCGGAGCGGGTAGCCACGCTGCTCGCTGAGATGACCCTGGCGGAGAAGCTGGCCCAGCTCGTCGGCGTGTGGGTGGGGGTGTCCGAGGTGGCGGCCGAGGTCGCCCCGGCCCAGCACGAGTTCGCCGAGTCCCTTCCTGCGTGGGACGAGCTGACCAAGTCCGGGCTGGGCCAGCTGACCCGCGTCTTCGGCACCGCCCCCGTCGATCCGGCGCACGCGGCCAGGGCGCTGGCCCAGACCCAGCGCCGTTTGGTCGCGAACACCCGGCTGGGCATCCCGGCGATGGCGCACGAGGAGTGCCTCTCCGGCTTCACCGCCTGGCAGGCCACCGTGTTCCCGGCGCCGCTGGCCTGGGCGGCCGCCTTCGACCCCGGCACGGTGCGGTGGATGGCCGAGGCGGTGGGCCGCTCGCTGGCCGAGGTCGGCGTGCACCAGGGCCTGGCCCCGGTGCTGGACGTGCTGCGCGATCCGCGCTGGGGCCGGGCCGAGGAGACGCTGGGGGAGGACCCGTACCTGGTCGGCGTGCTCGGCGCGGCCTACACCGGCGGCCTGGAGTCGGCCGGGATCGTGGCCACGCTCAAGCACTTCGCCGGGTACTCCGCCTCCCGCGCGGGCCGCAACCACGCCCCGGCAGGCATGGGGCCGCGCGAGTTCGCCGACGTGGTGCTGCCGCCGTTCGAGCTGGCCCTGCGCGAGGGCGGGGCGCGCTCGGTGATGCACTCCTACGCCGAGGTCGACGGCGTGCCCCCGGCGGCCGATCCGGCGTTGCTGACCGGGCTGCTGCGGGAGACCTGGGGCTTCCAGGGCGTGGTGGTGGCCGACTACTTCGGCATCTCCTTCCTGGAGACCGCGCACGGCGTGGCCGGTTCCCCAGGCGAGGCGGCGGCGCTCGCGCTGGCCGCGGGGGTGGACGTGGAGCTGCCGAGCGTGCGCTGCTACGGCGAGCCGCTGGCCGAGCTGGTGCGCTCCGGCGTGGTGCCGGAGGAACTGGTGGACCGCGCGGTGACCAGGGTGCTGCGGCAGAAGTGCGAGCTGGGCCTGTTGGACGATGACTGGGACCCCGAGCCGCCCGCGCTGCGCCAGGGCCGGCCGGTGGACCTGGACCCGCCGGAGCTGCGCACGCTGGCCCGCACTCTGGCCGAGCGCTCGATCGTGTTGCTGGCCAACGACTCCGGCCTGCTGCCGCTGCGCGAACCTGGCCGCCTGGCGGTGGTCGGGCCGTGCGCGGAGGAGGTGCTCGCCCTGCTGGGCTGCTACTCCTTCCCCAGCCACGTCGGCACCCAGCACCCCGAGGTCGGACTGGGCATCGAGGCGCCCACCCTGCTGGCCGCGCTGCGCACGGAGTTCCCGGACAGCGAGATCCGTTACGCCCCAGGCTGTGCGGTCACCGGCGAGGACCGCGCCGGCATCCCGGCCGCGGCCGCGCTCGCCGACACCGCCGAGGTGTGCGTGCTGGCCCTCGGCGACCGCTCCGGCCTGTTCGGCCGCGGCACCTCCGGCGAGGGCTGCGACGCCGCCGACCTCGCCTTGCCGGGGGCGCAGGCCGAGCTGCTGGCCGCGGTGCTGGACACCGGGACGCCGGTGGTGCTGGTCCTGCTGGCCGGCCGCCCCTACGCCCTCGGCGGGGACGCCGAGCGGGCCGCGGCCGTGGTGCAGGCGTTCTTCCCAGGGCAGGAGGGCGCGGGCGCGGTCGCGGGCGTGCTCAGCGGCCGGGTGAACCCCTCGGGCAAGCTGCCCGCACAGGTCCCGCACGGCCCCGGCGGACAGCCCGCGACCTACCTGCACCCGCGGCTCGGCGGACCGGGGCCGGTCAGCTCGGTGGACCCGGCTCCGCGGTTCCCGTTCGGCCACGGCCTGTCCTACACCAGCTTCGACTACCTGGAGGGCCACGCGCCGGCCGAACTGCCCGCCGACGGCGAGATCGAGGTGTCCTGCCTGGTGCGCAACACCGGTGACCGGTCCGGCGCGGAGGTCGTCCAGCTCTACCTGCACGACCCGGTGGCCTCGGTGACCCGCCCGCTGCGCCAGCTGGCCGGGTTCGCCAGGGTGCGGCTGGATCCCGGCGAGTCGGCGCGGGTTCGCTTCCGGCTGCACGCCGACCGGACCTCCTTCACCGGCCGCGACGGCCGCCGGGTGGTCGAACCCGGCGAGCTGCACCTGCTGCTGGGCTCCTCCAGCACCGACATCCGGTGGCAGGCCACCGTCGAGCTCACCGGGGCAGCGCGCCATCCCGGCCCGGACCGGGTGCTGGTGACCCCGGTGGTCGTGGACCGGGCGGACGCCGCTGGTTGAGGGCCTCGGTCACGGCAGGCAGCCAGCGGTCGGCCATCTTCCGGAATCCGGCGTCGTTCGGGTGCACCCCGTCGATGGTGTCGGTGGCCGCGTCGAAGCCGGTCCACTGGTCCACCACGGTGATCGGCGAGCGCGCGGTGGACCGCTGCGCCGCCCAGCGCGGGATCGCGCCGTTGAGCGCCAGCACCCGCTGCGCGCAGGGGTCGCAGCCGATCGCCCGCATCGGGATGATCTGCGCGAGCAGGATCCGCACGTCCGGGTCGCGCGCCCGGAGCTGCCCGACCAGCTTCGCGTACGCCGCCAGCACCGCGTCGGTCCCGGCCCCGTGCCACAGGTCGTTGGTGCCCAGGTGCATCAGCACGATGTGCGGTCTGGCCACGGCCAGCCAGGACGGCAGCAGGTCCTCCCGCGCGATCCTGGCAGCCTGGTAGCCGCTGTACCCCGCGTGATCGCGGTCATAGGTCAGCGGGCAACCGCCGCCGGTCCTGGGGCCCACGAAGTCGACGTCCGAGCGCCCGCCCGACCGGAGCCGGTGCCAGAGGACGGCGCGCCAGCATCCCGGACCACCGGTGATCGAGTCGCCCAGCGGCATGATCCGGACCTGGGCCGGTGGCAGCACCCAGGCCACGGCGATCACCAGGCCGAGCGTGAGGAGGATCACCGCAACCCGGCCAACCCGGCCAGCCGACATCGGAACTCCCTTGGCTCACAAGGCGTTCCCGCACTGTCACGCCTGAAGATCGGTTCTGTCAATCGTCAGGTACCCGCTGGTGCGCACATCACTCGTTCACCACGATCGCCGCGGCCGGGCACACCGCGGCGGCCTCGCGGATCGTCTCGTGCAGCTCGGCGGGCGGCTCCTCAGCCAGCAGCACGACGATGCCGTCCTCCTCGCGCTGGTCGAACACCTCCGGCGCGAGCAGCACACAGGTGCCCGCGCCGCAGCAACGGTCCTGGTCCACGGTGATCTTCATGGTTCTTCCTTCTCGTCGATGGTCGTGACCGGGGCCAGCCACAGTCCGACCAGTGCGTCGATCAGGCCGGTGCCGGCGTCCTGCCAGCTGGACCTGGGGGTGTGGGTGTGCTCGGCGAGGGCGAGCTCGCGTTCGGCCATCATGTGCACCATCAGATGGCGGAGCATGCCGCCGCGTTCGTCCCTGACCTCGCCGGGCAGGTCGGGCAGGCTGCGGTGCAGACCGTCGACGATCCGGTTGAGGCTGAGAGAGGACAGCGCCTCCTCCTCCATGATCGGGCGCAGCGACGGGTCGGTCATCACCTGAGCGGCGAAGCGGGCGAACCAGGTCGGGCTGCCCAGCGAGGCCAGGTGGTCGGTGAGCGGGCGGACCAGGCAGGTGACCCAGTCCCGGACCTCCGTGCTCCCGGCGACCTCGGCGACCATGGGGCCGCGCCGCTGCTCCATCGCGGTGGCGTGCCTGCGGATGACCGCCCGCACCAGGTCGGCCTTGGTGCCGAAGTGGTAGCCGACCACGGTGTTGTTGCCCTGCCCCGCGGCCTCGGCGACCTGCCGGTTGGACACCGCGAACACGCCGTGCTCGGCGAAGAGCCGTTCCGCGGCGGTGAGGATCTGTTCCCTGGTGGCCTGGGCCCGCGCCGCTCTGCTGGTGGTCATAGCCGCCATCGAACCGGAAGCTCCCGCAGTCCGCCCACCGCGAGTCCCTCGACCTTGCGCAGCTCGGCCACCGGCACGGCCAGCTCGAGGGTGGGCAGCCTGCGCAGCAGCACCTCCAGGGTCACCTGCAGCTCGGTGCGGGCCAGCGGCTGGCCGAGGCAGGCGTGCGCGCCGGCGCCGAAGGCCAGGTGCGGGTTGGGGCTGCGGCCCAGGTCCAGCTCGGCGGCGGCGGTGAAGGCGCGCTCGTCCCGGTTGGCCGCGGCCATGCTGCACACCGCGGTGGTGCCGCTGGGCAGGGTGGTGCCGGCGATCTCGATGTCCTCGGTGAGGTAGCGCGCCATGCCGAAGCCGGCGTTGGCGTCCAGCCGCAGCGTCTCCTCCACCGCGGTGCGCACCAGCGCGGGCTCGGCCAGCAGCCGCTCCCAGTGCCGCCGGTCGGCCAGCAGCATCGCGGTCATCTTGGTGATCATGTTCGCGGTGGTCTCGTGCCCGGCGATCAGCAGGCCCATGCCGGTGGCGATCAGCGCCGGGTCGGACATCGGCTCGCCGTCCGGGCCGGTCTCGCCGATGAGGGCGCTGAGCAGGTCCTCGCCGGGCTCGGTGCGCTTGGCCGCGATGTGCGTGGCCATGTACCCGGCGAACTCCGCCTGGGCCAGGTCCATCTCGGCCTGGGTGTAGCGGGTCATGCTCAGCAGCGCGTCCGACCAGTGCGCGAAGCGGTCCCGGTCGGCATCCGGCACGCCGAGCAGGTCGCAGATCACCCACACCGGCAGCGGGAAGCCCAGTGCCGCCTTGAGATCCGCGGGCGAGCCCTTGGTCATCATGTCGTCCACCAGCTGCTCGGCCATCGCCTCGATGGCGGGGCGCAGCGCGTTCATCCGCTTGGCGGTGAACCACTTGCCGACCATCCGCCGCCAGCGCAGGTGCGCCTCGCCGTGCTGGGGGAGCACGGTGGACATCTCGCTGTTGAACAGCCCGCCGGACTCGGTGTCGGCGACCCGGGCCGCGTTGTCCGCCGCGGTCGGCCTGGTGAACCTGGGGTCGGCCAGCACGCTCTTGACGTCCTCGTAGCGGGTGATCAGCGTGGCCTCGTCCCCACTGGCCAGTTGCACCTTGGCCACCGGGCAGCCCTTCTGGTAGTCGGCCCACTCGGCGGGCGGCTCCAGGGCGGCGTCGGTCTCGAACGGGAAGCGGGGCAGCTGGGTCATGTCGCCAGCATGGCCCCGGGTCCGAAATAAGTCAATCAACTGACTTAAATTGGCGTGGTGGGCGCGGGGCCGCGAGCCAGGTGGCCACCAGCGCCCCGGCGAGCACTGCGGCCAGGACCCCGGCGGCGGTGCCGAACCTGGCCCGCCGCCTGGCCTTGCGCCCCGCGCGGACCAGCCCGGCGTGCCGGGCTTCCGGGGGAGCGGGACCCGCTGGGTCGAGCAGTTCGGCCGCCTGTTCCCTGGCCACCGTGGCGAGCAGGCCGGGCAGCCCGGCGAACCCGGCGACCGCGCGGGCGCACGGCCGGCAGGCGTGCAGGTGTCCTTCGTAGTCCCGGCGCTCGGCGTGCGAGAGCGCGCCCAGCAGGTAGGCGGCGTCCCAGTCCTGGTAGGGGTCGGCTGGTGGCGTCACCGGCTGGTCAGCCCCTTCTCCCGGAGGGCGCGGCGCAGCGCGCGCAGGCCGTAGTGCAGGCGGGAGCGCACGGTGCCCTGCGGCACCGCCAGGTCCACCGCGAGCTCGGCCACCGACTGCCCGAGGTAGAACGCGCGGATGATGACCGTGCGGTGTTCGGTGGTCAGCTGGGTCAGCACCTCGGTGATCACCCAGGCGTCCAGCACCGAGTCGGTCTGGTCGGGGCGCGGCGGGTCGGGCACCCTGGCCGCGCCCACCTCACGCCGGGAGCGCGCGCTGCGGCGTTCGTCGATGACCACGTTGCGCGCCACCCGGAACAGCCAGGCCCGGGCCGCGGACTCGCCCTGGTCCAGTACCGCGGGGCTGCGCCACAGCCGCAGCAGGCTCTCCTGCACGACGTCCTGGGAGAGCTGTTCGTCGCCGGTCATCCGCAGCGCGAAGCGCCACAGCGCGGGCGCGTGGCGGTCGTGCACCAGGCGGAGCAGCTCCGCCGCCGTGGTGCTCACCTCAGGAGTCCCAGATCGCGCCGTAGGCCGGAATCCCTTGTGCCTCAAGGGACTCGACCACGTGCCAGGTGGTCTTCCGGTTGGAGATGCAGATGACGGCCTCCGCGCCGGACTCCCGGTGCGCGCGCAGCGCCAGCTCGACCAGGTCGGGCTTGCCGTCGCGGTCGGTGTCCCAGATGACCGCCTCCGGCTGCCCGGACTCGATCTCGGCCACCAGCGCCTCGCCGTAGGTGCGCACCGGGTTCCTGGTCGACCACACCAGGCGGGCCGGGGTGTCCCCGGCGAGCAGATGCGGCAGGCACGGCCCGATCCCGCTGCCGGTGGCCACCCACACCACGCCGCGGAAGAGCCGGTCGATGTTGCCGACGCCCGCGGTCGGGATGCCCTTGACCCACAGGTGCGCAGGTTTGTCGTCCACCAGCGCGCCGGTCCAGTCGCCCGCGCGGGAGATGGTGAGCCGGAAGCCGGAGCGGCCGGGCGCGGGCACGTTGGCGAAGGAATGCCACTCCAGCAACGGGTTCCGGCTCACCGAGGTCGACGAGCCGGCGAACGGGGTGACGCCGTAGTCGAAGGCCACCACGGCCACGTGCGGGGACGGCGTGCTGATCCGCACCGGCACCCGGCGCAGCCGCAGCCAGGGCAGCGCGACGCTGGTCACCACCGCCAGCAGGGCCCAGAACGGCGCGGAGCCGAGGAAGACCCGGCCCTGCGCCTCGGCCAGCGCGGCGGCGTGCGCGGTGAAGAGCACCAGCAGCGCCCAGCCGCCGAAGCGGTGGCAGCGCTCGAACAGGTCGTGCCGGGCGGCGCGCAGCTTCGGCAGCGCGAGCACCACCATGGCCACCAGCAGCACCGCGATGGCCCAGGTGCAGGCCAGCAGCGCGGCCGGGCCGCCGCGGGCGGTGAGCACCCAGGCCAGCACGGCGAACCAGGCCGTGCCGGCGATCGCGGCGCCGACGTGCAGGCCGCCGAAGTGGTAGACCTTGCCCAGCGTCCACCGCACCCGCAGCGGCCAGTGCTTCGGCGCGCTGGTGGCCAGCCGGAACAGCAGGTTGATCACGTGCTGCTGGCGGATCAGCACGGCCAGCAGCACGTTGCCGAGCACCAGCCACACCAGGACATCGAGGTCGGCGCGCCAGTCGGTGGCCAGGGCCAGCACCAGGTTCGCCAGCAGCACCGCGGCCAGCAGCCGGTTGTGGTGGGTGAAGGGCCTGCGCCGCAACCGGGAGCGCCAGCTCGCCGGGGCGGGGGCCAGGACCGGGGCGGCGCTCACGCGACGGTCTCCGCCCGCTGGCCGGGCAGCCGGGACAGCAGCGCCCCGCGGTCCACCTTGCCGCGCTCGGTCAGCGGCAGCCGGTCCACCGGCACGATCAGCGAGGGCACGCAGTAGTAGGGCAGCTGGGCGGCCACCGCGCGGCGGACCGCCTCCGGCACGGCGGTGGCCGGGCTGACGAACCCGACCAGCCCGCCCTGGTGCAGCACCGTGCTGGCCCGCCGGCAGCCGGGCGCGCGTTCCAGCGCCGCGGTGACCGCGTCCAGCTCGACCCGGAAACCCTTGACCTTCACCTGGTCGTCGGTGCGCCCGTGGTGTTCCAGCTGGCCGTCGGTGGTCCAGCGGACCAGGTCGCGGGTGCGGAACATCAGGCCACCGCCCAGGAACGGGTCGGGGCGGTAGCGCTGCGCGGTGAGGTCGGCGTTGCCGAGGTAGCCGCCGGTGACGCAGGCGCCACCGGCCCACATCTCGCCGACCTCGCCGATCCGGCACGGGTTGAGCGTCTCGTCGAGCACGTAGACGGTGGTGTTGGGCACCGGGCGGCCGATGGTCAGCCTGCCGGTGGCCGGGTCGTAGCGCTGCACGGTGTTGACGATGGTGACCTCGGTGGGGCCGCAGGCGTTGTGGAAGACCGCGGTGCGCGACCAGGCGCGGGCCAGCGCGGGCGGGCAGCGCTCACCGGCCACCGCGACCACCCGCACCTGCGGGCACTCCCTCGGGTCCACAGTGGACAGCACACCTGGGGTGGCGATCAGCGCGGTCGCGGTGCGGGCCGCCGCGGTGGGGTCGCCGCCGCGCACCAGCACGCAGCCGCCGTTGGCCAGCGTGCCCAGCACCTCCCACACGGCCATGTCGAAGGCGATGTTGAGCAGCTGCGGCACCCGGTCGCCGGGGCCGACACCGAGCGAACCCGGTGCGGTGAGCAGGACGTTGCACAGGTTCGCGTGCGTGACCCTGACCCCGTTGGGCCTGCCGGTGGTGCCCGAGGTGAAGATCACCACCGCGGTCTCGCCGCATTCGGCAGGCAGGGCCGCGGTCGCGGCGGGGTGGTCGTCGATCGCGATCACCGTGCCCAGGCCCGCTGGCAGGAGTCCCCGGTGTGCCGTGGTGGTGAGCACGACCTCGATGCCCGCCACCGCGGCGATGTGCCGCAGGTGCGGCGGCGGGGTGAGCCGGATGTCCTGCGGCACATAGGCCGCACCGGCTTTCAGCACCGCGAGCATGCCCACCACCATGGCCACCGACCTGGTCAGGAACAGCCCGACGTGCGCGCCGGGGCGCACCCCGTGCTCGACGAGCAGCCGGGCCAGCGCGGTGGCCCTGCGGTCCAGCTCGGCGTAGGTCACCGACTCGCCGAGGTGCTCCACGGCCGGGGCCTGCGGGCAGGCCGCGGCCCGCGCCTGGACCGCGTGGTGGACGTGGGTGAACGGGACTGGTGTGCGTGGCCCCCAGCCGAAGCGGTCGAAGAGCACGCGCTCGTGCGGGGGCAGGCCGCGCAGGGCAGGGGATTCGACGATCGGGGTCACTCCGGATCCTTTCGCCAGGCCGGTGGTCACCCCGTCTGAACGAGACAGGTCGGGTGAATGTTCAACTAAATCTCAGGAAAACGTTGCCCGGCTTGGAAGTGGACCCGGTCGTGGTCGAACGCGGTGTCGAACGCGCGTCGAACAGCAGAGTCCACAATGGACTCCAGGGTGACTCAGGAGCCGGGGCGGCGGCGGTGCGCGCTGGCCCGCTCGGTCAGCTGCGGCGGCAGCAGGGTCAGCGCGGGCGGCCGGACCCCGGCGAGCCGGGCGGTGAGCAGGTCCACGGCCCTGACGCCCAGCTCCTCGGCGGGCAGGTGCACCGAGGTCAGCCGCGGCGAGGCCCGCTCGGCCAGCTCGTCGGGACAGATGGCCACCACGGAAAGGTCGGCCGGCACGTCGCGGCCGAGCTCGCGCAGGCAGGTCAGCACCGAGGGCAGGGCGCCCTCGTTGTGCACCACCAGCGCGGTCAGCCGGGGCTGCTCCTGCAGCAGGGCGGCGACCGTGCGCCGCACCGACGGCAGCTGCTCGTCGGTCGCCCTGGTCAGCACCGAGACGCCGCGGCGGATCGCGGCCGCGGTGAAGCCGGCCATGGTGCGGTGCGCGTAACCGGCGTCGCGGTGGTAGACCAGCTGGGGCGAGCCGAGCAGGGCCACGCTGTGGTGCCCGAGGTCGGCCAGGTGGTCCAGGCACAGCGCGCCCGCCTCGGTGAAGTCCAGGTCCACACAGGTCAGTCCGGTGGGGTCGACCGGGAAGCCGATCAGCACCGAGGGCCGGTCCAGCGCGCGCAGCACCGGCGCCCTGGCATCGCGCAGCTCCACGTCCATCACCACCAGGCCGTCCACGCCGCTGCGCTGCACCGCCTGGCGCAGGCCCTCCGCGCCGGTGTCCGCGGTGAGCAGCAGCACGTCGTTGCCGTGCCGGTGCGCGGCGGTGGTGACCGCGCTGACGAAGCGCATCAGCACCGGCAGGTGGGTGCCCGCGCGCAGCGGCGCGACCAGGCCGAGCACCCCGGTCCGGCGCGCCGCGCCCCGAGGCGGCTGCTGGGTGAGGTAGCCGAGGGCGCGGGCGCTCTCCTCGACCTTGGCCTTGGTGGCCGGGCTGATCGCGCGCTTGCCGGAGAGCACGTAGGACACCGTGCTCGGGGCGACGCCGGCCCGCCGAGCCACGTCCGCGATGGTGGCCAACCCGCCCTCCTCGTCACCGCCGTTGGTGCTCTGGGACGGTACGGCCGGGCAGGGGGTCCGGCTAGGGCCAACCGTCTTGCGAAGGCCCTCCGGCAAGACGGTTTCCAGCCGGGTGGAGTTGTTTCGACAATTCGATTCGAAGGCAATCGAAATGGGTCATATACGTGATGAGAGAATTCGGCGAATCGGCATGTTGACAGGGGGTAAACGTCTCATTACGCTGCCGGTTGCAGCATTTTTTGTCATTATCATTTACCGCCGCTGATTCTCATTCACCGCAGTGGCCGCTGTCTTTTTCCGCTGCGGCGGCCACCGTTCACGAGAGGAAGCAGATGTCCCGGACATCCTTACCGAACCGGCGGGCTCCCTGGTCTGCCGCGCTGGTCGTCGCGCTGGCCGTCACCGGCGTGGCAGCCGCCGCGCCCGCCGCCTCGGCCGCGCCGTTCGACCTGGCGGGCTGGGCCACCCAGGGCGGCGGCACCACCGGCGGTGGCGGCGCCACCCCGGTCACCGTCAGCACCGCGGCCGCCTTCACCGCCGCGGTCAAGGCCAGCGGTCCCGCGGTGGTCCGCGTCACCGGCACCATCGCGCTGTCCGGCATGGCCGCGGTCAGTTCGGACAAGACCATCATCGGCGTCGGCTCCGGCGCCGCCATCACCGGGCACGGACTCAACATCTCCAGGTCCGCCAACGTGATCGTACGCAACCTGAACTTCCGGAACTGGGCGGACGACGCGATCAACGTGCAGTACTCCACCCGGGTGTGGATCGACCACAACAGCTTCGCCAGTGGCAAGGACGGCGCGGTCGACATCAAGCGCGCCTCCGACCTGGTCACCGTGTCCTGGAACAAGTTCTCCAGCCACGACAAGACGATGCTGCTCGGGCACAGCGACGACAACGGCGGCGAGGACCGGGGCAAGCTCCGGGTGACCTACCACCACAACTTCTTCGACGGCACCGGGCAGCGGCACCCCAGGGTGCGCTTCGGCAACCCGGTGCACGTCTACAACAACTACTACGGCGGCGTCACCAGTTACGGCGTGGCGTCCACCAAGGAAGGCGGCGTGCTGGTCGAAGGCAATTTCTTCGAGAACACCGAGGACCCGTTCCACCTGGGTGAGGGCAGTTCTCCCGCGGGCACGCTGGTGGCCCGGAACAACCATTTTGTCAGCTCCGGCTCCGGGCAGGCCGGCGGCAGTGTGAAGAGCATTCCCTATTCGTATCAGCTGGACCGCGCCAGTGACGTGAAGACGATCGTCCGGAACGGGGCAGGCCCAGGGCGCATCTGAGCGCCTGCCCGTGCGCTCCGGGGCCGGCGCGGCCGTCGCCCGCCGTCCCCGGAGCGCCACCGCGTCCATCGCCGACCACGCGCCGGAGGAGCCATGAGCACACCCCTGAGCCGCCGCGCCTTCGCCAGGCTCACCCTCGCCCCGGCCGCCCTCACCCTGCTCGGCGGCGGCGCGGCGCACGCGGCCACCGCCCCGGGCCCGGCACGTGGCGCGGTGCTGCGCGCGATGGGCCGGGCCGCGGTCTTCCTGGACCGCAACGTCTCCTACCGCGGCGGCTACCTGTGGAGCTACCTGCCCGACCTGTCCACCTCCTGGGGTGAGCTGGCGGCGCGGCGGAGCATGTGCTGGGTGCAGCCGCCCGGCACGCCCTCGGTCGGGCACAGCATGCTCGACGCCTACCACGCCACCGGCGCGGAGGAGTTCTACCGCGCCGCTGAACGCACCGGGCTGGCGCTGGTGGCCGCGCAGCTGCCGGTGGGCGGCTGGAACTACGTGCACGACTTCGCCGGGACCGCCGCGCTGCGCCGCTGGTACGAGACCGTCGGCGGGAACGGCTGGCGGCTGGAGGAGTTCCAGCACCACTACGGCAACGCCACCTTCGACGACGCGGGCACCTCGGCCGCGGCGCAGCTGATCCTGCGGCTGTACCTGGCACGCCGCGACCCCCGGTTCAAGGCGGCGCTGGCGCGGGCGATCCGGTTCGTGCTGGCCGCGCAGTTCCGCGGTGGCGTGGCCGACGGCGGCTGGCCACAGCGGTTCCCCGCCTTCGCCGGCTCGGTCTCCCGCACGCACTGGCCCGCCGAACGGCCGCCGTGGCTGCCTGATGACGTGCGGCACGGCATGGAGGACGGCGAGTACACCCGGCACGTCACCTTCAACGACGACGTGCTCGGCGAGAACATCAAGTTCCTGCTGCTGTGCGCCGGCCCGCTGCGCCGCCCGGACCTGCTGGAGCCGGTGCACCGCGCGATGCGCTGCCTGCAACGGATGCAGCAGCCCGGACCGCAGGCCGGCTGGGCCCTGCAACACCTGTCCAGGGCCGCCGGCGGCCGTCCGGCGGGCGCACCGGCGGGCGCGCGGTCCTACGAGCCGAGGGCGCTGGCCACGCACACCACGCAGACCAACATCCGCCAGCTGTTCCACTACTTCCGGCTCACCGGCGACCGCTCCTACCTGGCCAGGGTGCCTGAGGCGATCGACTGGCTGGCCGGCTGCCCGCTCACCGCGCAACAGCTGGCGGAGAACCCGCTGCTGGCCAAGCGCACGCACCCGACGTTCGTGGAGCTGGGCACCAACCGGGCGCTGTTCGTGCACCGCTTCGGCAGCAACATCCGCAACGGCGCCTACTACACCGACCACGACCACCGGGACACCCTCGGCCACTACTCCGCCGGGCGGGCCATCGACCTGGACGGCCTGCGGCGCACCTACGCGGAGCTGAGCTCGTTGAGCGGCAAGGAGATCGCCGAGCTGCGCGCCCGCTCCCCGCTGACCCCCGGCCCGCCGATCCCGCTGCCACGGCACTTCTCCGTGCGCGAGCTGGAGCTGACCGACCTGTTCCGGGACGCCCAGCCCGCCCCGCCCACGGTGCCCGACGCCGAGGCCGAGGCCCTGGTGCGCGACCTGGGGACCAAGGACCACTGGCTCACCCCGGCCGAGGCGCTGACCAACCCGTACCGGGGGCGACCGCCTTCGGACCCGTTCCACGGCAAGGACTTCATGAGCACTCACGTCGGCGACCGCTACGACACCTCGCCCTGCCCGCCCGCTGAACGGCCCCTGGTGATCAGCACCGGCGCCTACGTGGCCAACATGGCCAAGCTGATCGCCTGGGCGGAGCGATGAGGAAAGCGGTGCGGCTGCTTCTGCTAATGGTGGTCACCGCGCTCGCGCTGACCGCGCCGGTCCCCGCCCAGGCCGGGCCGGGCACCGCCCACGGCCGGTCGGTGGTCGGCCTGCACACCGGGTGGAGCTTCCACCGCGGCGAGGCGCCAGGCGCGGCCGAGCCCGGCTTCGACGACTCCGGCTGGGACCGGGTCACGGTGCCGCACAGCTGGAACGGGCGGGACGGCCAGGACGGCGGCAACGACTACTACCGCGGCCCCGGCTGGTACCGGCGCGGCCTGCCCGCGCCTGCCGGTGGCCGGGTGTGGCTGCAGTTCGACGGCGCCAACACCACCACCACGGTGTGGGTCAACGGCCGCCTGCTCGGCGAGCACAAGGGTGGCTACGCGCGCTTCCGCTTCGACGCCACTGAGGCGCTGCGCCCCGGCCAGTCCAACGTGCTCGCGGTCCGGGTCAGCAACGCCCCCGACCCGGATGTGGCACCGCTGAGCGGCGACTTCACCATGCACGGCGGGCTCTATCGGGAGGTCAGCCTGGTGCTGACCGACGCGGTGCACCTGGACCTGCTCGACCACGGCGGCCCCGGCCTCTACCTCCGGCAACAGCGCGTGACGCTGGAGTCGGCGACCGTGGCGGCGAGCACCAAGCTGGTCAACGACAGCCGGTCCACCGCCAGGGTGCGGCTGCGCGCCACGGTCACCGGCGCGTTCGGCGAAGTGGTGGCACGCGAGCAGTCCAGCGTGCGCGCGGTCGGCGGCGGTCAGGCGGTGGAGCTGGCGCTGCCGCTCACCATCGCCCGCCCGAGGCGGTGGCAGGGCCGCGCGGACCCGTTCCGCTATCAAGCCACCGTGGAGGTGGTGGACACCTTCGGCCGCGTGCTGGACCGGGTCAGCCAGCCGCTGGGCCTGCGCACCGCGGAAATCTCGGCCACCGACGGGTTCGCCCTCAACGGCCAGCGGCTGCCGGTGCACGGGGTGAACCTGCACCAGGACCGGCCCGACGTGGGCTGGGCGGTCACCCCGGCGCAGCACGCCGAGGACTTCCGGATCATGCGCGAGATGGGGGTCAACGCCATCCGCACCGCGCACTACCAGCACGGCGAGACCGTCTACGAGCTGGCCGACCGGCACGGTTTCCTGGTGTGGACGGAGATCCCGTTGATCAACCTGACCACGGACAGCCCGGCGTTCCGGGCCAACATCGAGACCCAGCTGCGGGAGATGATCCGGCAGAACTTCAACCACCCCTCGGTGGTCTGGTGGGGCCTGGGCAACGAGCTGTGGCACGACTCCCCGGCCAACAACGCCCTGCTGGACCGGCTGGCCGAGGTGGTGGGCGCGGAAGACCCTTCGCGGCCCTCGGCGTACGCGAGCTGCTGCGTGCCGGACCGGGCCGGGATCACCAAGCACACCAACGGGATCGGTTACAACAAGTACTTCGGCTGGTACACCGGGACCTTCGCCGAGCTGGGGCCGTGGGCCGACCAGTTGCGCGCCGCCGACCCGGCCCGGCCGCTCGCGCTCAGCGAGTACGGCGCGGGGGCCAGCGCCTTCCAGCACCAGGAGAACCCGCCGAACCCGGTGCCCGCCTCGCGCTGGCACCCCGAGCAGTACCAGTCCGCCTACCACGAGGCCTACTGGTCGCAGCTGGCGCGGCGGCGCTGGCTGTGGGGTTCGTTCGTGTGGGCCATGTTCGACTTCGCCTCCGACAGCCGCGACGAGGGCGACACCCCCGGCCGCAACGACAAGGGCCTGGTGACCTACGACCGGGGCATCCGCAAGGACGCCTTCTACTGGTACCAGGCGAACTGGACGGACACACCGGTGGTGCACCTCAACAGCAAGCGGTGGACCAGCCGGACCGCGGCAAGCACCACGGTCCGGGCCTACACCAACGCCGAGACGGTCACCCTGCGGGTCAACGGCAGGCAGGTCGGCGGCCCGATCAGCGGTGCCAGCCGGGTGGCGGAGTGGCCGGAGGTGCTGCTGCGGCCCGGCCCGAACACCGTGGAGGTCTCCGGGTTCACGAACGGCCGCCCGCACACCGACACCGCGGTCTGGACGCTGCGGGAGTGAGCGCGCCCGCTCAGCCCCGCACGCGCCCGAAGACCTCCGCCTCGGCCATGTTCAGCTCCTGCGGCCGGTCGGTGGCCAGCCACACGCGCACGTAGCGCCCGCGCGCGGGCAGGCTGACCTCGGTCGGCCTGCCTGCCTGCGCCAGCTCGTGGCGGCTGGTCACCCCCGGCGCGCGCAGCGCCTCGGCGAGGGTGTCCGGGAAGGGCTGCGCGGAGACCAGCACGTGGTAGTCGGCCAGGCGTTCGGCGCAGCAGTCCACCCGGTTGTGCACCCGGACCGACTCGATGTCGGCCGCCACACCCAGGTCGACCTGCCACCACGGTCGCGGCTCGGCGCCGGAGGTGGTGGAGAAGCTGAACAGGTCGCCGTCCACGGACTTCCCAGCGGCGTAGTCGGCCGAGTAGTCCGAGATCTGGCTGGCCGGTCGGCCTGCCGAGAGGTTGCGCAGCGGCGGCAGGCCGAGGAACTCGTCGTGCCGGGCGCGCACCCGGTCCAGGAAGACGTCCAGCACGCCGTCGCCGATCCGCACCACGCCCTCGACCCGGTTCTCCCCAGGCACCGAGCGGATCCGGTTCGCCTTGGCGGCCAAGGCGTCCAGCCGCTCCCGTGCCGCGGCGGCGGCCCGGCGGTCACCGGCGCCGATCGCCTCCAGGGTGTCCAGGCCCGCGCCCATGGCCCCGGCCCACAGCTCGGTGGCGGCCAGCCAGTTCGCCGCGTCGTCCAGGAACGCCCGGTCCGCGACGGTGGCCCTGATCACCGAGGGCGCCGCGGTGATCCGCCGGACGTGCCCGCGCAGCGCGCTCCCCGCGCCGGGAGCGCCTGCCCAGAACGCGTCCACCCTGGCCTGGAGCGCGGGCGCCTGGGGCTGCCACGGTCGCGGGCCGAAGGTCGGGGCGAGGTGGTTGAGGTCGAAGAAGTCCAGCAGCGCCCTGACCCCGGCCGGGTCGCCGCCCGCCAGGTGCGCCGCGGCCGCCCGCCAGCTGCGGTCCCGGTCGTAGCCGCGGTCGTGCCAGGAGAAGTCGGCCATGGTGAACACGGCGACCTTGCTCGCGGCGGCCTGGTTCATCGGGTTGGCCACGATGCCGGCGAGGTGGCCGGACAGGCCGGGCTCACGGTGGTCGTAGGGCGCGAGCAGCAGCCGCCCCGCGGCCTGGCCGAAGTCGTTGACCGGGTAGTTGTCCCAGGCGAAGACCTTGCGGCCGAACAGTTCCGAGGCGCGGCGAGCCTGGTCCACGGTGATGCTGGGCGGCACCACGTCGGTGCCGGTCCACATCACCAGCACCGCCGGGTCCAGGGTCGAGCGGAGCACCTGCTTGTACTCGGTGTCGGTGAGGTCGCCGTACTCGGTCGGCACCATCTGCAGCGGGTGCGTGCCGGGGTGGGTGGCCAGGAAACCGCGCTGGAGGTCGTTGAGCAGCCCGGCCTGGGCCACTCCAGCGGCGCGGCGGCCCGGTTCGCCGTAGGCCGTCCGGTCGGCAGCGCAGTTCCACCGGGTGTAGCTGATGTCGTCCAGCGGAATGGAGAAGGCGCGCACCCCGAGGTCGTACATGGCTTGCAGCTTCGTGGTGAGCGCGGCGCGGTCCTCGGCGCTGGAGTAGCAGATCGAGGTGCCGGGGGAGAGCGCGTAGGTGAACCGGACGTGCTGCGCCGCGGCGGCCTTGACCAGCTCGCCCAGCTGGGCCAGCCGGTCGGCGGGGTAGGGCTCGCGCCAGCGGTCGCGGTGGTACGGGTCGTCCTTGGGCGCGTAGATGTAGGTGTTGGCCTTGACCTGGCCGTAGAAGGCGAGCTGGTCGAGGCGTTCCTGGTGCGTCCACGGCGAACCGTAGAAGCCCTCGATGGTGCCGCGCAGGGCCATCGCGGGGAAGTCGCTGACCGCGGCGCCCGCGATGCGCGGGCGGTGCCGGTGGCCGGTGAACAGCTGCCGCAGGGTCTGCACGGCGTAGTACTGGCCTGCCGCGTCCACCCCGCCAAGGGCGACCGAACCGCGCCGCGCGGTGACGGTGAGCGCGCTGCCCTCCGCCCGGCCGGGGACCGGGGTCGAGCCGAGGGCGGCGGCGACATCGGGCCGGTCGGCCGGTCCCAGGTGGAAGGTCAGCGGCGCGCGCCCCGCGGTGTCGATGTGCCGGACGCCGTGCTCGCGCAGGGTCCGCTCCAGCAGGGCGCGGGCAGCCGGGTCGGTGCGCTCGTCCACCACCAGCCGCACCCGGTTGCCGACCGGGAGGTCCGGTCCGCTGCGCTGGATGTGTTGTGGCGCGGGGGAAACCTGGGGGAGCGGGGCGGCAGCCGGTGCGGCCTGGGCCGGGGCGGTCAGCCCGCCCAGTGGCAGCGCGGCGGCGAGCAGGAAGGACGCCGTTCGGCCGAGCAGCTGCATGCGGTCTCCAGAGAAGTGGGGGCGGCGGCTCGCACCAGTATGGCCCGTGGCCGGGGCTTTTCCGCTGCTACCAACGTTTGGGGGCAGTGGTCCGGTCTATGGGTTCCCAATACGTGCCGGACTGGCTACCCTCCGAACTGGGAGCGCTCCCAGAATCCCTGATGCTCGATCCTCAAGGAGGAGGACAGCATGGCGCACAACAGTTCCGCCCGCCCCCTGATCGCCAGAGCGCTCGTGGTGCTGAGCGCGGTCGGCGCGCTGCTAGCCGGGGCCCTGACCGGCGTCGCCCAGGCGCACGGCTCGGCCACCGACCCGCCCTCGCGCAACTACGGCTGCTGGCAGCGCTGGGGCAGCGACTTCCAGAACCCGGCCATGGCCACCCGCGATCCCATGTGCTGGCAGGCCTGGCGAGCCAACCCGAACGCGATGTGGAACTGGAACGGCCTGTACCGGGAGAACCTCAAGGGCAACCACCGCGGCAACATCCCGAACGGGCAGCTGTGCAGCGGCGGTCACGCCGAGGGCGGCCGGTACAACTCCATGGACACCGTCGGCGCGTGGCAGACGGTGAACAAGCCACGGCGGTTCACCCTGACCATCACCGACCAGGCCCGCCACGGCGCGGACTACCTGCAGGTGTACATCACCAAGCAGGGCTTCAACCCCGCCACCCAGGCATTGGGCTGGGACAACCTGGAACAGGTCGCCCAGACCGGCCGCATCGCGCCCAACGGCACCTACCAGGTCGGGGTAGACGCGGGCAACCGGACCGGACGGCACATCGTCTACACCATCTGGCAGGCCAGCCACCTGGACCAGTCCTACTACTTCTGCAGCGACGTCAACTTCACCGGCTGAGCCGGGGGTGGCGCGCACGATGCGGGAAGTCGCTGACCGACTCGTGCGCGCCTGCCCCGCGGCCGGGGAACCGTGGCTGATGGCCGACGACGGGTGGGTGCGGGTGCACGCCGGGCGGATCGCGCTGGCGGACTACGTGCTCGGCCCGGCCGAGCCGTACCTGCATCCGTTGCGCACCACCGCGGGCGAGCTGGTCACCGGACCGGGTGGCCTGCGGTTCACCGCGGCCGAGGTCTCCGGCGAGAACGTGTGGGGCGGCCGCATCCCGCCCCTGGGCAACGGCACGACGCGGCACGTGCGCTGGCAGCGGGTCCGCTGCCACGGCGGCCGGGCCGAGCTGCGGCACTGGCTGGAGTGGCGGACCCGGTCGGGGCAGTGCTGGCTGGCCGAGGACCGCGCCATCGAGGTGGACCAGGTGGACCCGGCCGACGGTTCCTGGCTGCTCACCTGGAAAACCCGGCTGCACAACACGAGTGGACGCCGACTGCGGTGGGGTGGCCGGCGCTGGCCGGGCCTCCGCTCGCTGAATCCCGACGCTGCCTTCACCGCCACCGGCCCGGCCGCGGAAAGCGCCGTCGGCACCCGCGCGCCGTGGCGGGTTCTCACCGGTGCGCACGAGGAAAGCGGGCGGCGCTCCACCCTGGTGTTCGTCGAGCACCCCGGCAACCGCCGGAAGCGGCTGCTGATCGAGCCGGAGGCCCGGCTCGACCTGACCCACCACGTGGTCATCGCGGACGGGCACTGGGATCCGGCGCGCATCCGGCGTTATCTCACCCGGCGGGTGGCTCCCCGCTGGGCGGTCTAGGTCGCGCGCTGGCCGCCGCGAAGCTCCACTGTGGACTGTGGTCGCCAGTCCACTTCGGACGGTGTGTCGCGGTCGGCGATGAGCTTGCCGTCCACCACCGCCAGCGGGGCCAGTTGCAGGCAGGAGGACTGGCCGAACCGGCAGGAGTAGAGGATGTGCGCCCGCTCGCCCTGGGTGAGCACCGAGCCGTGGTGGCCGGGAGCGTTGTCCCCCAGCCGGATTCCCGGTTGGGCCAGCAGTGGTTCGGACTGCGGGAACCAGGTCCGCAGGTCGTGGGAGCGGTACACCGGCAGGCCGCGGTCGCCGCTGGTGATCATCCAGTAGTGGCCGCCGAAGCGGAACACGCTGGGCGCGCCCTGGCCCGGCGGGCACACCGACCGGCTGACCGGAAGCCAGGTGCTCAGGTCGGTGGAGTCGGCCGCGTGCACACTGCCGTCGGGCACCGTGTACCACATGCGCCAGGTCTGGCCGTCGGGCAGCGGCCAGACCGCCGCGTCCGCGCAGCCTTCGCCGGAGAGCTCCAGCTCGCGGTCGAAGCGCCAGTTCAGCAGGTCCTGCGAGGTGTAGTGCAGGATGTGGCTGCGGGTGGCGCGGGCGGCCCGCGCGCCCGCCACGTGGCTGACGTAGAGGTGGTAGGTCCCGCCGTGCCAGATCACCTCCGGCGCCCAGAAGCTGTTGCGTCCGGAGTGGACGGTGTCCAGGCCCTTGGGCGCGCCGCGGTACTCCCAGCTGCGGCCGCCGGTCGAGCTGGTCGCGATGCCGATGGTGGCCCCGCGCGGTGAGGTGGCCGCGGAGTAGAGCACGCACCACTCGCCGGCCGCGCGGTGGTAGACGACCACCGGATCGGTGGCGCCGCCGTGGATCGGGTCCCGGAACAGCGGCGCGTCGGCCTGCGCGATCGCGGGCACGGTGGTGGTCCCGCCGGGCTCGCTCAGCGCCAGCAGGCTGCTCCCCGCGCCGTTGAAGTAGCGCAATCCTTGCCAGGACTGGGTGTCCAGGCCGGTCAGGGGAGCGCTGGTGCCCCGGAGGTTCAACACGGGGCGGCTGGTCCAGGACACGACTGACCTCCGGCAGGGTGCTGGCTGTGCACCACTTGTTAACGCTAACATTGGTCTGCTGTCCGGTCAACACCCCGGCCCGCGCGGTCGCGAACCGTCCGGTCGAACCTTGTGCGGGTTCGCCGGTTTCCCTTAGCTTGCAAGGAGATCCCGGTTCCGGCCGGTCACCGAACGCATTCGACGACGAATTCGATTCGAATCCGAGGCCACATGAGCTACCAGGCAAGGAAATGGCGTGCCCGAACGGTGCTGGCCGCCGCCGCGATCACGACGCTGACGGTCGGCGCGGCGGCCGAACCGCCGCGCGCGGCGGCCGGACCCGGCCCGAGCGTGCTGGCCTGCGGCGACCGCGCGTTCAACGCCGAAGCCGTCCTCAGCGGCAGCACCTGGACCGCCCGCAACGGCGGCCGGACCCTGTACACCGGCGGCGACATGCGGGCCGCGGCGCAGGCCGCGATCAACAGCCTCAGCGCGGGCCGCACCGCCAAACAGTGGGTGCTGGTAAGGGGTTCGGGCACGGTGAGCGCGGGCGCGCGGATCAGCCTGCCGAGCTTCACCGGCCTCGACGTCTGCGGCACCATCAACGTCACCGGCTCCGGCTCCGGTGACCAGGCGCCGATCTACTCCCGCGGCACCCGCGACATCGAGGTGCGCTACCTGAAGGTGACCGGCCGTCCGCTGTACGGGATCTTCCTGCGCAACGTGCAGAACGTGGTGCTCGGCCAGATCGACATGCGCCTGGCCGGCGGGCTCGGCGTGCGCATCGACAACCGGGGCGACACCAGCGTGCGCAGCCGGAACATCCGGATTGACAACGTGTTCGTCTCCGGCGCGGGCAGCCACGCGGTGGAGACCTACGGCGTGGACGGGCTCACCATCGGCGCCGTGACCGCGCGCGACGTCGGCCACTCCGGGCTGCTGCTCAACGACACCATCAACGCCACGGTGTCCACAGTGGACGCGGAGAACGCGGGAGCGGGCACCGGCTACGCGGCCTTCCGGGTGGCCAACCGCAACGGCCGGATCGGCAACGGCTATCCCACCAACATCCGGGTGGGCACGGTGCGCGCCCGCGGCGGCGGCCGGGGCGTCTTCTGCGTCTCGGAAAGCGGCGGCCTGGTCATCGACCGCCTCGACCTGGCCAACACCGGCAACAACGCGATCCTGGTGGAGAACTGCCACAACGTGAACCTGGCCGCGGTCAGCGGCACGGTCTCCGGCGGCGGCGAGATCCGGCTGGCCGCGCGCACCGAGTTCGCGAACAACTCCGGCATCACCGTGCAGAACCTGCGGGTGACCAACTCCGCCGTGCGGGAGAGCCCGTGCGGGGTCAACACCACCTTCCGCAACATCACCCTGAACAACAGCAGCATGAACGTCTGCGACTAGCCGCGTTCGGACTCGCTCCGTAGCACACAGAACTCGTTGCCCTCGGGGTCGGCGAGGACTACCCAGCCGGTGCCGTCCGGCTGCCGGTGATCGGCGAGGAAGGTGGCGCCGATCTCCAGCAGCCGGGCCACCTCCTCATCCCGCGAGGTCTCCGGGCGCAGGCACAGGTGAATCCGGTTCTTGACCTGCTTGGGTTCTGGCACCTGGTTGAAGTACAGCACCGGGCCCTCGGCCAGCAGCACCTGGGTCTCCGGGTCACCCGGCTTGTCCGCCGGATGCGGTGGACGGCCGGTCACCCTGCTCCAGAACCGGGCCAGCTCATAGGCATCCGCACAGTCGATCGCCACGTTCTGCACCACCGAAACCATGCGCGCCAGTTTTCCTGACGCGCGGGCCAACCGCTAATCGTGCGGCGAGACCCCGTCGGCCGGGAGGTGCACGTCGAGCCTGCCGCACATGCCGAACCGCTGGCTTTCCCGCGGCGGCAGCGTGCGGATGCCGGCCTCCGCCAGGTGGCCGATGTCCCCGGCCCGCAGCCCGGCCAGCTGCTCGCCGGTGCGCTCGGCCGCGGCCAGCGCGCCGTCCCGCCAGCGCTGCTCCCAGTCGGCCAGCCGGTCCTGCTTCAGGCGCAGGGCGGCCCGGTAGAACTCGTCGAGGGCCTCGTGGTCACCGGACTCGATCCGCTGGCGCAGCACCAGGAAACCCTCGATCGCCAGGTCCCGCCGCCGCCGGGCCGCGGCCTCGTCGCTGGCGTAGGCGTGGGCGGGGTCGGCGAGCGCGGCGGCCTTGGCGTAGGCCTCGGGGTCGGCCAGGGTGGGGGCGGGGAAGGTGAACACCGCGTCACCGGCCTCGGGCAGGCCGGCGTTCTGCATGACCACCACGATCCGCAGGTCCGCGTCGTTGACCAGGCGGTGGATCGTGCCGGGGGTGAACCAGGTGACCGTGCCCGCGCGCAGGGGCAGCTCGGCGAACCCGCGCCGGGTCAGGGTCTGCACCCGGCCCTCGCCGCCGACCACGACGTAGCACTCCGAACAGGTCAGGTGCACGTGCGGGGAGCCGCCGCACACGCCGTCGGCGGTCGGCCAGTCGTAGACGCGCAACCCGGAGATGCCGGTCGCCCCGGGGAACGGCATCACCACGGGTGTCCCTCCACATAGGACTCCAGCTGGTCCCGGTGCCAGGCGCCGTCGGCCACGACCACCCGGTAGCGCAAGCTCAGCGTGGCTCCAGGGGCCAGCTCCACCGGGTCGAAGAAGGCGAAGGAGGGGTTGACCGCGGGGAACGGGGTGTTGCGCACGAACCAGTGCGTGGCCTTGTTGTCCGGGTGGTCCAGGAACAGCAGCGTCGAGCAGCGGTCCACCTCGTCGTGGCGGCCGAGGTAGGCCAGCCAGCGCGCGGGGCGCCCCATCATCTCCGGACCGCCGCCGCCGTCCGCGGCGATGATCTCCCCGTCGGTGAAGGCTCTGGGGCCGCGCCAGAACAGCCCGGTGTACCCGGCCATCGCCCGGCCCTGGGTGGTCGGGCTGCCCAGCACCAGCGGCTCGCCCCTGGTGTTGGTCAGCGCGGTGGCCACCTCCAGCGTCCAGGCCGCGTCCCCGGCGTCGCGCACCGTCAGCTCGCGCACCTCGTCCACCCAGTGCTCGCCGGCCTCGGTGTGCCAGGACAGCCGCTCGGTGAACCCGACCCGATCCGGGCCGCGCTCGGTGACGGTGAGCTGCTCGTGCCGCATGGCGCCGACGTTGGGCAGGGCCACGTAGTCCTGGCCGTGCACGTAGGTGACCCCGCCCCAGAAGTTCTGGCCGGAGACATCCGTCGCGGTCATCGCGATGCCCTTGTGCCACCGGTGGTCGTGCGGCCGGTAGGCGGTCACCACGTCACCGGCGAGGGTGCGCACCGGGTGCAGGTACGGCTTCGGGCCCTCGAACGGCGGCATGGACGGCCGGAAGACGTACTCGAAGAGCTCTGCCCCGCCCGCACTGACCGCGAGCCGGTCCTCGTCCAGCCGGGTGATCGCCAGTGTCATCGCCATGGCGCGCCGACCCCTTCCATGGTGGTGTAGAACGGGTTGTCCGGGCCGATCTCACCGCGGCGCACGGGTGCCGCGGTGAAGGCCGAGGCGTACAGCGCCGCGACGAACTCCATGGTGTCCCTGGCCTCGGCCAGCGTGACCGGCGGCGGCTCACCCCGGTCCAGCGCGTCGTGGAAGGCCTCGATCTGGCAGTCGTGACCGCTGGCCACCGCGGAGCGCTCCCGCTGCCAGCGCGGCAGGACCTCCTCGTGGCCGGGCGCCGGGGTCACCGTCCAGTCCGCGTCGGTGTAGCCGTAGAGGTGCTTGACCTCCACCGTGGCGCGCTCGTAGTCCAAGCGCAGCGCCGAGGTCTGTCGTGGCGAGACCACCGAGTTGACCACGGTGGCCACCGCGCCGTTGGCGAAGCTGACCAGCGCCATGGAGACGTCCTCGGTCTGCACGTCGCGGGCCTGCCGGGCGGCCAGCGCGCGCACCTCCTGCCACGGGCCCAGCACGGAGAGCAGCAGGTCGAACTGGTGGATGCCGTGGCCCATGGTGGGCCCGCCGCCCTCGGTGTCCCAGGAACCCCGCCAGGGCACCGCGAAGTAGGCGTCGTCGCGGTACCACAGCGTGTCGCAGGTGGCCACCAGCGGCTTGCCCAGCTCGCCCGCCGCGGTCATCCGCCGCAGCCGCACCGCGGCCGGGCCGAACCGGTGCTGGAACACCGTGGCCACGTGCGCGGTGGACTCGGCCTCGCCCGCGATCAGCGCGTCCATCTCGGCGAGGGAGAGCGCGGGCGGCTTCTCCACCAGCACGGTGACCCCGGCGGCCAGGGCCTCCAGCGCCAGCGGGGTGTGCTGCCGGGGCGGGGTGCACAGGTGCAGCACGTCCACCGACTCCTCGGCCAGCAGCCTGCCCAGGCTGTCGTAGCTGCGCGGCGCGCCCCACTGGGTGGCGAACTCGCGGGCGCGGGCGGCGTCCACATCGGCCACCGCGACCAGGGTGGCCCGGTCCCCGGCGGCCTGCAGGGCGGCGGCGTGCGCGGCCGCGATCCCGCCGGTGCCCGCGATCGCGGTGCGGTGCCCGCGGCTCATCTGGCAGCGTCCACTTCGGACTGGAGCTCGGTGATGAACGCGGTCGCGGTCTGCTCGGGGGTGGCCCGGCCGAACAGGACGTTCTCGGTGTGCCGCTTCATGATCGCGTCCAGGGTGCTGGCCCCGTTGGGGGTGATCCGCGGCGGGTCGCTGACCGGCAGCGCGTCCAGGAACTCCGCGGCGGCCTTGTCGGTCTCGGTCAGCTTGTCCTTGATCACCGCGCGGATCCGCTGGTTCGCCGGCACCCCGCGTTCGGTGAGCAGCACCTTCGCCGCCTCTTCGTCGTTGGCCAGGAAGTTGACGAACGCGGCCGCCTCGGCCGGGTGCTTCGAGCGGGCGGAGACCGACCAGAACATCGACGGCTTGTAGTAGGCGGACGGGGCCTTCAGTCCCGCCTCGCCGGGCAGCCGGAGCAGCTTGAGCTTGGCCCCGCTGGCCGCGCTCAGCGCGGTCAGCTGGGTGTTCCACCAGGGGCCGAAGGCCGCGGTGCGGGTGGCGGTCGCGGACTGGCTCAGCCCGGCCGATGCCTTCTCCACGGTGACCGGCGGCGGCGGCGCGACCCCGGTGCGGGCCAGGTCGAGCAGGTAGGACCAGTACTCGGTGAGCACCTTCGGCGGGATGACCACCTTGCCCTTGTCGTCGAAGAGCGCCGCGCCGGCCTGGCGGGCCCAGATGGTGAGGCCGCCGCCGTCGTTGATGCCCCAGGACTGCACGCCCCAGGCCTTGCCGCCGGCGGCCTTGGAGATCCGCTCACCGGCCGCGCGCAGGTCCGCCCAGGTCCACTTGGTGTCATCGGGCAGCGGCACGCCGTGCTCGGCCAGCATGTCGGTGTTGACCACGAAGCAGTACGCGGCCAGCCCGACCGGGAGTCCGTACTGCTTGCCGCCGATCGCGCCGGTGGCCAGCGCCTTGGCGTCGAAACCCTCGGTGCTGAGGTGCTTGCCTGCCTCGTTGAGGTCCAGCAGCGCGCCGCGCTCGGCGTAGGAGGACAGGTACAGCTCGTCCATCTGGATGATGTCGGGCGAGTCGTTGGCGGCCATGGTGGTGGCCAGGCTGTCCCAGTAGCCGTTCCACTCCTTGAACTCCCCGCGCACGGTGATGTTCGGGTGCTTGCGCTGGAACTGCTCGATGACCTGCTGGGTCCGCTTGTGCCGGTCGTCCGCGCCCCACCAGGTAAAGCGCAGGGTCACCGGATCCTTGGACAGCTCCTGGCTCGCGCCGGCGCCGCCGGAGCAGGCGACCAGCAGGGTCGCGGTCACTAACAGCAGCACCGCCCTGGTGGCACGGCGCATTGTCCTGATGAGCATGGCGGATAGGTCCTTTCCGGCTACTTGCCGCCGGTCGTGGCGATGCCGCGGACGAGGTAGCGCTGTCCGAGCAGGAAGGCCAGGAAGATCGGCAGCAGGGACACCACGTTCATCGCGAACAGCGAGCCCCATGAGGTCGAGACGGTGGCGTCGATGAACGTGCGCAGGGCGACCGGCACGGTGTACATCTCCGGGTCCGTCAGGTAGATCAGCTGACTGAAGAAGTCGTTCCAGGTCCAGATGAAGGTGAAGATCGTGGTGGTGGCCAGCGCGGGCGTCATCAGCGGCAGCATGATCCGCAGGAAGATCCGGGGGTGGCCGCAGCCGTCGATGCGCGCCGCCTCGTCCAGCTCACGGGGCAGCCCCCTGATGAACTGCACCATCAGGAAGACGAAGAAGGCGTCCGTGGCAAGGAGTTTGGGCACCACCAGCGGCAGGAACGTGTTCACCCAGCCCAGCTGCGAGAACAGGATGTACTGCGGCACGATGATCACGTGGATGGGCAGCATGATCGTGCCCAGCATGATGCCGAACCACCACCGCTTGCCGCTGAACTCCAGCCGGGCGAAGGCGTAGGCGGCCATCGAGCAGGACACCAGGTTGCCGATCACGCAGCCCAGCACCACGATCGCGGAGTTGATCAGGTAGTGCCCGAACGGGGAGGCCAGCGCGCCCCAGCCGGCCACGTAGTTGTCGGTGCGCAGGGTGTCCAGCACCAGGCCGGGGCTGCGGAAGATCTCATCGTCCGGCCGCAGTGAGCTGACCACCATCCACAGCACCGGGTACAGCATCACGAACCCGAGCAGCAGCAGGCCGATGTGCTTGGCGGGCGCGGAGATCCGTCGCCTGAGGTCAGTCGTCATAGAACACCCAGTACTTCGCGGCCCAGAAGTTGACGAAGGTGAACGCGGCGATGATCAGCAGCAGGAACCAGGCCAGCGCCGAGGCGTAGCCCATGTCGAACCGGCTGAAACCCTGCTGGTACAGGTAAAGCGTGTAGAACATGGTCGAGTCCGACGGACCGCCGGTGCCCCCGGAGACCACGAACGCCTGGGTGAAGGACTGGAAGGCGTGGATGATCTGTAGCACCAGGTTGAAGAAGACGATCGGGGACAGCAGCGGGAAGGTGATGTGCCGGAACCGGGACCACCTGCCCACCCCGTCGATGGCGGCGGCCTCGTAGTACATGGCCGGGATCTGCCGCAGCCCGGCCAGGAAGATGATCATCGGCGCGCCGAAGGTCCACACGTTGAGCACGATGAGCGTGGACAGCGCGGTGTCCGGGTCGGAGATCCAGCCCTTGCCCTGCACGCCGACGAGCGCGAGCACCCGGTTGACCAGGCCGTCGGCGCCGAAGATCTGCGTCCACAGCACCGCGATCGCCACGCTGGAGCCCAGTAGCGAGGGCAGGTAGAACGCCGAGCGGTAGAAGGCGAGCCCGCGCATCCCCCGGTCCAGCAGCATGGCCACCCCGAGTGCGAAGGCCAGTTGCAGCGGCACCGAGACCAGCACGTAGGTGAAGGTCACCCGCAGCGCGTTGTGCAGCCGCTCGTCGGTGAGGATGCGGGCGAAGTTGTCCAGCCCGATGAACCTCGGCGGCTGGATCAGGTTGTACTTGGT
The DNA here is from genome assembly GCF_053591555.1 of Crossiella sp. NPDC003009. Lineage (NCBI taxonomy): Bacteria > Bacillati > Actinomycetota > Actinomycetes > Pseudonocardiales > Pseudonocardiaceae > Crossiella > Crossiella sp. NPDC003009. The sequence goes on along the minus strand of NZ_JBSFUA010000014.1, from coordinate 96,398 downwards.
GAAACCGAGGCCGAAGGAAGCCAGCACCGGGCCGACCGTGATCACGGCCAGGCCGAGGAACCAGGGCGCCAGGAACCAGAACGCGGCCTTGTTGTCCCGCTTGCGCGCGGGGGCGCCACGGCGCAACCGGCGCAGCTCGTCGAGGGCACTCACGGCCTGGGAACCCTCCTCACCGCTCTGTGGATCAGGTCAGCTGGAAAACGCTTTCCAAGACTTGCACCGGGTTGACAGGGGAGTCAAGACCGTTCGCCTCGGGGGGCCGGGATCGCATGGTTTCTGTTGCTGTCGCGCAGGTTCAGTCGTCCGTTGCTGACCAGGTAAGTCACCGGGTCCGGCGATCATGGCCGCTGATCTCCCGGTCTGGCAACGAATGGTCGAATTCGAATCGAATCGGCGGGCATCCGCGCGGTGACGGCTCCGGTGCGCAGCGTCAATTGGTGATCTTCTTGCCCTGCGCTGTCTTCGCCCTGTCCGAGCGCTACCCCGCAGCGCCGAGAGTGGTGTCAATCCCACTGACGGGCGAAGAGGAGAGCACGATGAGTGTCAACAACGGGGTCCGGATCGTCGCGGCGGCCACCGCCCTGCTGGCCATCACGGCGGTCCCCGCCACCGCGGCGACCAGCACCGCCACGCCGCCGCCGGTCCCGGCGGCCGAGCTGGGCATCGACCTGGGTCTGCACCTGGGCGGCAAGCCGGGCCGGCAGCAGATCGCCGGACTGTTCCAGCAGTGGAACGCGGCGCTGGCCACCGGTGACCCGGAGGTGGTGGCCGACCTGTACCTGCCGGACGCGGCGCTGCTGCCCACTCTGTCCAACGAGGTGCGCATCAACCGGGCCGCCATCGTGGACTACTTCAAGTCGTTCCTGGCCAAGGGCCCCAGCGGGCGGATCATCAGCTCCAATGTCAACGTGCTGGACCGCGACACCGCGATGGACAACGGCACCTACGTGTTCACCTTCAAGGACGGCACCACCGCGCAGGCCCGGTACACCTACGTCTACGAGAAGGTCGGCGGCCGCTGGCTGATCGCCGCGCACCACTCCTCCGCGATGCCGGAGAAGTAACCGTTCGACGACCATCGTCGAATATCGTCGAATCGCGGATTCGGCCGGGACGTCCGGCCGAATCCGCTCCAATCTGGTAGCAAAGTTGCCGGAAAGTCCTCGTCGCCGTGGTGTTGACGTGGTTCCGGGGTGGCCGTAGCTTTCCCGGTCGAAGCGCTTCGATTCGACGCTGACCACGGTTTTCCTGGAGGACATCGATGTTCCAGCGAGTGCGGATCGTGGCGCTGTGCGCCTTGCTACTGGCGGCCGCGGGTTGTGGTGGCTCCGGGGACTCCGACGCGAACACCCTGGAGGTCTGGCACTACGAGGCGCCCAACAGCGCCATGGGCATCGCCTGGCAGCAGGCGATCAAGGAGTTCGAGGCCGGCCATCCCGGGGTGAAGGTCCGCTTCCAGGAGAAGGGCTTCGAGCAGATCCAGAAGACCGCGCCGATGGTGCTCAACTCCCGTGAGGCGCCGGATGTGCTGGAGTACAACAAGGGCAACGCCACCACTGGGCTGCTCTCCCGGCAGGGCCTGCTGACCGACCTCAGCGAGGAAGCCGGGAAACGCGGCTGGGACAAGCTGCTCGCCCCCGGCCTGCAGACCACCGCGAAGTACGACGAGCGCGGTGTGATGGGCTCCGGCAAGTGGTTCGGCGTGCCGAACTACGCCGAGTACGTCACCGTCTACTACAACCAGGACGCCTTCCGGCAGCGCGGGATCGCGGTGCCGGCCACCCTGGCCGAGCTCACCGCGGCGATGGACGCCTTCGTCGCCGCTGGGGTGACCCCGCTGTCGGTGGGCGGCGCGGAGTACCCGGCCCAGCACATCCTCTACCAGCTCGCGCTGAGCAAGGCCGACCGCGGCTGGGTGGACCGCTTCCAGCGCTACACCGGCCCGGTCGACTTCCACGACGCCGCCTGGAGCTACGCCGCGGAGACCTTCGCCGAGTGGGTGCGCAAGGGATACCTCAAGAACACCGCGGCCGGGGTCAAGGCCGAGGACATGGGCGCGGCCTTCACCAGGGGCGAGCACCCGATCATGATCTCCGGCAGCTGGTGGCACGGCAGGCTGGCCAAGGAGGTCACCGGCTTCCAGTGGAGCACCTTCCGCTGGCCCGGCAACAAGCTCAGCGCCGGCTCGGCGGGCAACCACTGGGTCGTCCCGCAGGGCTCGAAGAACAAGCAGCTGGCCTACGACTTCATCGACATCACCATGCGCAAGGGCATCCAGAACAAGCTCGCCGAGGCAGGCGCCATCGCGGTGGCCGCCGACCCCGCGCCGGCCGCCGACGCGCGCACCAAGGTGCTCAACGACGACTTCACCGCACTGGTGCAGGGGGACGGACTCGCCTTCTACCCCGACTGGCCCGCGCCCGGCTACTACGACGCCATGGTCTCCGGCACCCAGAAGCTGATCACCGGGGCCGCGCCGCCGCACCAGGTGCTGACCGAGCTGGCCAAGCCGTACCAGGAAAACCTGGCCACGGTCGGCAGATGAGGACCCGCGCCTACTGGCTCTACCTGATCCCCGGCGCCCTGCTGTTCCTGGCGGTGATCCTGGTGCCGCTGGTGATGAACCTGGGCCTGAGCCTCACCCGCTGGTCGGGGGTCGGCGATCCACAGTGGACCGGACTCGACAACTACGAGCGGTTGTTCGCCGACGGCACGTTCTGGGCCTCCTTCCGGCACAACATCGGGCTGGTGCTGGCCATGGCGGTCATGCCGACCCTGCTGGGCCTGGTGCTGGCGGCCACCCTGTTCGACATCGTGGGCAAGCGGTTCGGCCCGCGCACCGCGAGCGTCATCCGCGCCTGCCTCTACCTGCCGCAGGTGCTGCCGATCGCGGTGGCCGGCATCGTCTGGAGCTGGATCCTGGCCTCGGAGAACGGCGCGCTCAACGAGGTTCTCGCCGGCCTCGGCCTGGGCGCGCTGGCCCAGGACTGGCTGGGCAACCCGGACCTGGCGCTCTACAGCGTGATGGGCGTGCTGGTGTGGGTGCAGCTGGGCTACCCGGTGGTGATCTTCATGTCCGGGTTGCAGCGGGTGGATCCCGCGCTGTACGAGGCCGCCGACCTCGACGGCGCGTCCTGGTGGCGACGGTTCTGGCACATCACCGTGCCGCACATCCGGCCGGAGAGCTATGTGGTCCTGTTGACCTGCACCATCGCCGCGCTCAAGGTCTTCGGCCCGATCTACGTGCTCACCAGGGGCGGACCCGGCGGGGCGACCACGGTGCCCTCCTACTTCAGCTTCCAGAACTTCTTCGAGCGCACCCAGGTCGGCTACGGCGCGGCCATCGCCACCGTGCTGCTGGTGGTCATCCTGGCGCTGACCGCGGTCTTCGTCCGGGTGCAGCACCGCGGCGAGCGGGCGGGGGCGAGCGCATGACCCAGCGGATGACCCGGCGCCGGATCGGCTGGCCCGCCACCGCGGTGCTGCTGTCGCTGGTCGTGCTCGCGGTGGCCATGCTGGCGCCGTTCGTGATCGTGGCGCTCAACGCGGTCAAGACACCCGCGGAGTACGCCGCCGACGGCCCGCTGAGCCTGCCCAACGGGCTGCACCTGGCCGGGATCATCGACTTCTGGCAGCGGGTGGACTTCGGCGGCAAGCTGCTCAACAGCTTCCTCATCAGCGGCGCGGTCGCGGTGCTGGCCGTGCTGGTCTCGGTGTGCAACGCCTACGCGCTGGGCATCGGCCGGGTGCGCGGGCGGGTGTGGATCGTGGTGCTGTTCCTGATCGCCAACACCATGCCGCAGGAGGCGCTGGTCTACCCGCTGTACTACCTGTTCAAGGAAGTCGGCCTGTACGACACCCAGCTCGGCGTGATCATCGTCTTCACCGTGATCCAGGCGGCCTTCGGCACCTACCTGCTGTCCTCGATCCTCGGGGAGTTCCCGCGCGAGATCCTGGAGGCGGCCCGGATCGACGGCGCCAACTCCTGGCAGGTGCTGACCAGGGTGGTGGTGCCGGTCAGCAGGCCGACGCTGGGTGTGCTGTTCGTGTTCTTCTTCATCTGGACCTGGAACGAGTTCTTCCTGCCGCTGGTGCTGCTGGTCTCCAACGAGACCCAGACCGTGCCGGTGGCACTCGGTGTGCTGCAAGGGCAACGCATGATGGACGCGACCACCACCAGCGCCTCCGCGCTGCTGGGCCTCATCCCGGCGGTGGCGTTCTTCCTCATCTTCCAACGGACCCTGACCAGGGGACTGACCGCGGGAATGGGCCGATGAAGTTCAGCGACGGCTACTGGCTGCTGCGCGAGGGCGTGCGCGCCGAGCACCCGGTGCAGGCCCACGACGTGACGCCGGGGCCCGGCTCGCTCACCGTGCACGCGCCCACCAGGCGGGTGCGCCACCGCGGCGACCTGTTGAAGGGCCCGGTGGTCACGGTCGGCCTGACCGCGCCGATGCCGGGGGTCATCGGCGTCACCATCACCCACTTCGCCGGGGAGCAGCCGAGACAGCCGAGGTTCGAGCTGGCCGTGGCCGACCGCTCGGCCGGGCCGGACGACTGGGACTCGGTGTCCATTGTGGACGATGAGGCGGTGCTCAGCTCCGGCGAGCTGTCGGTGCGGGTGGCCCGCGGCAGGCCGTGGTCCCTGGACTTCATCGCCGAGGGCAGGGTGCTGACCTCCAGCGGTGACAACGGCATGGGGTTCATGACCACCGGCGACGGCGGGCACCACGTGCGCGAGCAGCTGCGGCTGGCGGTGGGCGAGCTGGTCTACGGGCTGGGGGAGCGGTTCGGGCCGCTGGTGAAGAACGGCCAGGTGGTCGACATCTGGAACGCTGACGGCGGCACCGCCAGCGAGCAGGCCTACAAGAACGTGCCGTTCTACCTGAGCAGCGCGGGCTACGGCGTGCTGGTCGACCACCCGGGGCTGGTCTCCTTCGAGGTGGGCTCGGAGGCGGTGTCCAAGGTGCAGTTCAGCGTCGAAGGCCAGTCGCTGCGCTATTTCCTCATCCACGGCCCTGCGCCCAAGGACGTGTTGCGCCGCTACACCGCGCTGACCGGGCGGCCCGCGCTGCCACCGGCCTGGTCCTTCGGGCTGTGGCTGTCCACCTCCTTCACCACCTCCTACGACGAGCAGACCGTCACCGGTTTCCTGGACGGCATGCGCGAGCGGGACATCCCGCTGAGCGTGGTGCACTTCGACTGCTTCTGGATGCGCGAGCTGCACTGGTGCGACTTCCAGTGGGACCCGCGCACCTTCCCCGATCCCGAGGGCATGCTGGCCAGGCTCAAGGCGCGCGGGCTGAAGGTGTGCGTGTGGATTAACCCCTACATCGCCCAGCGCTCGGCGCTGTTCGCCGAGGGCCAGGCCAAGGGCTACCTGCTGCGCAGGCCCAACGGCGATGTCTGGCAGTGGGACCTGTGGCAGCCGGGCATGGCGCTGGTGGACTTCACCAACCCGGCCGCGCGCCGCTGGTACGCCGAGAAGCTGGGCGCGCTGCTGGACCAGGGCGTGGACTGCTTCAAGACCGACTTCGGCGAGCGGGTGCCCACCGACGTGGTCTACTACGACCGCGCCGACCCCGAGCGGATGCACAACTACTACACCTACCTCTACAACCGCACCGTCTTCGACCTGCTGCGCGAGCGGCGCGGCGAGGGCGAGGCGGTGGTCTTCGCCCGCTCGGCCACCGTGGGCTGCCAGCAGTTCCCAGTGCACTGGGGCGGGGACTGCGAGTCCACCTTCGAGGCGATGGCGGAGAGCCTGCGCGGCGGGCTGTCCCTGGGCCTGTCCGGCTTCGGCTTCTGGAGCCACGACATCGGCGGCTTCGAGGGCACCCCGGACCCGGCGCTGTTCAAGCGCTGGATCGCCTTCGGGCTGCTGTCCTCGCACAGCCGCCTGCACGGCAGCTCCTCCTATCGGGTGCCCTGGCTCTTCGACGAGGAGTCCACCCCGGTGCTGAGGTTCTTCACCCGCCTCAAGGCCCGCCTGATGCCGTACCTGTTCGGCGCGGCGGTGCAGGCGCACACCGAAGGCGTGCCGGTGCTGCGGGCGATGGCGCTGGAGTTCCCCGGCGACCCGGCCTGCGCCCACCTGGAACGGCAGTACCTGCTCGGCGACGACCTGCTGGTGGCCCCGGTGTTCAGCGCTGACGGCGAGGTCTCCTACTACCTGCCCGAGGGCACCTGGACCGATGTGCTGACCGGCGAGGCGGTGCCGGGCGGCCGGTGGTTGCGGCGGCGGTTCGACTTCCAGTCGCTGCCGCTGCTGGCCAGGCCCGGCTCGGTGATCCCGTTCGGCGCGGTGGATGACCGGCCGGACTACGACTACGCCGAGGGCGTGACCCTGCACGTGCACCAGCTCGCCGACGGGACGCGGGTGCGCACCAGGGTGCCGGAGCTCACCGGCGCGACCGCGGTGGTCTTCGACACCGCGCGGATGGGGCGCACGGTCATGGTGCAGGCCGACCGGGAGGTCACCGGCTGGCGGGTGCTGCTGGTCGGGGTGCGCTCGGTGCGCTCGGTCGACGGCGGCCGGATCACCGCGCATCCGCACGGCACGCTGGTCGAGGCGGAGAGCCCGGTGGTCACGGTGGTCCAGGGGAGCGACGATGATCAAGATCACTGACGTGGCCCGGCATGCCGGGGTGTCACCGAGCACGGTGTCCTACGTGCTCAGCGGCAAGCGGTCGATCTCGGAGGAGACCGCGCGCCGGGTGGAGGAGAGCATCCGGGTGCTGGGCTACCGTCCGCACGCCGGGGCCAGGTCGCTGGCCAGCAGCCGGGCCAAGGTCTTCGCGCTGGTGATCCCGTTGCGCAGCGGGGTGCACGTGCCGGTGATGATGCGTTTTGTGGCCGCAGTGGCCACCGCGGCCCGGCGGCACGACCACGACGTGCTGCTGCTGACCCAGGAGGAGGGCGCCGAGGGGCTGCGCCGGGTCGCCCGCTCCGCGCTGGCGGACGCTTTTGTGCTGATGGACGTGCAGCTGCACGACGAGCGGCTGCCGGTGCTGCGGGAGCTGGACCGGCCCGCGGTGCTCATCGGCCTGCCCGCCGAGGACTACGGCTTCACCTGTGTCGACCTGGACTTCGCCGCGGCGGGGGAGCGCTGCGTGCGGCACCTGGCCGGGCTGGGGCACCGGGAGATCGTGCTGATCGGCTCCCCGCCGGAGGTCTACGCCAGGGAGACCGGGTTCGCCGCCAGGGTCCGGGACGGCCTGCAGCGGACCGCCCGCCACCTGGGCGTGCGCACCACGGTCTACCCCTGCGCGGCCGACCCCGAGGCGGCCCGCGCGCTGGCCAGGGCGGTGCTGCGGGAACGGCCAGAGGCCACCTCGGTGGTGGTGCACAACGAGTTCGTGCTGGACGCGCTGCTCGCCGAGCTCGGCAGGTCGGGCGTGCTGGTGCCCAGGGACATCTCGGTGCTGGCGCTGTGCCCCGACGAGCAGGCCGAGCGCGCTGCCGTCCCGCTCACCTCGGTCGCCATACCAGCCGAGGAGCTGGGCGAGCGGGCCGTGGAGCTGCTGGTGGCCAAGCTGGACGGCCACGAACCACCCAGGACCGCGCTGCTGCCGCCCCGGCTGACCGAGCGGGCCAGCACCGCGCCCCCGCGCGCCTGAAACCCTGCCAGGACCGCGCCTGAAACCCTGCCAGAACAAGGAGAACCAGCGTGGCTGCCCTGTCCCGACCGAGGAGACGCCGCACCGGCCGCGGGCTCGCCGCGCTGCTCGCGGTGCTGGCCTGCGCCAGTGTGCTCGCCCCCACCGCCCAGGCCGAGGCGGACCACCGCTTCCGCGATCCCCGACTGCCCTTGCCGACCAGGGTCGATGACCTGCTCCGGCGGCTGACCCTGCCGGAGAAGGTCTCCCTGCTGCACCAGTACCAACCGGCCATCCCCCGGCTGGGCGTGCGCTCGTTCAAGACCGGCACCGAGGCCCTGCACGGCATCGGCTGGTCCACCGACAGGTCCACCGGCGGCTCGGTGGTCACCGCGGCCGGCACCGTGTTCCCGCAGGCGATCGGGCTGGCCAGCACCTGGAACCCGGAGCTCGTCCGGCAGGTCGGCGCGGTGGTGGGCACCGAGGCCCGCGGCTACCACGCGGAGAACCCGGACGTGTGGGGACTTCAGCTGTGGGCGCCGGTGGTCAACCTGCTGCGCGACCCGCGCTGGGGCCGCAACGAGGAGGGCTACTCCGAGGACGCGCACCTCACCGGCGTGCTCTCCACCGCCTACGGCAAGGGCGTGCAGGGCCCGGACCCGGACCGGCTGCGCGCGGCCCCGGTGCTCAAGCACTACCTGGCCAACAACAACGAGACCCGGCGCACCACCACCTCCTCGAACCTGCCGCCGAGGGTGAAGAAGGAGTACGAGGAGGCCGCGTTCAAGGCCGCGATCTCCGCGGACGCGGCCACCGGCGTGATGATGGCCTACAACCTCATCAACGGCCGCCCGGCCACCGCGCACGCCGACGCCAACGAGGTGATCCGCTCCTGGACCAAGCGGGAGCTGTTCAACGTCACCGACGCCGCGGGGCCGAACAACCTGGTGCAGTCGCAGCGGTACTACGCCGACCGGGCCGAGGCCGACGCGGCCACGCTCAAGGCCGGGGTGGAGAGCTTCACCGTCGACGACACCGACTCCAGCAAGACGGTCAACGCGGTGAACACGGCGCTGAGCAGGGGGCTGATCGCGGAGTCCGATGTGGACACCGCGGTGCGGCGGATGCTGAGCGTGCGGTTCCGGCTCGGCGAGTTCGACCCGGGCGGCGGGCCCTACGGCCACATCACCAAGGGCGTGGTGAACAGCCCCGAACACCAGCGGCTCAACCGCAAGGCCGCCGCCGAGGCCATGGTGCTGCTGAAGAACGAGCGCGGCACGCTGCCGCTGGATCCGGCGCGGGCCAAGAAGGTCGCGGTGGTCGGGCCGCTGGCCGACACCCTCTACACCGACTGGTACTCCGGCTCGCTGCCCTACCGGGTCACCCCGCGCCAGGGCATCACCGAGCGGCTCGGCGCGGGCGGCTCGGTCGCCTTCGACGAGGGCGTGGACCGGATCGCGCTGCGCACCCCGGACGGCCGCTACGTCACCGCCCCGGCCGACGGGTCCGCGCTGACCGTGACCGGCGCGGGCGCCGGGCAGCACTTCGACTCCTTCGACTGGGGCGAGGGCGTGCTCGCGCTGCGCGCGGCGGCCAACAACCGTTACGTCTCCTACGGATCCGGCGGAACACTGGTCAGCAACGCCGAGCAGCCCAACGGCTGGTACGTCCAGCAGCAGTTCAAGCTCACCCCGCACGGCGCGGGCCACGTGCTGGAGTACGCGGGCAACGAGACCGACGAAGGCTGGTTCGGCGACAAGAAGTACGTGGTGGCCGGGGCGGACGGCAAGCTCACGGTGAGCGCGGCGACCCCGGCCGCGGCGACCACTTTCACCAGGGAGACCGTCAGCAGCGGGGTCGAGCAGGCGGTGCGGGCGGTGCGCGGTGCGGACGCCGCGGTGGTCGTGGTGGGCAGCATGCCGTTCATCAGCGGCCGCGAGGACGACGACCGCGCGGACCTCAACCTCGCGGCGGGACAACAGAAACTGGTCGAGGCGGTGCGCGCGGCCAACCCGAACACCATCGTGGTGCTGGAGAACAGCTACCCGACCACGATCAACTGGATCCAGCAGCACGTGCCCTCGGTGCTGTGGACCTCGCACGCCGGCGCGGAGACCGGCCACGCGCTGGCCGACGTGCTCTTCGGCGCGCACAACCCGACCGGGCGGCTCACCCAGACCTGGTACCGCTCCGAGAAGGACCTGCCCAGCCTGCTGGACTACGACATCATCAAGAACGACCGCACCTACCAGTACTTCCGCGGCAACCCGCTCTACCCGTTCGGCCACGGCCTGTCCTACACCGAGTTCGGCTACCGGAACCTGCGGCTGAGCAGGCCGGTGGTGGCCGCCGACGGCGAGGTGACGGTCAGCGTTGAGGTCACCAACACCGGTGCGCGGGCGGGGGAGGAGGTCGTGCAGCTCTACACCCACCAGCGCGCCTCCCGGGACAAGCAGCCGCTGCGGCAGCTGCGCGGGTTCGACCGGGTGCGCCTGAACCCCGGTGAGACCAAGACGGTGCGGCTGACCCTGCGCGCCGCCGACCTCGCGCACTGGGACGTCACCCGCAACCGCTGGGTGGTGGAGACCAGCCCGCAGGACATCATGGTCGGCCGCTCCGCCACCGACATCCGCCAGCAGGGAACGTTGTTCGTGCGCGGGGAGACCATCCCGGCGCGCGAGCTGACCGGCCCGGCCCGCGCCGTCGACTTCGACGACTACCGGGGCGTGGACCTGGTCGATGAGAGCAAGGCCCGCGGCGACGCGGTCGGCGCCACCGCGGGCGACTGGATCAAGTTCAGCGACGTGCGGCTCAACGCCAAGTCCCTCACCGCCGCGGTGGCCAGGGCGGCGCCCGGGGAGACCACCGTGCAGCTGCGGCTGGACGACCCGGTGCGCGGTCCGGTGATCGGCACCGCGACGGTGCCCAGCACCGGGGACGCCTACCGCTACACCACGATCACCGCGCCGCTGACCGGCGCGCACGGCCGCCGGGACGTGTACCTGGTCTTCGGCGGCGACCTGCGGATCAGCTCCCTTTCCCTGCGCTGACAAGGGGTCCGGCCATGCGAACGAGGCTCACCGCGGCGGGGCTGACACTGGCCCTCTCGCTCACCCTGCCCATCACCCCCGCCGCGGCCGCCCCGGCCGCAGGCGGCGGTTTCTCGGTGCTCACCTACAACATCGCCGGACTGCCCGAGGGCATCTCCTCGGGCAACCCGGCGGTCAACACCCCGCTGATCAGTCCCCGGCTGGCGCCCTATGACGTGGTGGCCGTGCAGGAGGACTTCAACTACCACGCCGCCCTCTACGCCGGGGACAACCACCCGCACCGCACCGCCACCAGCGGCGGGGCCGGGATCGGGGACGGGCTCAACACCCTGTCCGCGTTCCCGGTGCAGGACTTCACCAGGGTCAAGTGGGCCGCGTGCAACGGCACGGACTGCCTGACCCCCAAGGGTTTCACCGTCTCCCGGCTGCGCGTGGCCGAGGGCGTGCACCTGGACCACTACAACCTGCACGCCAACGCGGGCGTCACCGAGGCCGACCTGGCCGCCCGCCGGGCGAACATCACTCAGCTGACCCGGTTCATCGCCACCCACTCGGCGGGCAACGCGGTGCTGGTCACCGGCGACACCAACACCCGCTACACCCGCGCCGGCGACAACATCCGCGAGCTGGTCGCGGGCGCCGGCCTGACCGATCCCTGGGTCGAGCTGGTCCGCGGCGGGCAGCCGCCGGCCGCGGGCGCACCGGCGCTGGTGTGCGGCCCGGCCGCGGTCACCACTGAGTGCGAGGTGGTGGACAAGATCTTCTACCGGGGCAACCGGCTGCTCCGGCTCGCCGCGCGCTCCTACCACAACGAGCACGCCAAGTTCTTGGACGCCAAGGGAAAACCGCTCTCCGACCACTACCCGCACCTGACCAGGTTCGAGTTCACCCTGGCCGAGGGCATCCGGCTCAGCGACCACTTCGGCGGCCCGCACGGCACGCCGTTCACCGACCTGGACCGGGTCAGCGGCCCGTTGGCCGAACGCGCGGTGGTGCTGCGCGGCGCGGAACGCCTGGACGCGGTGGAGCTGACCCGCGCGGACGGGACCACCCTGCGGCACGGCGGTTCCGGCGGCAGCGCCAGCACGTTGACCCTGGACCCCGGTGAGCGCCTGGTCCGGCTGACCCTGACCAAGGGCCAGCACTCCGGCCGCACCAGGGTCTTCTCCGCGCAGCTGGCCACCGACCGGGGGCGGGTGGCCAGCGCGGGGCGGCCGACCGGTGACGCGGTGACGTTCACCGCGCCACCGGGCTGGCGCATCGCCGGGTTCACCGGCCGGGCCGGCGTGGAGGTCGACCAGCTGGGCGTGATCTACCTGCCAAGTTGACTGGGGGTCGCCTGGGCCCGGTCGCGGTGACCGGGCCCAGGCGCGGGGCCTCAGTCCGCCTTGACCACGTGCACGTCCAGCCCGGCCTCGCGGTGCCGGGCCACCCAGTGGTCGATGGCCTGGCCGCAGGCCTGGTCGAGGTGTCGCAGGCCGGTGAGGTCCAGCCGCACGTGCTTGGTCAGCGGCAGGCCTTCCAGCACCGCGAGCAGCCTGGGCAGCCGCAGGAAGGTCGCGTTGCCGCGGAGCACGACCACCTCGTCCTCCGGGCCTTGCGGGGTGACCGTCACGGACAGGTGCGAGACGTCCCACGCGGTCTTGAGCACCGCGGCCAGCAGCCCGGCCAGGGTGCCGGTGAGCAGGTCGGTGCTCACGATCAAGCCCGCGGTGAGCACCAGGATGGCGCCCTCGGCCCGGTCGGTGCGCAGCATCTCCGCCACCGCGCGCAGACCCAGCAGCTTCCAGCCCGCGTGCACCAGCAGCGCGGCCAGCACCGCGGCCGGCAGGTAGGTCAGCAGGCCCGGCAGCAGCGCCGCGAACAGCAGCAGCCACACCCCGTGCAGCACCCGGGAGGCCTTGGTCTGGGCGCCCGCGTTGACGTTGGCCGCGCTGCGCACGATCACCGCGGTCATCGGCAGCGCGCCCAGCAGGCCGCACACCGTGTTGCCCACGCCCTGCGCGACCAGCTCCTGGTTGTACTGGGTGCGCGGCCCGCTGTGCATGCGGTCCACCGCGGCGGCGCTGAACAGGCTCTCCGCCGAGGACACCAGCGCGAACACCAGCGCCGAGCCCAGCACCCCGGCATCCAGCAGCGAGAAGTTCGGCAGCTGGACCTGCTCCAGCAGGTTGCCCACCTGGATGCGCTGCACGTCCAGCCCGGCGGCCAGCGCGACAGCGGCCGCGACGACCACGCCGACCAGCACCCCCGGCACGGTGCGCAGGCGCCGCGGCGCGCGCTGCCACAGCGTCATCACCACGACGGTGAGCACGCCCACCCCCAGGGCGCTCAGCCCGGCCGGGGTGGTCAGCGCCGACTCCACCAGTCCCGGCAGCCCGGCCGCCTTCGCCCAGGTGCTCGCCGGCTGGGCGGCGCCGGCTAACGGGTAGAGCTGGCCGAGGATGAGCACCAGCCCGATGCCGGCCAGCATGCCCTGCACGACGGCGGGGGAGATGGCGCGGAACCAGGTGCCGCAGCGCAGCGCGCCGAGCAGCACCTGCAACAGCCCGGCGCCGAGCACGATCAGGCCGAGCGCGCCGAGGCCGTGCTTGGCCACCGCGTCGGCCACCAGCACGGTGAGCCCGGCCGCCGGGCCGCTGACCTGCAAGCTGCTGCCCGGCAACAGGCCGACCACGATGCCGCCGACGATGCCGGTCACGATGCCCAGCTCGGCGGGCACGCCGGAGGCCACCGCCACGCCGACGCACAGCGGCAGGGCCACCAGGAACACCACCAGCGAGGCGCCGAGGTCCTGGCCGATGGTCTGCCGCCAGCCGGGGCGGCGCAGCGGGGGAGTGTGTTGCTGAGTGGGTTCCATCGTCCTGGTCACGGTCGGCCTCACAGGGGCTGGAAGGTCGAGGCCGCGGCGGGGGTCAGCACGGCACCGGTCTCGATGTCGTAGAACCAGCCGTGCACCCGCAGCTCACCGGCCTCGACCCGCTCGCGGACGAACGGGTACGCCTCCAGCGTGCGCAGCTGCGCGAGCAGGTGCCGCTGTCCCTCCGCACGCAGCGCCGGGTCCGCCGCGGTGGCCGCGGCGGGCAGGCGGTGTTGGGCGAGCCAGCCGCGCATGGTGGGCAGGTGGTCGATCGCGGCGCCGTGCAGCGCGCTGACCGCGCCGCAGTGCGAGTGCCCGCACACGATCACCTCGGGCACCCGGAGCCCGACCACGGCGAACTCGATCGTCGCCATCTCGCTGGTGGGGGCGTCTTCGCGGTATTCGGGAATGACGTTCCCGGCGGTGCGCAGTTCGAACAGGTTGCCCGCTTCGGCGCCGGTGATGGCCGAGGGGACGATGCGCGAGTCCGCGCAGGTGATGAACAAGGCGGTGGGCTGCTGACCGGCCGCGAGGCTGCGGCCCGCGTTCTCCGGACGCCGGACGGGGTGTTCGCGGGCACGTTCGATCAGGCGACGGATATCCATGGGATCCCTCACTGTGCATTGTGTGTGTTCAACTGTTCAGCGACATCCGTGCTGATCAGTTCCGGAACACCTGTAATGCCGGAGGTGAGGTCAGTTCGCGCAGGTGCTCGGCCGGTCGCACCCGGTGCGGCGGACGGTGCGCGTCCGGCCGGATGTCGTGCGCGGGCCGTTGTGCGGCAAGGAGTTCAGTGGCCGGGCGGGGCCGGCGGGCGACCAGGCGGGCGGGCGCCTCCCTGGCGGCCTTGCGCGGGAATTCCTCTTTCGGGCTTTCCTTGGCGGGCTTGTGGCTTTCCTTCGCCGGGTGGTGGCTTTCCTTCGACGGCTCGGGGTTGTGCGGGCCGGACAATGGCAGCACGGCGGCGTTGTCGACGAGGGGTGCACAGGCCGGGGTGAGCACACCCAGCAGGCTCAGCACAATCGCGAGCAAGACCGCGCGCACTGTCCTCCCCTCTCGGACTCGTCCTTGATCATACTGTCCAGCAGCGATTCGGCGAAGTCGAGTTCAGCGCCGTGAATTTCTGAAGAATTTCCGCATTCTGAGACGCGCGCCGTTGCGTGCCGAATGGTTCGTCAATCATCCCAGCATACCGGGTGTGCTGCCAACCCCCCACTTGACGGGGGTCACTTGGGGGGCTAGATGTTTACGTAAACATCACACGGCCGACGGGGACCCGATGACCAGACTGATCAGCATCCTTGCCGCGTCGGCAGTGGCCTTCGCCGCCGTGGTGACACCGGCCGCGGCGGCGGTGCCCTCGACCACCGTCCGGCCCGATCCGACCTACCAGCAGCAGCCGTTCCAGGGCTGGGGCACCAGCCTGATCTGGTTCGCCAACGCCACCGGGGGCTACCCCGCGGAGATCCGCGACCGGCTGGCCGAGCTGCTCTTCAGCGAGCAGGGGCTGCGGCTGAACATGGCGCGCTACAACATCGGCGGCGGCAACGCCCCCGACGTGCCGCCCTACCTCCGCCCCGGCGCGGCCGTGCCCGGCTGGTGGCGGGCGCCGGCGGGCACCACGCGCAAGGACACCGACTGGTGGCGGCCCGGCGACCCGCGCCTGTTCGACCCCTCGGCCGACCCCAGGCAGCGCTGGTGGGTGGACCGGATCAAGTCAAAGGTGACCCACTGGGAGGCCTTCAGCAACTCCCCGCCCTGGTTCCAGACCGTCAGCGGCTACGTCTCCGGCGGCTTCGACCCCTCGGCCGACCAGCTGCGCGTGGACCGGATCGAGGACTTCGCCGCCTACCTGACCCAGGCGATGGTCGAGCTGGAACGCGCGCACGGCATCCGGTTCGGCACCCTGGACCCGTTCAACGAGCCCAACACCCCGTACTGGCGCACCACCCTGGGCCCCAACGGCGACCCGACCGGCGGTCGCCAGGAGGGCGCGCACATGAGCCCCGGCTTGCAGGCCAAGGTCATCCCGCCGGTGGCCGCGGCGCTGCGGGCGAAGTCGTTGCGGGCGGCCGTCTCGGCGCCGGATGAGACCAACCCCGGCATCTTCGCCGAGAACTGGGCGGGCTACCCGGCCGAGGTGCGCGCCAAGGTGGGGCAGCTGAACGTGCACACCTATGGCACCGGCCGCCGCACCTCGGCCCGGGACATCGCCAAGGGCGCGGACAAGCCGCTGTGGATGAGCGAGGTGGACGGCTCCTGGGGATCGGGGCAGAGCTTCACCAGCATGGACCCCGGCCTGGGCATCGCCGAGCGGGTGATCGACGACCTGCGTGAGCTGGAGCCGCGCAGCTGGCAGCTGTGGCAGGCGATCGAGGACTACGACAACATGAAGCCCGGCGGCGAGTCGCCGGCCGGCATGAACTGGGGCGTGGTGCAGATCCCGTTCAACTGCGGGCCCAAGGACACCCTCGCCACCTGCGCGCCCAGGGTGAACACCAAGTTCCACACCCTGCGCAACTTCACCCACCACATCAGGCCCGGCGACCGGCTGGTCGCGGTGGACACCACCACCGACGTGGCCGCGGTGCGCGGGCCCGGCGCGGAGCTGACCTCGGTGGTGCACCTGAACAAGACCGACCAGGCGCAGACGGTGAACCTCGACCTGTCCCGGTTCGCCTCGGTGTCGCCATACGCCAGCGTACGGCCGGTGGTCACCGACGCACGCGGCGCGCTGGTCGAAGGGGCCGCGGTGCGGGTGCGCGAGGGCAAGGCCACGCTGACCGTGCCCGCCCGCTCGGTCACCACGTTCCAGGTGCGCGGGGTGAGCGGTGTGCGCGGTGCGGCCGCGCTGGGCGGCGAGTACCGCCTGACCGGCGCGCAGAGCGGCAAGTCGCTCGCACCCGCCGGCCCGGACCTGGTGCAGCGCACCACCGACCCGGCGGCCGCGGACCAGGTGTGGCGGCTGGAGCGCAAGTCCGGTGGCTACGGCAACCGGGCCCAGTTCGCGGTGGTCAACGCCGCCACCGGGCAGCGTCTGGCCGCGGCCGGGGGCGCGGTGGTGCTGCGGCCCGGCGCGGCCGACGGCCCGGAGGCCCGGTGGATTCCCTCCTCCACCGGCGACGGCAGCTGGACCTTCGTCAACGCGGGCACCGGCGCGGTGCTCGACGTGACCGGCGAGTCGCAGGCCGACGGCGCGCGGATCGGCCTGTACCAGCCGACCTCCAAGGACAACCAGCGCTGGACGGCGGTCAGGCAGTCGAAATGAACCGTCGAATTCCGCGTCGAACTCCTTTTCCGGCGCGGAATTCTTGACCAGGCAAAACCGACGCCCATACGGTCGAAAACGCTTACGCCCGGGGACTTCCTGACTGCGAGGTAGCAGCATGCGGTATCGACCGAGGTCTTCGCGGGTTCTCCGGGCGCGGCCGGCGCTCTGGCTGGCCGCTGCCGTGCTCGTGCTGCCGCTGGCCCAGCCGGTGCCGGCCGCCCAGGCACAGGCGCCGGGTGACGGCTACCTCAGCCACACCCCGGTGCGCGACGGGTTCACCCTCGCCGCGGCGGGCCGGGCCGCGCCGCTGGTGGTCAGCGCCGCGGACCACCCCGGCGTGGTCAGGGTGGTCGGCGACCTGCGCGAGGACGTCGGCCGGGTCACCGGGGTCCGGCCCGCCGTGTCGGTGGACCAGGTGCCGCGGCAGAGCCAGGTCGTGCTGATCGGCACCATCGGCAAGAGCCCGCTGATCGACGGCCTGGTCGCCGCCGGGAAGCTGGACGTCAGTGGCATCGCCGGGAAGTGGGAGACCTCGCTGCAACAGGTGGTGGCCAACCCACTGCCCACTGTGGACAGAGCGCTGGTGATCGCGGGCAGCGACCAGCGGGGCACCATCTACGGGGTCTACGACGTGTCCAGGCGGATCGGCGTCTCGCCATGGCACTGGTGGAACGACGTGCCGGCCCGGCAGCACAGCGCCCTGTACGTGCGGCCGGGCAGGCACAGCCAGGGCACGCCCGCGGTGCGCTACCGCGGCTTCTTCGTCAACGACGAGGACCCGCAGACCGGGACCTGGGCACCGGGGCAGTTCGGTCCGGGCAAGGCCCCTGGCCACCCCAACGGCCTCAACAGCCGGTACTACGAGAAGGTCTTCGAGGTCATGCTGCGGCTGAAGGCCAACTACCTGTGGCCGGCGGTCTGGGGCAGGGCCTTCGCCGAGGACGATCCGGCCAACCACGCCACCGCGACCCGCTACGGAGTGGTCATGGGCAGCTCGCACGAGGCGCCGATGATGCGCGGCATCGAGGAGTGGAACCGGAACCCGCGCGCGCACGGCGGCACCGGCGAGTGGAGCTTCGTGCGCAACCCCGAGGCGGTCAAGGCGTACTGGCGGGAAGGCATCCGCCGCATGCGCGCCCAGGACTTCGAGGGCGTGGTCACCCTGGGTATGCGCGGCAACGGCGACACCAAGCTGCCCGACGGCGACGCGATCGAGCTGATGGAGAAGATCATCGCGACCCAGCGCCAGATCCTCACCGAGGAGGCGGGCCGCCCGGTCGCGGAGGTGCCGCAGGTCTGGACCCTCTACAAGGAGGTCCAGCGCTACTGGGACAAGGGTTTGCGCGCGCCAGACGACGTCACCGTGGTCTTCGCCGACGACAACTGGGGCAACATGCGCAAGCTGCCCCAGCAGAACCTGCCGCCGCACGCCGGGGGCTACGGCCTGTACTACCACTTCGACTACGTGGGCGGCAGCCGCAACTACAAGTGGGCGGACACGGTCAACCTGGCCGGCACCTGGGAGCAGCTGCGCACCTCGCACGCCTACGGGGTGGACCGGCTCTGGGTGGCCAACGTCGGCGACCTGAAGAACATGGAGCGGCCGACCCAGTTCTTCCTCGACTACGCCTGGAACCCGGCCGCGCTGACCGCCGACCGGATCGACGACTGGGAGCGGGAGTTCGCGGCGCAGAACTTCGCCACCGCCGCGGCCCCGGCGGTGGCCGGGCTGCTGCACACCTACGGGCAGCTGCAAGCACGCCGCAAACCCGAGTCCACCAACCGGAAGATGACCCGCACCGCCACCGGCGCGGTCACCACCGACGACACCACCACCCCGTTCAGCATCGAGAACTACGCGGAGCTGGAACGGGTCACCGCCGAGTGGCAGTCGCTGGCCGCCAGGGCCGAGTCGGTCAGGGCCACCCTGCCGCGCGCCGACCAGGACGCCTATTACCAGCTCGCCTTCTACCCGATCAAGGCCACCGCGAACCTCTACGCGTTGCGCCAGGCGCAGTTCCTCAACCGCCGGTACTGGACCCAGGGCCGCGCGGCCGCCAACGACATGGCCGACCTGGCCGCGGCCCGGCTGGCCGAGGACAAGGCCATGTCGGAGCACTACAACAACACCCTGGCCGGCGGTAAGTGGCGCGGCTGGCAGACCCAGACCAAGTTCGGCTACGGGGACAAGGAGCGCTACGGCAAGGACGCCAGCTGGCAGTCCCCGCCCGCGCCGGATGAGATCTACCCACGGCCACAACGGGTCTCCGTGCCGGCCGCGGCCGAGCTGGGCGTGGCGATCGTGGGTTCGCGGGACTGGTGGCCGAACTCGGCCGCCGCGCCGGTGCTGCCCGCGTTCAGCCCGCACCAGACCCAGCCGGAGCAGCACATCGAGGTGTTCAACCGGGGCGCCACCGCGTTCGACTACCGCATCAGCACCTCGGTGCCGTGGCTGACCGCGACCCCGGCCGAGGGCGCCGTTGGCAAGCAGGTGCGGGCAACGATCCGGGTGGACTGGGCCCGAGCGCCGTGGGGGACGTTCCGGGTGCCGATCACGGTGACCGGGGCTGGGCGCACCGTCACGGTCGAGGCCGTGCTGGACAATCCGGCGGGCCCCGCGCCTGCAACCGGTTTTGTCGAGGCCAACGGGTATGTCTCGATGGAGGCGGACCACCACTCCGCGGCGGTCGGCGGCAACGGCGTGTCCTGGCTGCGGGTGCCCGATCTGGGCCGCACCGGTTCGGGCATGACCCCGGACCCGCCCACCGCGGCCGCGCAGACCCCGGGGACGGGTCCCCGGCTGGAGTACCGGATCAACCTGCGCGCCGCGGGACCGGTCACCGTGTGGTCCTACCTCTCGCCGCGGAACAACGTGCTGTACGGCAACGGGATCCGGTACGCGGTCTCCATCGACGACCAGCCCGCGAAGATCGTGAACACCACCGCGGGCGTGGACGACACGACCATGAACGCGTTGTGGGGCCTGCACACCGCCGACGCGGTCAACCGCAGCGCGACCACGTTCACCGTGGACAAGCCGGGCGCGCACACGGTCAAGTTCTGGATGGTGGACCCGACCGTGGTGGTGCAGAAGCTGGTGGTGGACACCGGCGGGCTGGCCGAAAGCTACCTCGGGCCGCCGGAGAGCCACCGCGCCAGGTCCTCGGCTTCGCCTCGCTAGCACGGGTTCTTCTTCGACTCACGGGACGGTTGCGATGTCATTGCGGCGACGGACAAGGCAATGGTGGGCACTGCTCCTCGGCGGTGTGGTCGCCGTGGGGATGTGCGGCGCGCCCGTGGCGGCGCAAGCCGAACCGGGCGAACAGGTCCGGCCGGTCGACCGGGCGGTGGACTTCACCGAGGGCTGGCGCTTCGCCCTGGTCAACACCACCGGCGCGGAGGCGCCCCAGCCGGACCCACGCAGTCCATTGTGGACCGACGCGCGGCTGCCGCACGACTGGAGCATCGGACTCAATCCGGTGCAGAACGCGCACACCATCGCCGGCACCGCGTTCCTGCCCGGCGGACTGGGCTGGTACCGCAAGACCTTCACCCTGCCACCCACGGTCGCGGGCAAGAAGGTGGCGGTGGAGTTTGACGGTGTCTACATGGACGCCGAGGTCTACCTCAACGGCAAGCTGATCGGCCGCCACCCCTACGGCTACACCGGCTTCGCCCTCGATCTCACCCCGCACGCCCACACCAACGGCACCCCGGACGTGCTCAGCGTCCGGGCCCGCAACCAGATCCCCAGCAGCCGCTGGTACTCCGGCAGCGGCATCTACCGCGACGTCCGCCTCGTCGTCACCGACCCTGTGCACGTCACCCGCCACGGCGTGACCGTGACCACCCCCGACCTGGCGAACACCATCGGTTCCGGTTTCGCCACCATGCGCGTGCAGACCGGCGCGGTCAGCGAGAACTCCCCGGTCCAGGCCGACATCACCGCCACGGTCAAGGATGCGACCGGCAAGGTGGTGGGCCGGGGGAGCGCACGGGCCGACCTCGGCCCGGAGCCGGGCACCGCGAGCACCGATGTGCGGATCGACCAGCCGGTGCTGTGGTCGGCCGAGCGGCCACATCTGTACACAGTGGACACCGAGGTTGTGGTGGCTGGCAAGGTGGTGGACCGGGTGTCCACCCGCACCGGCATCCGGTACTTCGCCTTCCACCCGGACAACGGCTTCTCCCTCAACGGCAAGGAGACCAAGCTCAAGGGCGTCAACCTGCACCACGACCTCGGCGCTCTCGGCTCCGCGACCAGCAAGGACGCGATCGTCCGGCAGTTGCAGATCATGAAGAGCATGGGCGTCAACGCCGTGCGCACCTCGCACAACCCACCCGCCCCGGAGTTCACCCAGGCCTGCGAGGAACTGGGTCTGCTGTTGCAGATCGAGGCATTCGACACCTGGCGCACGCCGAAGACCCAGTTCGACTACGGCCGCTTCTTCGACGCGCACAGCAGCGCCGACATCCGGGAGATGGTGCACGCGGCCAAGAACTCCCCGTCTGTCGTGATGTGGTCCATCGGCAACGAGATCCACGACACCACGCTGGCGATCGGCATCCCGATCGCCCAACGGCTCATCGAGGACGTGCGGGCGGTCGACCCCACCCGGCCGATCGTGATGGGCTCGAACAAGTACCACCGGGTGCCCACGGCCGGATCTCCGCAGGACGAGATCCTGAAGCTGCTCGACGGCATGGGCCTGAACTACAACACCGCGGTCTCCACCGATGCGCTGCACGCCCGCTATCCCACCAAGTTCTTCTTCGAGAGCGAGTCCTCCTCCTCGACCTCCACCCGCGGCTACTACCAGGACCCGGACCAGCTCAACACCGGGGAGAACTACACGCCCGGCAAGCGGAACACGTCCTCGTACGACAACAACCTGGAGTACTGGACCTACAGCGGTGAGTACGGGCTGAAGAAGGACCGGGACCGCAAGTGGTTCGCCGGGCAGTTCCTGTGGACCGGCATCGACTACCTCGGCGAGCCCACGCCGTATGACGTGTTCCCGGTGAAGGCCTCGTTCTTCGGCGCGGTGGACACCGCCGGGTTCGCCAAGGACTTCTACCACCTGTTCCGCAGCCAGTGGTCCACCGAACCGATGGTGCACCTGCTGCCGATGAACTGGACCGACCACAAACCCGGCGACCAGGTCTCGGTCTGGGCCTACAGCAACGCCGACACCGTGGAGCTGTTCCTCAACGGCAAATCGTTGGGGGAACGCAAGTTCGACACCAAGACCACCACCGGCGGCACCCGCTACCTGGAGACCACCGAAGCGACCGGAGACGACAAGACCGTCACCACTGGCCGTTTCCCGGGCAGCTACACCAGCCCGAACGGCAGCGCGGGCAAGCTACACCTCACGTGGTCGGTGCCCTTCCAGCCCGGTCGGCTGGTCGCTGTCGCCAAGCGTGGCGGTACTGAGGTCGCCAGGGATGAGGTCCGCACCGCGGGCGCACCACACGCGATCAAGCTGACCCCCGACCGCAAGGCCACCAAGGCCGACGGCAAAGCACACACCTTCGTCACCGCCGAGGTCGTCGACGCGGCCGGGGTGGTCGTGCCGGGGGCGGACAACCTGATCTCCTTCCGGGTCAACGGTGGCAGCCTGGCGGGGCTGGACAACGGGCGTCAGGAAAGCGCGGAGAACTACCAGGCGGGCTCGCGAACCGCGTTCAACGGCAAGGCACTGGCCATCGTCCGGTCCGGCCGCGGCACACCGGGCGTGGCCATCACCGCGAGCGCGCCGGGCCTGCGGACCGGGATCGCGATCGTCCCGGCCACCGGCGGCCGGGCGGGAACCGCCGAACCCGAACCCCCAGCAGCGCCACCGGAGGCCCCGGTCGCGGCGGCGGATGCGAGCTACTCGGGCGCGGTGGACACGGTGCCGGCCGCGATGCTCGACGGTGACCCGGCCACCGGCTGGTCGAACCGCTACCGCAAGCGCGCCACCGCCCTGCTGCCCGAGGTGAGCCGGGCGCACCCGGCGGCCTGGGTGTCGGTGTCCGGGCTGGACGCCGGGCCGGTCGGCTCGGTGGCGGCCTCGTTCATCACCGACGCCGCGCACGCCCTGCCCGCGAGCATCGGAGTGTCCTATTGGGACGGGCGCGCGTTCGTCCCGGTGCGCGATGCGAAGATCACCTGGGCGACTGAGTCCGGGCAGCCGACCAGGATCACCTTCGGCCCGGTGCGCACCAGCCGCATCCGGCTGGACCTCACCAGTCGCGCTCCGGGCACCGCGCACGGCTTCCTGCGGATCGCGGAACTCGCCGTCGAACGCTGACCCCCGAAGTGTCGAATCCGTCGTCGAATGTGGTGTCGATTCGACGAAACCGTTGTGGCGCAACAGTTTGCCCTGGACAATTCGGCTCACGATCCGGCACGCTGTCCCCAGTTCCGCCGCCGAAGTGAAGGGTGGCACCACCATGCGCATCACAGCAGCGACACTGGCCCTGCTGGTCACGGCGAGCCTGGCCAGTCCAGGGCTCGGCCGGGCGGCGACCTGGGAGGACGTCGTCACGCCCAGCTCCTTCGGCGGCTACGGCGCGCTGGAGTCGGAGTGGAACTACCGCTACCCCTGGGGTTCGGACCACAACGGCTCGGCGCGGATGTACGCCAGCGCCAGCGACCACAACCACGTCTCGCTCTCCGGTGGCGTGCTGACGCTGCGCGCCTCGCGGATCTCCTGGAACGAGGGCAACAGCTCGGCCTCCCCGCACCTGCCCATCCGCTACCACTCCGGCGCGATCCACGCCAAGGACCAGGTGCTGGTCACCGAGGCGTTCCCGAACTACGAGGTCAGGGGCGAGTTCCAGGCCCCGTCGACGCGCGGGACCTGGCCGGCGTTCTGGCTGACCGGCGTGCGCAGCTGGCCGCCGGAGAGCGACATCCTGGAGTTCAAGGGCGACAACCGCAACTGGTTCAACACCTTCCGCTCCGCCAGTGACGTCTCCACCACGACCGTCGGGGTGTCCTCGCCCGGTTCCTGGCACACCTACCGGGCCTGGATCACCAAGGTGAACGGCACCGACGTGGAGATCCACTACTACCTGGACGGGAAGTGGATCGCCAAGCACACCGGCCGGAACTTCGTCGGCCAGCCACTGTGGGTGATCCTCAACCTGCAGATGGAAGGCTCCTCGGGCAGTCCGGGACCCGGCGGGGACACGGTGTACCGCGCCCGCAACGTCTACATCGGACGGACCAGGGCATGAGCGGGCGGCGGGTGGTGCGGGCCGTCGTGCTGAGCGCGGCGCTGCTGGCGGGATCGCTGGCCGTGCCGGGCACCGCGGTGGCGCAGCCGCAGGCGCGGCTGGTCTCGGACACGCTGCTGGACTCCTCGGCGCTGTACTTCGTCTCCTACGACGGCGTGGTGAACAACAACTCCTTCCAGCAGGAGGCGATCCTGACCCACAAGGGTCACCAGTACGCCACCTGGTACACCGCGAGCCGCCACGCGGTGATCGCCCGGCGGCCGGTGGGCGGCACCCAGTGGGAGACGGTGACGCTGCCGCACCGGCTCAGCGTCGACGACTCGCACAACGTGATCTCCCTCGGCATCTCGCCGCAGGACGACACCGTGCACGTCGCGCTGGACACGCACAACACCCGCCTGCACTACCTGCGGTCCGCCCCCGGCCTGGCCGCTGGCGGGCAGCCCTGGCGGGCGGCCGCCTTCGGCTCGGTGCGGCGCACCCTCGGCGAGGTCGAGCTGGGCGCGATGACCTACCCGAGGTTCCTGGTCACGCCCGAGGGCAGGCTCCAGTTCAGCTACCGCACCGGCGGTTCCGGCAACGGCGTCAACGAGCTGGCCGAGTACTCCGGCGGGACCTGGCGCAAGCTCGGCGCCTGGACCTCGGCGACCGGCTCCTACACCGGCCCCAACGGCGTGGTCTCCGGCACCAGGAACATGTACCTGCACGGCCTGACCTACGACCGGAACGGACGGCTGCACGCTGCGTTCACCTGGCGCGAGGGCAACGCCGGCGTGCTGTGCGCGCTGGGCGGGCTGACCAACCACGACACCGGCTACGTCTACAGCGACGACCGCGGCCGCACCTGGCGCAACGGCGCGGGCGCGGTGGTGGGCACCACCGGCGGCACCAGGGTGAGCGTCGGCTCACCCGGCCTGGTGGCCGATCCGCTTGGCCCCAACCACGGGCTGATGAACCAGGAGAGCCAGGCGGTCGACGCGGCGGGCACGCCGCACGTGGTGATCAGCTACGTGCCCGGCCGGTTCACCCAGTGCGTCACCGACTACGCGCGGCAGCGCGCCCAGCACGGCCGCGCCTTCCACCTCGTCCGCGGCGCCGGCGGCGGCTGGACCAAGCGGGAAGTGCCGATCGCACCGAACCACACCCAGCGCAGCAAGATCGTTCTTGACCGGATGGAAAGCGCTTACCTCGTTATGCCGGGCGGCCGGATCGTGTCTGCCAGCAAGGCGAGCGGGTGGACGGACTGGCGGCTGGTGTTCGACGGGGCAGGGCTGCGCGCCTTCGGCGAGGTCAACGTGGACGCCTCCCGCCTTACCACGCAAGGGATTCTCTCCGTGCAGTACCAGCAGACCTCCAGTGGCAGCACGCCTTCACCGATCCGGGTCGCCGACTTCCGTCTCGGCTGAGCACACCACCAAGGATGCCCATGACCAGCAGAGGCCGTCTGTTCCGCGCACTCGCGCTCACCGCCAGCCTGGTGGCCGGCGCGGTCCTCCCGGCCGCCGCGGCGCCGAGCGACGCGGTCACCGTGCGCGTCGATCCCTCCTACCAGCAGCAGGAGTTCGAGGGCTGGGGCACCAGCCTGGTCTGGTTCGCCAACGCCACCGGCGGCTACCCGGAGCCGATCCGCCGCAAGCTGGTGGACCTGCTCTTCGGCGAGGACGGTCTGCGCCTGAACATCGCCCGCTACAACATCGGCGGCGGCAACGCCCCGGACGTCCGCAAGGACTACATGAAGAAGGGCGCGACCATGGAGGGCTTCTGGAAAGCCCCTCCAGGCACCACCCAGAAGGACAAGGACTGGTGGCGGCCGGACAACCCCGCGCACTGGAACCTCGACGCCGACGCCAACCAGCGCTGGTGGGTCGAGGCGATCAAGCGAAAGGTGACCCACTGGGAGGCATTCAGCAACTCCCCGCCCTGGTTCCAGACCGTCAGCGGCTACGTCTCCGGCGGCTTCAACCCGAACACCGACCAGATCCGCCCGGACCGGGTCGAGGACTTCGCCACCTACCTGGCGCGGGTGAGCGCCCACCTGGAACGCGCGCACGGCATCAAGTTCGGCACCCTCGCCCCGCTCAACGAGCCGAACACCAACTACTGGGGCACCCAGCTCGGCCCGGACGGCCAGCCGACCGGCGGGCGGCAGGAGGGCGCGCACGCCGGGCCCGGCCTGCAACAGCAGGTGCTGCTGGCCGCGCGGCGTGCCCTGGACCGGCTCAGCTCGCGCACCGAGGTCTCCGCGATGGACGAGACCAACCCCGGCATCTTCGCGCGCAACTGGCAGGGCTACGGCCCGGCCCGCGACGTGATCGGCCAGCTCAACGTGCACACCTACGGCACCGGCCAGCGCACCAGCGCCCGTGACATCGCCAAGGGCGCGCACCGCGACCTGTGGATGAGCGAGATCGAAGGCACCTGGGGCACCGGCACCGACTACACCGGCATGGAACCCGGACTGGGCATCGCCACCCGCATGGTGGAGGACATCCGCGAGCTGGAACCCACGGCCTGGGTGCTGTGGCAGCCGATCGAGGACGCCGGCCCGCAGGTGAGCGCGGGCAAGAACTGGGGCAGCATCCACGTGCCGTTCACCTGCACGGCCAAGGACACCTTGCAGACCTGCCCGATCCGGACCAACACCAAGTTCCACACCATCCGCAACTTCACCCACCACATCCGGCCCGGCGACCGCTTCGTCAAGACCGACCAGCCCGCCACCGTGGCCGCGGTGCCGCGCTCCGGCGCGCAGGCGAAGGTGGTGCACGTCAACAACGGCGCCGCCACCCGCACGGTGACCCTTGACCTGTCCCGGTTCGGGCAGATCTCGCCGCAGGCCTCGGTGACCCCGGTGGTCACCAGCACGGCGGGCGCGCTCGTGCGCGGCAACCCGGTGCGCGTCTCCGGCGGGTCGGCGAAGCTGACCGTGCCCGCGAAGTCGGTCACCACCTTCCTCGTGGACGGCGTCTCCGGCGTGGCCAAGGGTGCCGCCCTGATCCAGCCCGGCCACCGGTACCAGCTGCCGGGGGTGGCCAGCGGCAAGTCGATGACGCCCGCCGCGAGCGGGACCGAGGTGGTCATCCGCACCAGCGACGCCGGCCGCGCGGCGCAGCAGTGGTCGGTGCGGAAACTGGGTGGCGCCAACGGAAACCGCGAACGGCACGAGATAGTCCACCTGAGCAGCGGCACCCGGATCGCGGCCAGGGGCAACGCCGCCGTGCTGGAACGGACGGGCACCCCGGCGAGTCCGGCCGCGCAGTGGATCATGTCGACCACCGGCGACGGCAGCTGGACCTTCGTCAACGCGGCCACCGGCCGGGTGCTCGACGTGGCCGGGCAGTCCACCGCCGACGGCGCCTCGGTGACCACCGCCGACCCCTCCTCCGCGCCGAGCCAGCGGTGGCGGGTGACCGACCAGACGCCACCCGCACCAGGAACCCTTCAGTAACCACTTCGACGAACGGACCCTGCCATGCACAAGTCAACGGTGATGCGTGCACTGCTCATCACAACGTCCTCGGCCCTGGTGGCCACCGCCGCGGTGTACCCCGCCACCGCCGCCGCACCCGCCGCCGCGCAGGCGGAGAAGCTCGACCGCGGCCTGATCAGTGTGCACACCGGCACCGGCAACTTCCTCAGCTGGCGGCTCGCCGCAGGGGAAGCCCCCGCCACCGAGTTCCTCGTCTACCGCGACGGTGTGAAGGTGACCGCGAAACCCGTCTCTGCCACCAACTTCCAGGACACCGGAGCCCCGGCCGAGGCGAGCTACGAGGTACGCCCGGTGGTCAACGGCGTCGAGCAGCGCAGCACCGGCCCCACCACGCCGCCGCTGCGGATGGCCGCCCACACCGAGGGAGAACTCGGGGTCACCGCCAGCACGCGGGATGTGCCGTTGCAGATCCCGCCCGGTGGCTCGACCTCCTCAGGCGCCTACACCTATGAGGCCAACGACGCCAGTGTCGGCGACCTCGACGGTGACGGGCAGTACGAGATCGTGCTGAAGTGGAACCCCACCAACGCCAAGGACAACGCCCACGCCGGCCACACCGGCAACACGATCCTGGATGCCTACAAGCTCGACGGCAAACGATTGTGGCGGATCGACCTGGGCCGCAACATCCGCTCCGGCGCGCACTACACCCAGTTCCAGGTCTTTGACTACGACGGCGACGGCAAGGCCGAGCTCGCGGTCAAGACCGCCGACGGCACGCGGTCGGGCACCGGTCAGGTGATCGGTAACGCCAACGCCGACCACCGCAACTCCAGCGGCTATGTGCTGGCCGGACCGGAGTTCCTGACCGTCTTCCGCGGCACCGACGGTGCGATCCTGGACACCGAGAACTACATCCCGCCGCGCGGCAACGTCTCCGACTGGGGTGACAACTACGGCAACCGCTCCGACCGGTTCCTGGCCGGCACGGCCTTTGTGGACGGTGCGCGGCCCAGCATCATCATGGCGCGCGGCTACTACACCCGCGCGGTGGTCTCGGCGTGGGACTTCCGGGGCGGGCAGCTGACCCGGCGCTGGACCTATGACTCCGGTCGCAGCGGCGGGGCTTACGGGCAGGGCAACCACAACCTGTCAGTAGCCGA
This sequence comes from Crossiella sp. NPDC003009, assembly GCF_053591555.1. Classification (NCBI taxonomy): domain Bacteria; kingdom Bacillati; phylum Actinomycetota; class Actinomycetes; order Pseudonocardiales; family Pseudonocardiaceae; genus Crossiella; species Crossiella sp. NPDC003009. The sequence goes on along the minus strand of NZ_JBSFUA010000014.1, from coordinate 67,799 downwards.
TGTGGATGGCGACGGCCGGGATGAGATCATTTACGGTTCGGCCACCATCGATGACAACGGCGCGTTGATGTATCGCACCGGTTTCGGTCACGGTGACGCGCTGCATGTCAGCGACTTGGTGCCGGGCCGGCCGGGGCAGGAGGTGTTCACCGTGCATGAGTCGGGCAGCCAGCCCGCGATGGATGTGCACGACGCGCGCACCGGTCAGGTGATCTACCGGGCTCCGGCGTGCAACTGCGACAACGGCCGAGGGGTGGCCGCGGATGTGTGGGCGGGTAGTCCTGGTGCCGAGATCTGGTCCGGGGCGGTGGGCGGGTTGCGCAGTGCGGCCAACGGCAACCAGGTGGCCGCGCGTAAGCCGGGCTCGCAGAACTTCGTGATCTGGTGGGACGGCGACGCTCAGCGGGAGTTGCTGGATGGCACGCAGATCAGCAAGTACGGCACCGGCGGCGACACGCGTTTGTTGACCGGTTCGGGGGTCTCGTCCAACAACGGCACCAAGTCCACCCCGGTGCTACAGGCCGACATCCTGGGCGACTGGCGGGAGGAGGTCATCTGGCGCACCAGTGACAACCGAGCGCTGCGCATCTACTCCACCACCACTCCGACCACGATCAGCCGCGCGTCGTTGATGCAGGACCGTCAGTACCGGCTGGCCGTTGCCTGGCAGAACACCGCCTACAACCAGCCGCCGCACGCCAGCTTCCTCAACCCGTGACGCCCGCCCCCGCACCTACGGAGTCCGTCATGACCTTGCCACGACGCGCGTTCCTCAGCCTGAGCGCGACCGTCACTGGGCTGTCCCTGCTCAGCGGCGCACTGCCCGCGGCGGCCGAAAGCGGGACGGCCATGGGCAATCCCGCGCTGCCCGGCCTGACCGCCGACCCGCACCTCACCGCCGCCGGTGGCCGGTTCTACCTGTACCCGACCACCGACGGCTTCCCCGGCTGGGGCGGCAGCACCTTCTCCGCCTACTCCAGCACCGACCTGGTGCACTGGCGGAACCACGGCGTCATCCTGGACCTGGACAAGGACATCTCCTGGGCGGACAAGTTCGCCTGGGCCCCGGCGATGGCGCAGAAGAACGGCAAGTACTACTTCTACTTCAGCGGCGGCAAGGCCACCGGCGACACCGGCAAGCACCTCGGTGTCGCCGTCTCGGACTCACCGACCGGCCCGTTCAAGGACGCGCTGGGCAAACCCCTCGTGAGCGCCGGGACCTACGGCGGTCAGATGATCGACCCGATGGTCTTCACCGATGACGACGGCCGCAGCTACCTGTACTGGGGCCAGGGCGGTTCCCACCAGGTGCCGCTCAACCCGGACATGGTCTCCTTCGACCCGGCGAAGGTGCGCACGCACAAACCCCAGGACTACAACGAGGGCTCGTTCGTGTTCAAACGCAGGGGCACCTACTACTTCATGTGGTCGGAGGGGGACACCCGCAGCGAGGACTACCGGGTCGCCTACGCCACCGGCCCGTCCCCGGTCGGCCCGTGGACCAAGCGCGGAGTCATCCTGAGCAAGCGGCTGGACCAAGGTATCAAGGGCACCGGGCACCACTCGGTGCTGCGCGTGCCCGGTTCGGACAGTTGGTACATCGCCTACCACCGCTTCGCCATCCCCGGCGGGGACGGCACGCACCGGGAGACCGCCATCGACCGGATGCGCTTCAACCGCGACGGCAGCATCCAGCCGGTGGTGCCCACCCTGACCGGCATCAACCCGATCCGCCTTGGCTACGTAGAATGAGGTGTCCGCGGAAGATGGTTCTCTGGAAGAAGCACGATGGTCGACCTGAAGTCGCTGTACCACGACCTGATCCACTACGAGATGGAGCTGTGGGACGCCGTCGACCGGCGGCTGCGCGCGGAGTGCGACCTGCAGGTGACCTGGTTTGAGGTGATGCGGGTCATCGCGCGGCACCCGGGCTGCCGGGTGCAGGACATCGCCGCGGATCTGGGGATCACAGTCGGCGGGGTGAGCAAGGTGGTCGACCGGGTCGAGGCGGCCCGGCACTGCAAGCGCCGGGCCAACCCGGACGACCGCCGATCCTCGATCGTCGAGCTCACCGCCGCCGGGAGCCGCCTGCTCGCCAAGGCCACCGGGGTCTTCGAGGCTGAGCTGGAAGTCCGGCTCGGGTCGGTGGTCCCCGAGCGCTCCCTCAAGCAGTTCTCCGTGACCCTGGGCAAGCTGCGGGCGGCAGGCCGGGCTATGGGGGAGGGGCACAAACCCGCCTGAGCGCGAAACCGTGACACGGCCGGGGCGGTTGATGCGACGGGCTGGTCAGCCGCCACGCCTGCGCCGAGATCCCGCCGAGGGTCGAGTACGAGCTGACCGCGCTGGGCGAGCCGCTGCACGAGCCGCTGCACGCGCTGGGGCGATGGGCCGAGGAGCACGCCGCCGAGGTGCTCACCGCCCGCGAGGCCTGCGAACTCCAGTCCAGAGTGGACACTTCTTCGGGTGACGCCGGTCACATACTCGTGTTAGTTACGTTGAGGTGACTGGTTACGAATAGTCACTATTGGCCGGTACCTGGAACTCACCCCAAGGAGATCTCCGATGGCCAAGTCGACCGACCCGCTCGCCGTTGCCGCCAAGTACTTCGACGCGTTGTCCGCCAAGGACTTCGCCACCGTCGCCGGCATGTTCGCCGACGACATCGTCTGGCACCAGCCGGGCGGCAACCAGTTCTCCGGCGTCCATCACGGCAGTGCCGCGGTCGGCGAGATGATCGGCGCCATGATGGCCGTCAGCGAAGGCACCTTCGCGCTCTCGCTGACCGCGGCCCCCATGGTCAACGGGTCGGTGGTCGCGGCGCCGGTGCACTTCACCGGCCGGCGCGAGGGCGCGACCATGTCCCAGCACGGGCTCGACCTGCTGCGGATTGAAGGCGACCGGATCGCCGAGGCGTGGCTGTTCTCCCCTGACCCGGAGGCCGAGGACGCTTTCTGGGGCAAGGGCTGAGTCGAGCGGGATGCTGACCGGCATCGGCATCCATTGTGGACTGCCGGTCGGCTTTATAGGGTTGGCGACCGTGGAGATGCTGCACCTGCGCTACTTCCTCGCGGTGGCCGAGGAGCTCAACTTCGCGGCCGCCGCGCGCAGGCTGCACATGGCGGCCTCCCCGCTGAGCCAGCGGATCAAGGACCTGGAGCACGAGCTGGGGCAGCGGCTCTTCGACCGGGACACCCACCACGTCGCGCTCACCCCGGCCGGGGCTGCGCTGCTGCCGATGGCGCGCGAGGTGCTGGAGCGGGTCAACTCCATCCCGTGGCGGCTGCGGGAGGCGACCGGGCAGGGCCGCGGCACCGTGTTCCTCGGCCTGCCCTCCGGCGTGCACCCCGACCTGCGCGAGCGGATCAACGAGCTGGCCGGGCGGGTCCGCGAGCGCTTCGAGCTCAAGCGGTGGCCGGGCGCGACCCCCGACCTGGTCACCGCGGTGCGCGAGGGCAAGCTGGCGCTGGCACTGGTCAGGTTGCCGGTGGCCGATCCGGCGCTGGAGCAGCTGCCGGCGATGTCCGAACGGCTCGGCGCGGTGGTGCCCGCGGACGCCTTCGCCGGGCGGGACTCGGTCACGCTGGCCGAGCTGGCCGACCTCTCCTACGTGGCCGGTCCGGCCGGGGAGATGCCCGGCTACTTCGAGCGGCTCGACGGCCAGTTGGCCGAGCTCGGGGTGAAAAAACGCATTCGGCTGACCGGCGCCGGATATGGCGGAGTTTCTGAGCTCATTTCCGAGGGGCTTGCTTTCAGTATTTCCATGCTCGATTCGCGTAGTCCCATGCACGGCTACAAGCTGGCGAACGTGACGGTGCTGCCGTTCGCCGACTTCCACCCGCGCCTGGACACCGGCCTGCTCTGGCGGCACGACCGCGCCCACGGCGGTGACCTCGATGAACTCGTTTCCGCTGCTCGTGAGGTCTTCGCCGAACCGCTCGAAGCCTGACAAATGGTATGACCGCTGTGGTCATACCATTGTTCGCGATATGAACATTCCCATTCTTTCCGTTCGCGCCTAGGTTCGTTTGTAGAACAACTGAACCGGCGCGAAAGGACGAGCAATGACGGAGCTCACCGGCGCCACCGGCCCCCTGGACGGTGTGCGCGTGATCGACCTCTCCACCGTGGTGATGGGCCCGTACGCGGCCCAGATCATGGGTGACCTGGGCGCCGACGTGATCAAGATCGAGTCGCCCGCGGACACCGCGCGGGTGGGGCACTACCGCACCACGCCCGGCATGACCCCGCTGCACCTCAACGTCAACCGCAACAAGCGCAGCGTCGCGCTCAACCTCAAGGACGAGACCGAGCGGGCCACCGCCCTGGCGCTGATCGGCACCGCGGACGTGGTGATCACCAATATGCGGCCCGGCGCGCTGAGCAGGCTCGGCATGAACTACGAGGCCCTCGCCGAGGCCAACCCCGGCCTGATCTACGCACACGCCCAGGGCTTCCGCGGCGACTCCGACCTGGCCGGCCACGCCGCCTACGACGAGACCGTGCAGGCCGCCTCCGGCCTGGTCGACATCGCCAACCGCGCGCTGGGCAAGCCGGTCTACCTGCCGACCATCCTGGCCGACAAGGTCTCCTCGCTGACCATCGTCTACAGCGTGCTCGCCGCGCTGGTGCACCGCGACCGCACCCGGCAGGGCCAGCGGATCGAGGTCCCGATGACCGACACGCTGCTGGCCTTCAACCTGGTCGAGCACCTGGCCGGGCACGTCTTCGAGCCCCCGCAGGGCGAGACCGGGTTCGCGCTGTCGATGACCAAGGGCCATCAGGCGGTGCGCACCCAGGACGGCTTCGCCTGCGTGATCCCGTACAACCCGCAGAACTTCCGCGACTTCTTCGCCGCCGCCGGCCGTCCCGAGCTGGCCGCCGACCCCCGGGTGAACGGGCAGGCCGTGGACAGCGCCGACCACGAGGCCCTCGCCGCGCTGATCGAGGAGTGCGCACCCGCGCTGACCACCGCCGAGTGGGCCGAGGTCTGCGCCAAGCACAGCATCCCGATGGCGCCGGTGCTGGAGCTGGACCGCGCGCACGAGGACCCCTACGTCCGCGACGGCCACCTGCTCGACACCGTCGAACACCCCACCGAGGGCCCCATCCGCGCCATCGGCATCCCGGTCCGCTTCGCCGCCACGCCCGGTTCGATCCGCCGCTTGGCCCCGGTGCCCGGCCAGGACACCGCGGAGGTCCTCGCCGAGCTAGCCACCCGCTGACCCCGGCCATCCCGGGCAGCAGAAGGAAGAACGTCATGAGCACCACCGAAGTACGCGTCGAACGGATCGGCAGCACACTGCTGATCACCCTGGACCGCCCGCAGGCTCGCAACGCCGTCAACGCCGCGGTCGCCACCGGACTGGCCGCCGCACTGGACGAGCTGGAATCCGATCCCGGGCTCCGGGCCGGCGTCCTCACCGGCGCGGAGGGCACCTTCAGCGCGGGCATGGACCTCAAGGCCGCCCTGCGCGGCGAGTCGCCGGAGATCCCCGGCCGCGGGTTCGGCGGCCTGACCGAGGCCGAGCTGACCAAGCCGCTGATCGCCGCGGTGGAGGGCTTCGCCATGGGCGGCGGGTTCGAGCTGGCGCTGGCCTGCGACCTCATCGTGGCCGCCGAGGACGCGCGGTTCGGCCTGCCCGAGGTCAAGCGCGGCCTGGTCGCCGCGGGCGGCGGAGTGATCCGGCTGCCCCAGCGCATCCCGCACCACTTGGCCATGGAGCTGCTGCTGACCGGCGAGCCGGTCACCGGCCGCCGCGCGGGCGAGCTGGGTCTGGCCAACCGGGTCACCGCCCCCGGCGAGGCCACCGCGGTCGCCCTGCAGCTGGCCGAGCAGCTCGCGCTCAACGCCCCGCTCGCGCTGGCCGCGGTGAAGACCATCGTGCGCGCCGCGCAGGGCGTGCCCGAGGCGGCGGCCTTCGCCGCGCAACGTGCGCACCTGACCCAGCTGATGGCCTCGGCCGACGTCCGCGAGGGCATGACCGCCTTCGCCGAGCGCCGCGCGCCGCAGTGGACGGGGGAGTGAGATGAAGATCAACGATGTCCGGCAGCGGGTGACCACCCCGCTGACCAGCCCGGCCTTCCCGCCGGTCGTGCCGAGGTTCACCGACCGCGAGTACCTCAACATCGTCTACCGCACCGACCCCGAGGCACTGCGGGCCGTCGTGCCGGAGCCCCTGGAGATCGACGAGCCGCTGGTCCGGTTCGAGGTGATGAAGATGGGCGATGTCAGCGGGTACGGCCCCTACACCGAGGCGGGCCAGGCGATCCCGGTGACCTTCGACGGTGAGCGCGGCGAGTACCTGCACGCGATGCACCTGGACAACTTCCCGGCCACCGCCTCCGGGCGCGAGGTCAGCGCCTACCCGAAAACCATTGGCGCGCCACGACTCTACGTCGACAGCGGCGTACTGGTCGGCACCCTGGACTACGGCACGCTGCGGGTGGCCACCGCGACCATGGGCTACAAGCACCACGAGCTGGACCCGCGCACGGCCGAGGAACAGATCACCGTGCCCACCTTCATGCTCAAGACCATCCCCGGCTACGACGGCACGCCCCGGGTGCAGGAGCTGGTGCGCACACAGATCACCGACCTGGTGGTCAAGGCGGCCTACACCGGGCCCGCGCGCCTGCAGCTGTTCCAGCACGTGCTCGCCCCGCTGGCCGACCTGCCGGTGCTGGAGGTCGTCGCCGCCAGCCACATCCTCACCGACCTGACGCTCGCCCCGGTCAAGCCGGTCTTCGACTACCTGAAGGGAGCACGGTCATGAGCCAGCAGTTCCGCACCGCCGCGGTGATCGGCGCGGGCACCATCGGCCTGTCCTGGACGGCCCTGTTCGCCGGGCACGGCTTGACCGTCCGGGTCAGCGACCCCCGGCCGGACCTCGCCGAGGCCGTCGCCGGCGCGCTCACCGAGTTCACCCCGCACCTGGCCGCCCAAGGCCTGGATGTCACCGGCCTGGCCGAGCGCGTCCAGCTGGCCGCCGATGTCACCGAGGCGGTCCGGGACGCGGATGTGGTGCAGGAGAACGGACCCGAGAACGTCGAGTTCAAAAAGGACCTGTTCGCTACCCTGGTCCGGGAAGCACCGAAGTACGCGCTGCTGCTGAGCTCCTCCTCGGCCATCCCGTCCTCGGCCTTCACCGGCGAGCTGGCGGCGGCGGACCGGATCCTGATCGGCCACCCTTTCAACCCGCCGCACCTCATCCCGCTGGTCGAGGTCGTGCCCGGCGAGCGCACCAGCGCGGAGTCGGTGCGCGCCGCGGTGGACTTCTACACCTTCCTCGGCCGCACCCCGGTGGTGGAGCGCAAGGAGATCCCGGGGTTCGTCGGCAACCGGCTGCAGAACGCGCTCAGCCGCGAGGCGATCTACCTCGTGGAGCAGGGCGTGGTGACCCCGGAGGATCTCGACAAGGTGATGACGAACTCGCTCGGCATCCGCTGGGCCACGGTCGGGCCGTTCCTCGGCGCACACCTGGGCGGCGGGCCCGGTGGCTACCGGCACATGGCCGAGCACATCGGCAAGTCGATGAAGAAGATGTGGGCGGGCCTCGGCCAGCCCTCGCAGGACGAAGCAGAGCAGGAACGGCTCATCGAAGCCGTTGAGAAGGCTTACGGCTCCTCCACGTACTCGGCACTCGCCGAGGCGCGCGACCGCAAGCAGCTCGCCGTGCTGTCCGCTTTGGACAGTGCCAGCAAGGAGGAGAACTGAGATGAGCATGGAAGCACTGGAAGACCAGCTGACCGCCGACTTCTACAACTACGAGACGCTGCTGCCCGACGAGGAGCGCAAGATCCTCCTGCAGGCCCGCGACCTGATGCGCGAGCAGGTCAAGCCGCTGGTGAACGAGAACTGGGCCAAGGGCGAGTTCCCCCGCGAGCTCATCGAAATCTTCCGCGGCAGCGGGCTGGCCGGACTGCCCTATGAGGGCTACGGCGAGCACCCGGCCGCCGGCAGCAACCTGCTCAACGGCATGCTGGCCATGGAGATGACCCGCGTGGACGCCTCGGTGGCCACCTTCTTCGGTGTCCACAATGGACTGGCCATGTACTCCATCCACGCCGGCGGCGACCAGGAGCAGCGCGACCGCTGGCTGCCCGCGATGGCGGCCATGGACAAGATCGGCGCGTTCGCGATGACCGAGCCGCTCGGCGGTTCCGACGTCGCCGGCGGCATGCGCACCACGGCCAAGCGGGATGGCGACACCTGGATCCTCAACGGCGCCAAGAAGTGGATCGGCAACGCCACCTTCGCCGACTACGTGGTGGTCTGGGCGCGCGACGTGGACGACAACCACGTCAAGGGATTCGTGGTGGAGAAGGGCACGCCCGGGTTCAGCCCGGCGAAGATCGAGGGCAAGATCGCCTTCCGGATCGTGGAGAACGCCGAGATCACCCTGACCGAGGTCCGGGTGCCGGAGGCCAACCGCCTGCAGCGGATCAACTCCTTCCGCGATGTGGCCGAGATCCTGCGCGCCACCCGCGGCGGGGTGGCCTGGCAGGCGCTGGGCGTGATGATCGGGGCCTACGAGCTGGCCCTGGACTACGCCAAGGAGCGCAAGCAGTTCGGCCGCCCGATCGCCCGCTTCCAGCTGGTGCAGGACCTGCTGGTGAAGAGCCTGGGCAACATCACCGCCAGCTGGGGCATGCTGGTGCAGCTGGCCAGGCTGCAGGACGCCGGGATCTTCCGCGACGAGCACTCCGCGCTGGCCAAGGCCTTCGTCACCGCGCGGATGCGGGAGGTGGTGGCCTGGAGCCGGGAGATCTTCGGCGGCAACGGGATCCTGCTGGAGCACGACATCGCCCGGTTCTTCACCGACGCCGAGGCCATCTACTCCTTCGAGGGCACCCGCGAGATGAACACCCTGATCGTGGGCAAGTCGATCACCGGGCAGAGCGCCTTCGTGTGATCGGGACGAGAACGCAGCCGCCGGTGGCCCTGGTCACCGGCGGCTTTGCCGTGCGGGCGTGGCAGTCATGATCGAAGACGGGCCCGCTGGCCTACGCTGGGCGGCGTGAAGTCCAACGAGCGGGCCCGGCCGCCGGTCATCGCCGATGTGGCCCGTGCCGCCGGGGTGTCGGTGTCCACGGTGTCGCGGGTGCTCAACGGCGAGGTGCCGGTGGCCGCGGACAAGCGGGACCGGGTGCTCGCCGCGGTCCGCACGCTCGGCTACATCCCCAACGGCGCGGCCAGGGCGCTGGTGCGGGGCCGCCAGTCGATGATCGCCGTGGTCGCCGGGAACACCACCAGGTACGGCTACGCCAGCACCATCCAGGGCATCGAGGAGGCCGCCCGGCAGGCCGGGTACCTGGTCGTCATCACGGTGGTGGAGTCGCCAGGCAGCGCGGTGGTCGGCGGCGCGCTCGCGCTCAGCCTCAACCAGCCGGTGGCCGGGGCGATCGTGCTGGAGTACGACGCGGCGGGCGCGGCCGCGCTGGCCGCCATGCCGGCCTCGCTGCCGGTGGTCGCCGCGGCGCCCGCGCTGTCCCGGCACGGCGACCTGCCGCGCGTGGTGATGGACGACCGGGTCGCCGCCGAGCGCGCCACCCGGTACCTGCTGGACCTGGGCCACGAGGTGGTGCACCACGTGGCCGTGCCGCGCGCGGAGCGCTGGACCGGGCGGACCGCGGGCTGGCGGGCGGCCCTGGAGAGCGCGGGCATCGAGGTGCCGGAGGTGCTGGAAGCCGACTGGACGCCGAAGTCCGGCTTGGTGTATCTCCCGGCAGGCATCTCCCGGGGCGAGGTCACCGCGGCCGCCGGGCTGAACCTGCGCGAGCTCAGCACCACGCGCGCGGCGAGCGCGGACAGCCAGGTGCACGTGGTGGAAGCCGAGCAGGCGAAGCTGGGCGGGACCGCCAAGGTGACCGGCCTGCCGGCGGGCAGCGGCTCCAACGCCACCGGCGGCGGCTACGTCAGCGGGCTCGGCGCGGGCGCGGGCAACACCCTCACCCTCAACCGGCCGGCCCACTTCGGCCAGGGGGAGTACGTGCTGTCGGTGCACTACGCCAACGCCGAGCGCAACACCGGGCACGCCTACAACACCGATGTGATCAGCCGGTGGCTCGACATCACCGAGACCGGCGGCGGCAGCAGGCGCGAGGTGTACCGGCACAACTACGCCTGGGACAACTTCTGGTCCCACCCCACCCCGCTGCGCCTGAGCACACCCGGTGGCGCGCTGGTGCTCGGCAACGCGTCCGGCCCCGGACCCAACATCGACCGGGTGGAGCTGGCCAGGTTCGTGTTGTCCGTGCACAACAACGCTTGACGGTTGTTGACAGAAACACCGGGACCGGCTTTCCGGGCTGTTGTCGCTCTTAGGCTGCGATCCGCCTGACAACAGCCCGGGAGGCCACCCATGACCGCGATGAAGACACGGCGCACGATCCAGCGGTTGTCCAGCACAGCCGTGATAGTCCCGCTCCTGGCCATGACCGCGGTCATGTCCGCCCAGCCCGCCCAGGCGGCCGAGATGCCACCGAACCCGGTGCAGAAACCGGGCTGGGTCCTCGACCGCCAGGACGAGTTCAACGGCAGCCTGGACAAGAACCTGTGGATCACCAACTACCTCGAGTCGCGCACCCCCGAATGGCGGTCCAGGGCGCGGTACGGGTTCCGCAACAACGCCCTCGTGCTGCGGATCGACAACGACCAGCCCACCTACTACGCCAACGAGCCGATGAAGGTCTCCAGCATCCAGACCGGGCAGCGGACCGGTCTGCACAAGGGCTCGCCCCAGGACCACACGATCCCCACCATCTGGAAGTACGCGCCCAAGTACGGCTACTTCGAGATCCGCGCGAAGACCTCGGCCAGGAGCGGTGTGCACGCCGCGTTCTGGACGGTGGGCAAGCAGGACACCCGGGCGCAGAGCGCCGAGATCGACATCCTGGAACACGCGGGAATCCACGGCAGGGCCTTCAACTTCAACCTGTTCAAGTGGTCGGACCCGAAGATCCAGCAGGTCACCCAGTCGGTCCCGGTGTCCTTCGACCTCACCACCGAGATGCACATCTACGCCCTGGAGTGGACGCCGACCCAGATCAAGCTCTACGTCGACAACAAGCTGACCAGGACGCTCAACCAGTCTCCCGACTACGCCTCCGGATTCCTGCTGGGCATCTACGAGAACGCGGGCTGGACCGGCTCGGTGAACCCCTCGGACCCCCGGCCGAAGGAGTTCGTCGTGGACTACTTCCGCGCCTACCGCAAGGCTTCCTGAGCCTGCCCGAGCACAGAAGCCCTCCACGGGTAGCGCCCGCGCCGCCGAACGGGACGGTGCGGGTGTACTGGCCGGATCCGGCAGACAGGCCCGGGCGGGCCGAGTTCTACTGACGGAGCCCGGAACGGAGCCGGCGCGGGCGCCCGGTGCGCTGGACTGCTCCCAGCCCAGTACCGCGCACCGGATGGCCTGAGAGGCACCGGCTCCAGGGGCGGCCGCCGGGACCCTCGACCCGGCGGTCGCCCCGCAGCCCATCCGACGGGAGCCGGATTCCCTGACGCCGGAAGGCAGCTGATGCGGTTCTCCGGGGCAGCGGCTTCATCCTCGGAAACAGGGTGCGACCGGGAAATGACAGGTGATCGGCGCGGTTCCCGAGCACTGCGGGGGCAGCGCCCTCGGTGCGGCGGTGGCGGGGCACGGGGGCCAGGGCGGCCACACCCGTTGCCGCGGTGATGATCGTGAGACGCGGGTTCGGCATCGGTTCCGCTGCTCACGCGTTCGGGAAGCCGTCGGCGGCCGCGGCCGGACGGTCCGTTGCTCCCGGGTGTGTGGACGGTCAGCGAGCCGGTAAGCTTCTCCACGCCCTCGGTGACGTTGCGCGCCCAGGCATCATCCTTCTTGCCGGTGGCGATGGTCTGATCGGAGAGCACCACGGCACGGACACGCTCTTCCCGGCCCCGGCCCCGGCCCCGGCCAGCAACGCCTGGCGGCCTGGCCCCGACAGGGCAGCGCGACGGTGCACACGGCCGCCGAGCGGGTGCCGGCGAGCCTGCGGACCAGCGTCGCCAGCGCGCCAAGCCCCTCCGACGGCACCCGGGTCCACTCAGGACGGTCAGCGGCGGGCGGTCCGGCGAGCGCAGCGCCTCGAGCACGTCAAGGGCAACGCGTTCGCAGGGAGGGCGGAAACGGTCGGACTGCACGGTTCTCGCTCTGCTGGCGCCGGGGACGCCCGCCGTGAACCACTCGGGTGGGTGAGCGTACCCGGCCACGCGGGCCGCACCCAGCCGCGAACATCCGGCTGGGTGCGGCCAAGCGGGTCAGCAGGTGGAGTTGGTCTGGGTGAGCAGGCCCAGCCGCCAGGGCAGCAGGTTGTAGGGGTCGTTCGCGGCGGGGTCCTTGCCCTGGTAGACGTAGCGCAGATTGCACTCGCTGATGGTCATGTTCTGGTCGATGCCGTTGCGGATCAGCTCGCCGTGGCTGATGTCCGCGGTCCACGGCGTGCCGGTGAAGGTGACGTTGTTGGCGCGGGCGAACGGGTTGGCCTCGGTGTCGGCGAGGGCCTTCCACGGGCCGGTGATGGCCGGTCCGGTCCAGGACCGGAAGTAGCGCCTGCCGTCCGTGCCGATCGCCTCGACGATCAGCAGGTACTCGTTGCGGCCGGAGATCTTGTACACGTTGGGCGCCTCGAACAGCTTGAACTTGTTCGGGTCTCGCATCGCGATCACGGTGTTGCCCATGCCGTTGGGGAAGTTGGCCATGCTGGTCTCCGAGCGGTAGAGCTGCCCGTTGTCGTCGCTGGAGAACAGGTGGCACCTGGCGTTGTCGCAGACCACCCAGAAGTCGACCCAGTGGCCGTTGCCGATGTTGTCCTTGATGATCTGCGGCATCCCGTTGGCGTAGAACTTCTTCGGCGCGCTCCAGGACCGGGGGTCGCCGATGTCGCGGGTGGTGGAGTAGGCGGCGTTGTCGCCGGTCTGGAAGACCAGGTACCACAGCCGCTGCGGGGCGAAGTAGAACACGTGCGGCGCGGTCTTGTAGCCGGTGCCGATCGCGGTCGTGTCCAGGTAGTGGTGCTGCGCGGAGTTCGCCTGCGACCAGTCGGTGAAGTTCAGGTACACCATGCTGTAGTGGCCTTGGTCGTTCGTGGTGCTGGCGAAGACGTGGTAGCGGCCGTTGTGGTGGACCACGGTCGGGTCCTTGACCGCGCGGATCTTGTGCGTGGCATCGGACTTCGGCCCGATGACGGCGTTGCTGGAGCGCCACTTGAAGCTGGTCGGCAGGGCGGCGGGGGAGGCGTCGGCGGCGACCGCGGCGTTCGCGGTGGTCGTGGTGGCGCCGGAGAGCGAGGCGAGCGAGGCCGCCGCCAGGCTCAGGCAGGCGAGCAGGGATCTGATGCGCATGGTCGTGTCTCCATCACGGGTACTAGCCGGTGATCCGGTAGGTGACCAGTGAGCGGCCGGGCACGGTGGCGGTGAACGCGCCGCCGGTGACCCGGATCGCGGACTGGGCCTTGGTGCTGTTGGCGTTGTTGGTCAGGTACGGGGTGGCGGTGCCGGTGGTGATGCCGGTGCGCGGCAACGAGAAGCTCATCGGCGCCGCGCTGGTCGCGGTGTTGAGCGCGACCACGGCCAGGGAGCTGTCGCTGTTGCGGTAGGCGGACAGCCGCAGCGCGCCGTCGGCGGTGCTCGCGCCGATCCTGGTGGCATTCGGCCGGATGAACCGGCTGTAGTTCGCCAGCGCCCACAGCCGTTTGGACACCCGGTAGTTCTCGCCGTCGAGCTGGATGAGGCCGCGGGTGGCGCCGGTGGAGGCGCCGTACCAGTACACGTAGCCGTTGACGTTGCCGGTGGTGAGCGCGGTGTGCACGGCCTGGGCGATGGCGAAGCCGTCGTAGCCGCTGCCGTCGTCCCAGCTCTCCTTCCAGGCATCGCCCTTGGGGTTCCACTCCGACATCCAGGTGCGGCGGGAGGTCGGCAGCGGGCCGGTGATCTGGCTGGCGTAGGTGTGTCCGGTGTGGACGGACACGGCGGCCCGCGCGGCCGGGTCGGCCTCGATCGCGTTGGTGTAGGCGCGTTGCTGGTTCCAGCCGAAGGAGTCGCAGCAGGTGACCTGCAGGCCCGCGTTCGCCGCGATGGGGCCGAGCACCTTGGCGAACTCGGCGGCCTGGGCCGGGGTGAACCGCATGGAGGAGTAGTCGGTGGTGTAGTCGGGTTCGTTGGTGAACCCGAGATCGTTGATCTTGATGCCTTCCTGGGCGTAGAACTTGGCGTACTGCACCAGGTAGCCGGCGTACGCGCGCCGCCAGTCCCCGCCCGCACAGGAGGCCCCGGCCAGGCCGCACAGCGTCCCGCCGTTGGCCTCGTCGCCGTTGGTCTTCATGTAGCCCGGCGCGCTCCAGGCGTTGGCGTAGAAGCGGTTCACGCCGTAGGCCTTGGCCTGCTTGGCCAGCCACACCTGTTCGGTGTCCTTGCCGTCCCAGACATACTGCGGGGTCGCGTTCGGCCCGCCGGGGTTCTTGGGCTGGATCGAGCTGCCGGGGGTCGACCCGATGTGCAGCCGCAGGATGGACATGCCGGCGCCCGTGCTGCCGGAGAACAGCAGGTCCAGCACCTCCTTCTGCCGCTGGGCCGGCAGTCCGGCCGAGCCGCGCATGATCGCGGCCCGGCCGAAGGCCTCGGAGAAGCCAAAACCGTCGATCGGCTGGTGGGTCCGCCCGCCGTCGATGGTGGCTGCGGTGGCCGCGTGCGCCGCGGACGGGCCGAGCAGCAGGGAGCCAAGGCCCAGCAGGGTCGTCGTGGTTAGCGCGGCCAGTCGTCCCGGAACGCGACGGCGGGTGTGGATCTCGGACATGGCGGAACCTTCCACGGATAGGCGAGGAGCCGTCGCGGCTGCGCGACCGGGATCTGTCAGTGGCGGCATGTCCGGCCGGACGAACAGTCGTCGAACAACTCGCCGGAGCGTTCGCCGAGCCTGCCGCAGAGCCGGTCCAGCTCGTGGTCGATGCGGGTGGTCCTGGCCGTCAGCACCGAGGGGATGACCGGCCGCGCCACGGCGACGGCGGAGTCCAGGTCGCCGCCACAGGCGTGGCTGTCGGCAAGGCGCAGCGTCAGCAGCAGCTTGCTGCCCTGCCTCCGGGCGGGCACGTTCGCCAGCGAGGTCTCCGCGAACCGCACCGCCCGGCCCGCGACCGCCCGGTCGCCGGTGGTCTGGGCCAGGTCCCGCAGGCCGCCTGCCAGGTGCGAGGCGATCCAGGCCTCGCCCTCGGCGTCGCGGAACCAGGGCGCCTCGACCCGGTCCCGCTCGTCCAGCCGCGCCACCGCGCGCCGCGCCTGGTCGGACTGCCGGGCGAACTCGCCCTGGTCGCCGAGCAGGGCGTGCCCGCGTGCCAGGTGCAGCTTGGCCTCCACCGCGATCCACCGGCGGTCGCCGCCCAGCGCCGCCGCGGCGTTGCCGTACTCCAGTGCCGTGGCGGCATCGCCTTCGATCAGGGCGAGCATGCTCATGTTGGTCAGCGCCTCGCAGGCGGTGCCGTGCTGGCCAGAGGCCGAGGCCCACTCCAGGCTGCGGTGCAGCCAGGCCATGCCGATCCCGTGCTGGCCGCGCTCGATCCTGAGCCAGCCCGCCAGGTTGGCGTACTGGGCGGCCAGCTTCAGCACGCCGACCGCGACCGCGCCCCGCGCCCTGGGCACCAGACCGATCAGGGCGCGCAGCGCGTGCTCTGCGTCCGAGGCCAGGCCGCCCGCGGAAAGCGAGTCCAGATCAGCCTCGATGTAGCTGGTCAGCAAGGCGGCGAAGCCGTGCACCGTCGCCGCGCCCACCGTGCCGGTCCCCTCCTGGAGCACCTCCGCCAGTCCGGCGGCAGGCACCGTCACCGTGCAGCCGGCCGAGGAGTGCAGCGGGCACATCACGCCGTAGGCGGGCAGCTCGACCTGCCGGGAGCGGCGCGGCTGGGCAGGGCTCTCGGCAGGCGGGGGACAGGGCAGCGGCGCGGTCACCGCGGCGGCCCCGCCACCGGAACGTAGGTGGGTGGCCAGCGCGAGCAGCGCGCCGCCGGCCTTGAGCAGGTCGTCGGCCGCACCGGCGAAGGAGATCCGGGGCGCGCGGGCGCCACTCTCCAGTTTGGACAGATAGGTGTGGTCGTAACCGAGCCGGGCGGCCAGCTGGGCCTGGGTGAGTCCCGCTCGCTCGCGCAACCGCCGCAACTCCCGGCCGAACCGGTCCCGGTTGGTCGCCGCCTGCCGATCCTGCACGACGTCTTCCCTTCAGCCGGGGAGAAGAACCCGGGCCGAGGTTACGTCGCGGGGTTGGCCGGTGTCAGTAGTCCGTGCAGTGGAAGTGTGGCGGAAATTCGTTGCTGGCAAGGGAATTCGATTCGATTCGATTCGAATTCCCTTGTCCGCCAGTGGTTCCTGCGGGCAGAAGCGCTACCCCGGAGGCTGGGCGACGAGCTCGATCATGGTGCGCACCGGCACGAACGGCGGCAGCTCGGTGAAGGCCTGGCGGTGCCCGATGACGAACCCGGCGTCGCGGACCGCGGCCTCGGTGTCCCGGTTGGGATGGCAGCCCGCGCCCATCCGCCGCCACAACGGTGCCAGGCGGTCCTGCCACCAGGCCAGGCTCCCGTCGCCGCGAACGTGCTCCAGCACCACCAGACTCCCGCCCGGCACGAGCACCCTGGCCGCCTCCGCCAGCGCGCGGGCCGGATCGGCGACCGTGCACAGCACCAGGGTGAACACCACCGCGTGCACGCTCTGATCCGGCAGGGGCAACCGCTCGGCCGGTGAGTCGAGCACGTCCACCGGGGCCGGGCAGCTGGTTCGGCGCGGCAGCAGCCGTTTCCGCATGTGCGGGTCCGGCTCGGTGGCGACCACCCGCTCCGCGCGGCGGAAGTACGGCAGGTTCACCCCGGTGCCGGCGCCGACGTCCAGCACCACGCCGGTCAGCTCGGCCAGCAGCCGGTTCCGGCGGCCGGCGAGCACGTGGTCTTCCAGCGAGCGGCTCATGCGGTCGTAGACGGCCGCGAAGAGCGGGTGACCGGTCATCTGCACACCCTACATGATGAACACACTTCACTATGTATGGTGTGCAGATGACATCAAATGCGGCCGAGGCCTTCGACCGGGCGTTCCTGCTGGCTGCCCGGCTCGCCGAGCTGATGCAGCAGGCCCTCGCCGGGCGCGGGCTCACCCCGGCGCGCGCCGAGGTCCTGTTCGTGCTGCGCAACCGGGGGCCGCTGGTGCAGCGGGAGCTGAGCCAGGAGCTGCGTTGCAGCCCGCGGCATGTGACCGGGCTGGTGGACGGACTCAGCGCGGGCGGGTTCGTCCGCAGACAGCCGCATCCCACCGACCGGCGGGCCAGCCTGGTCGCGCTCACCGACCGCGGCCAGGAGACCGCCGACTGGATCCTGAGCTCCCGGCGCCAGGCCGCGGAGGCCGTGCTCGGCGACCAGAGCGCGGCGCGGCTGACGGCCTTCGTCGCGGTGGTCGACCGCATCGTCGAGCGCCTCGGCCAGCCCGAACCCCGGGGCTCGGCGTGACCGGGTACGAGGTCGTCGTCATCGGCGGCGGGCAGGCCGGGCTCGCCATGGGACACCACCTGCGCCGCCGTGGCGCGGACTTCGCCATCCTGGACGCCGGCGACAGCCTCGGTCAGGTCTGGCGGTCACGCTGGGACTCCCTGCGCCTGTTCACCCCGGCGCGGTACGCCGCCCTGCCCGGCCTGCCCTTCCCCGCACCCGGCGAGATTTACCCCGGCAAGGACCAGGTGGCCGGCTACCTCCGCGACTACGCCGCGGCCTTCGAGCTCCCGGTGCGGCTCAACACCAGGGTCACCGCACTCGCCAGAGGACCCGAGGGCTACCTGCTGACCACCGGTGCCGGCCCGGTCCGCGCCCGCGCCGTCGTGGTGGCCACCGGTCCCTTCCAGACGCCTTTCGTGCCAAGCACATCAGCGGGGTTCGCCGCGGAGGTCGGGCAGCTGCACAGCTCCCAGTACCGCAACCCAGGGCAGCTGGCCGCCGGTCCGGTCCTGGTGGTGGGTGGCGGGAACTCCGGCTTCCAGATCGCAGAGGAGCTCGCCGCCACCCACCGGGTGCACCTGGCCATCGGCACCCGCAACGCCACCATCCCGCAACGCCCGCTCGGCCGCGACATCTTCTGGTGGCAGACGGTCACCGGGCTGATCAACGCGCCCGCGACCTCTCGCCGCGGGCGGTGGATGCGGCGCGGCGAGGGCACGGTCATCGGGGTCTCCGTCCGGGACCTCCGCCGGGCAGGCGTCACCATCAGGCCGAGAGTGGTTGCGGCACAAGGAGAACGCGCCGTGTTCGCCGATGGCAGCGGTGCGCCGGTGGGCACGGTGGTCTGGGCGACCGGCTACCGTCGCGACCACTCCTGGATCCAGATCCCCAGCGCCCTGGACGAACACGGCCACCTCCGCCAGGACCGGGGTGTGACGCCCGTGCCGGGCCTGTACGTGCTCGGCCTGCCCTGGCAGCACTCGGCCGGGTCGGCGCTGCTCGGTTTCGTCGGGCGTGACGCCGCCCGCCTCGCGGGGCACATCGCAGTCGAAACGCATCGATAGCGGCTGGCTCGTGGCATGGCGTCTTGACTGCGATCTGACGTTATGCCAGCGTCGCTCCATCTCGCGAGGATCGAAGCGCTTCGACAGGAAGGCGGGTGGCTTGGGTGGTCATCAGCGCTGACGCGGCTCGGCACGGCGCGGACACCGTGCTGTGGTTCCGCACGCCCGCCCAGGTGTGGGAGGAGGCGCTGCCGCTGGGTACCGGGCGGCTGGGGGCGATGGCCTTCGGCGGGGTGGACGGGGAGCTGCTCCAGCTCAACGACGACCGGCTGTGGACCGGAGGGCCGATGCGCCCGCCGCAGGGCGATCCGGCCGTGGTGGAACGCGCCAGGCGGCTCGCGCTGGCCGGTGACGCGGTGGGGGCGGAGGCCCTGCTGCGGACCGTCCAGGGCCCGGACACCGCCCGCTACCTCCCGCTCGCCGACCTGTGGCTGGACGTGCGCCTCGTCGGGCGGGACGGGCCGACCGCGGCCTACCGGCGGCGGCTGGACCTGGGCACCGGGGTGCAGA
Source organism: Crossiella sp. NPDC003009 (assembly GCF_053591555.1). NCBI lineage: Bacteria > Bacillati > Actinomycetota > Actinomycetes > Pseudonocardiales > Pseudonocardiaceae > Crossiella > Crossiella sp. NPDC003009. Next base: position 48,762 of record NZ_JBSFUA010000014.1, on the reverse strand, counting down.
CGGTCAGTTACCGGGTCGGCGACGTTGGGGTGCAACGGGAAGCTGTATGCCATCCCGGGCAGCACGTGCTGGCCTGGCGAGTGCAGGCCGAGGGCGGTAGCGCGGTCGAGGTGGCGGTGCGGCTGGAGAACGCCCTTGGTGGCAACGGTTTTGGCGGCGGGGAGGTCGCCGGGCTGTCCGGGGTGGCCGGGATGGCCTACGCGGTGGCCACCGTGGTGGAGCGGGACGGGCCGGACGCGGTGACCGTCTACGTGGCGACCGAGGCGGGATACCGGGGCCCGGACAGCGAACCGGAACGGGATCCGGCCGAGTGCGCCCGGCTGGCCACCGCGCGCGCCGAACAGGCCCGGCGGCTGGGCTGGTCGCGGTTGCGGGCGGAGGCCGTTGCCGCGCACCGAGAACTGTTCGACCGGGTGCGGCTGGACCTCGGGCAGGCCCCCGACCTGCCGACCGACCAGCGGATCGCGCGCAGGGACCCGGCGCTGGCCGCGCTGCTGTTCCACTTCGGCCGCTACCTGCTGATCACCAGCTCACGGCCGGGCACGCTGCCGGCCAACCTGCAGGGCATCTGGAACCCGCACGTGGAGCCGCCGTGGCGGGGCAGCTACACGCTCAACATCAACCTGCCGATGAACTACTGGCCAGCCGAGGTCACCGGGCTGCCCGAATGCCACCAGCCGCTGCTGGAGTTCGTCGAAGGACTGGCCGCCCACGGCGAGCAGGTGGCCAAGGCGCTCTACGCCGCGCCCGGCTGGACGGCCCACCACAACAGCGACCCGTGGTGCCTGGCCACCCCGGTGGGCGAGGGCACCGGCGATCCGGCGTGGGCGAACTGGCCGCTGGCCGGCGCCTGGCTCAGCCTGCACCTGTGGCAGCACTTCGGGTTCGGCGGCGACCTGGACTGGCTGCGCGAGCGGGCCTGGCCGGTGCTCCGCGGCGCGGCGGAGTTCTGCGCGGCCTGGCTGATCGAGCACGAGGGCAGGCTGACCACCGCGCCGTCGACCTCGCCGGAGAACCACTACCTCGACGCGGCGGGCAACCCTGCCGCGGTGGGTGTCGGCGCCACCATGGACCTGACCCTGGCCTGGGAGCTGTTCGGCTGCCTCGCCGCGGCCGCGGCGGCACTCGGCCTGACCGGGGACGAGGTGGTGGCGCGCGCGGAGGCGTTGCGGTGCAGGCTGCCCGCGCCGCCGATCGGCAGTCGCGGTCAGCTGCTGGAGTGGGCGGCCGAGCTGCCCGACGCCGAACCGGGCCACCGGCACGTCTCCCACCTGGTCGGCCTGTACCCCGGGCGGCGGATCGACCCGGTGCGCACCCCGGCGCTGGCGGCGGCGGCCCGGCTGGCGCTGCTGGAGCGGGGCGACGCGGGCACCGGCTGGTCGCTGGCCTGGAAGACCGCGCTGTGGGCCCGGCTCGGTGATCGGGACCGCGCCGCGGAGCTGCTCGCCCTGTTCCTGGCCGACGCCACCGTGGCCAGCGGGCAGGGCGGCGTCTACCGCAACCTGTTCTGCGCGCACCCGCCGTTCCAGATCGACGGCAACTTCGGCATCACCGCGGCCATCGCCGAGATGCTGGTGCAGAGCCACCCCGGCGAGCTGCGGCTGCTGCCCGCGCTGCCGAGGGCCTGGCCTCGCGGTTCGGTGCTGGGGCTGCGCGCACCTGGCGGCATCACCGTGGACCTGGCCTGGGAGGACGGCGAGCTGACCACGGTGGTGGTGCACGGTGTCCGGTCGCCGGTCGCGGTGCGCTACCGGGACCACCTGGCGCGCCTGGGGCCCGGCGGCCATCAGGTGCTCGACGGCAGGCTGACCGCGCTCAGCTGAGGGTGGCGGTGCTGCCGCGATCGGTGAGCCGGGGCTGGAGCAGCCGCACCTCCGGCGGGTGCTCCTGGCCGAGCCGGGACATCACCATCTCGACCGCCATCGCACCCAGCTCGTCCACCGGAATGGCGACCGAGGTGAGCGGGACGGACTGGTTCTCCGCGACCTCGTCCGGGCACAGCGTGATCACCGACAGGTCCTCGGGCACCCGCAGCGACCGGCGTCGCAGCTCCAGCAGCAACGAACCCAGCACCGCCTCGTTGTGCACCACCAGGCCGGTGACCGCGCGTCCGGGAGCCAGCACCTCGTCCAGGCACCGCACCACCGCGTCGTAGGCGGGGGAGCAGGGGTGCGCGGAGGCGGTCAGGCCCCGCTTCCCTGCCTCACCCTCGAACCCGGCCAGCAGCCGCGCGGCGTAGCTGGTGCCCCGTTCGTACACCGCGGGCGGCGAGCCGATCAGCGCGATCGAGCGGTGGCCGCGCTCGCCGAGGTGGGCGGCCAGCTGCCTGCCCGCGGCGGCGAAGTCCAGGTCGGCGCAGCTGAGCCCGTCGTGGTCGTCGGGCATGCCGATCAGCACCACCGGCGCGTCCACCGCGCGCAGCTCGGGCACCCGCGGATCCGCGCTCTCCACGTCCATCACGATGATCGCGTCCGCCATCGCCCGCGCGGTGACCCGGTGCGCCTCACCGGGGCCTGCCTCGTTGGTCAGCAGCAGCACGTCGTAGTCGTGGGCGCGCGCGGCCGAGGCGATCGAGGAGACGAACTGCATGATCACCGGCATGTTCAGCCCGGCACGCAACGGCACCACCAGGCCGAGGACCTGGGACCGGTTCGAGGCGAGCGCGCGGGCCCCGGCATTGGGGTGGTAGCCGAGCGCGGCGATGCTGCGCTGCACGCGGCGCCTGGTCGCCTCGGAGATGGCCCGCTTCCCGCTGAGCACGTAGGAGACGGTGCTGGTGGAGACCCCGGCGTGGCGGGCGACCTCTTTGATGGTGATCATGCCCGCCCTTCGCGCCACGCCGGTTGCCTGCCCGGCATCGTAGTGCCACCGCGGCGAGGTCAGCCGAAGACTCGGCGCTGGATCTCGCGGCGGTAGTCGGCGAGCGTGTTGTCCAGGTGCACCCCGGTCGCCTGCGCCGCGGCCTCCGGATCGCCGTCCCGGATCGCCTGGTAGATCGCGGCGTGCTCCTCGACGGCTTCGGCCGCGTGCCCGCCGATGGAGCCGTGCAGGCCGATCACGTGGGACTGGCGTTGCAGGCGGCGGGCCTCGCGTACCGAGGCGACCAGGAAGTGGTTGTGCGCGGCGGCGGCGATGCCCAGGTGGAAGTCCTCGTCACCGCGGTCGAACAGTTCGGGCTGCCCGGTCAGGTGGCCCTGCCGGCAGAGCTCGGCAGCGGCTTTGAGGGCGCGCAGCTCGGCCGGGGTCGCGTGGGTGGCGGCGAGCCTGCTGGCCGCGGTCTCCTGGATGCGGCGGAACTCGAAGAGCATGTAGACGTGGTCGAGGTCGGTGGGCAGGAAGAACCCGCCCCAGCGCGCCGAGCCCAGCATCCCGTCGTCGTCGGCGACGTAGAGCCCCCTGCCCTTCTGCGCCCTGACCCGGCCGATCGCGGAAAGGATCTTGACCGCTTCCCGCACCACGGTCCGGCTGGAGCCCAGCCGGGTGGCCAGCTCGTTCTCGGTGGGCATGCGGTCGCCCGGCCGTAGTTCCAGCTCGGCGATGAGCTCCAGGATCCGCTCGGCCACCAGCTCGTAACCGGGCTTGTACGAACCGGTCTCCGGACGTGCCTCGCTGTCCACCCGCATGCCTCCTACCCCGTGGGACCACCAGGAAAGAGTCTGCCCGAGGTTGAGGTGCCCGGGGTATAAATCAGACTCATATCTTGACCTGATGGTCACACTGCGACTCCTATGTATGACACAAGCGGCGCGTGTGCCGCACAAGCCGGTCGGAATTTCCGCAATGAGTCAGACACATTCTGGGGAGTAGCTCATGACAGCGAAGCTCGCCTGGCTGGCCGGCTGGGCCGCGGTCGTCCTGGCCGCCACCGCCTGCGGCAACGGCGGTGGGACGGCTGCTTCGCAGGCGTTGACGGTGTGGGTGGACTCCACGCGACTGGCCGCCGCGCAGCTGTACCAGAAGCAGAACCCTTCGGTGCCGATGGACATCGTCACCTACGACGGCGGCGCGAACGGCTCGAACTACCTGCAGACCAAGGTGAGCCTGTTCAACCGGACCCGCAGCGGCTGGCCGGACGTGGTCTTCAGCTCGCAGAACAACGAGACCACCTGGGCCGTGCCGGCGAAGTTCGCCGCGCCGCTGGACAAGGGAGTGATCCCGCGGTCGCTGCTGGAGGGCTGGGCGCCCGGCGCGAACGACCCGTGCGTGGTCGAGGGCACGCTGTACTGCCTGCGCAACGACCTGTCCCAGACGGTGCTCTGGTACAACGCGTCGCTGATGAAGCAGTGGGGCTACCAGGTCCCCGCCACGTGGGAGCAGTACGAGGAGCTCGGCCGCAGGGTCGCCGCCGAACATCCCGGCTACCTGGTCGGTTCCGCCGGTGACACGTTCACCCCGGAGATCTACCTGTGGGCGGGCAAGTGCGGCGCCAACCAGATCACCGGGCCCAAGCAGGTCACCGTGAACACCACCGGTCCGCAGTGCACCCGGATGGCCGCGCTGCTGGACACGCTGATCAAGAACGGCACCCTGTCCACCAGCAGTGTGTTCAGCTCCGACTTCGGCAAGAACCACGCCGACAAGATCCTCATGATGCCCGGCCCCGCGTGGTACGGCGGCTCGCTGTTCCAGGGCACGTTCAAGGTGCCGCCCGGCCAGACCGCGGTCGCCCCGATGCCGCAGTGGGCCGGCGACCCCAGCCCCTCGGCGGGCAACGTCGGTGGCGGGACCTGGCTGCTGTCCGCGCACAGCACCAAGGTGAAGGCCGCCACCGACTTCCTGACCTGGGTGACCACCTCGGCGGACTACCAGGGCCAGCTCGGCCCCGGCTATCCCGCGTACCGGCCCGCGGCCGACGCCTGGCTGGCCAAGCAGGCCGCATCCGGGTACTACGCCAACGACATCGCCGCGCCCCTGCAAGCCGCGGCCGGTCAGGTGTGGCCGGGGTGGGGCTACGGGCAGTTCAGCCAGGAGGCGATCTGGGCGGCCACGGTGACGCCGGGCCTGCACGCGGGCAAGACCATCGTCTCGATGCTGCCGGACTGGCAGAAGGCGATCGCCGACCACGCGCGCTCCGACGGCTACCACGTCAGCTCATGACCGCCGGGGTGCGCTGGCGCGCGGGCCACGGTTTTGTCGCCCCATACGTGGTGCTGCTGCTCGCTTTTGGTGTCCTGCCAACGGGTTACGCGATCTACTTCGCCTTCACCGACGCCGGTGGCGCGTTCGTCGGCCTGGCGAACTTCGCCGCCGCCGCGAGTGACTTCCGGTTCGCCGCCGCGGTCGGGCACGTCGCGCTGTACCTGGTCTTCTGGCTGGTCTCGCTGGTGGTGTTCGTGGTGGTGCTCGCGCTGCTGCTGCACCGGGTGAGCTCGCGCGGCCTGAGCAGGTCCTTGCGCTTCCTGTACTACCTCCCCGGCGCGCTGGCCGGCTCGGCCAGCGTCCTGGTCTGGCTGTTCCTGCTCGACCCCGCGGTCAGCCCGGTCGGCTTCCTGTTGCGCGCCTTCGGTTTTGACACCTTCGGGCAGGTGGTCGCGCCGGATCACCTGCCGATCCTGTTCACCCTCATCGCGTTCTGGACCGGCGCGGGCGGGTGGATCGTGGTGATGTACGGGGCGTTGAACACCATCTCCGCCGACCTGCTGGAGGCGGCGCGGATCGACGGCGCGGGCGCCTGGCAGACCGCGCGGCACATCCAGCTCCCGTTGCTGCGCAAGTGGATCGTCTACATGGTGATCCTCGCCTTCGCCGGCGGCACCCAGCTGTTCGTGGAACCGCAGCTACTGTCCCAGGCGAGCGTCGGGGTCGCGGGCCGGGACTACTCGCTCAACCAGCTCTCCTACGAGTTCGCCTTCCAGCACAACAACATCGGCACCGCCGCGGCGATCTCGGTCGGGCTGCTGCTGACCGGGCTCGTCGCCGCCGGTGTGTTCGTCGCCAGATCGAGGTTCTTCGATGCCGACTGACCTGCGGCGCAACCCGCTGCCCTCGCTGGTCCTCGCGCTCTTCCTGCTCTTCTTCGCCCTCCCGGTGCTCTGGCTGGTGCTGGCCGCCACCAAGACCGACGAGCAGCTCGTGCGCGACCACCCGCTGTCCATCGGCTCCTGGCAGGCACTGCTGGCCAACTGGGAGGCGCTGACCGCCTTCCAGGACAACGTGATCTTCCGGTGGCTGGGCAACTCCGCGCTGTACTCCTTCCTCGCCCTGGCCATCACCCTGTGCGTGGCGGTGCCCGCCGGGTACGCGCTCGCGCTGACCGAGTTCCGCGGCAGGCGCACCCTGCTGGCGGTCACCCTGGTCGTGATGCTCATGCCCAGCGCGACGCTGGTGGTGCCGCTGTTCCTGGAACTGAACGCGGTCGGCCTGATCGGCTCGATGTGGTCGATCGTGCTGCCGTACTCGTTCTATCCCTTCGGGGTGTACCTGGCCTACATCTTCTTCAGCACCGCCCTGCCGAGGGAGCTGCTGGACGCCGCCAGGCTGGACGGCTGCTCGGAGCTCGGGGTGTTCGGCCGGGTCGCGCTGCCGCTGGCCGCGCCGGTGGTCGCACTGGTCGGGTTCTTCAGCTTCGTGGCCAACTGGACCAACTACTTCCTGCCCTACGTCCTGCTGCCCGCCAGCGACCAGTTCCCGGTCCAGGTCGGTCTCGGCGAGCTGCTGAACAACGTCCCCCAGTTCAACCCGACTGTCGGCGAGCTGGCGGTCCAGCGCCCGCAACTGGCGCTGGCGACCCTGGTGGCCATCACCCCGGTGCTGCTCGTCTTCCTGTTCTCCCAACGATTTCTCGTCGCCGGGATGCTCGCCGGCGCGACCAAGGAGTGAGCTCCCGGATGTACCCCGTGATCACCGCCTCGGTCCCCCTGCTCGAACCGCCGACCTGGGCCATCGCCCAGCGCGAGCTCTTCGCCCTGCTCGAACACGCCTGGCGGCGGTTCGAGGCCGACTTCACCGGCCTGGACGGGGAGCTGGTCTACCCGGACCGGCTCAGCTCGCGCGACGGTGTGGACGACTTCTACGAGACGTTCTTCAACTGGCCCCAGCTCTACCTGCTCGGCGGGTCGCTCGACCTGCTGGACGCGGCCGAGTGGCACTGGGAGGGCCTCACCCGGCAGCTGACCGAGCTGGGCATGCTCCAGGACGAGTACGAGCGCGGCTACGACTGGTTCCACCAAGGCGAAAGCCTGCTGCTGTTCTACTTCCTGTGCATGGCCGCGCCCGGCCGCTGGGCCGGGCGGGCGCTGCGCTTCGCCGAGCTCTACCTCGATCCGGCGCACGGCAACTACGACCCCGAGCACCGCATCATCCGCAGTCCGCACAACGGAAGCGACCCACAGCGGACCGGGCTGTTCGACGGCGAGGCATATCCCTGGCTGCCCGAGGAGGCCCGGCGGTACGGCTTCCCACTGGACTGGATTCCCGCCCCTGGCAACGGAAAGCCTGACCCGCGGCTGGGCGAGCAGATGCGCCTGCGGATGGCCGTCGGGGATACCGCGGTCAACCTGGCGGCGGCCGGGCTGGTGCTCAACGCGTTGCTGCTGACCGGGAAACAGCGTTACCGGGACTGGATCGCCGAGTACGTCGGGGCCTGGCGGGAGCGGGCCGAGGCCAACGACGGCATCATCCCCGACAACGTCGCTCCCGACGGCAGCGTCGGCGGGCTGCTGGACGGCCGCTGGTACGGCGGGCACTACGGCTGGTCCTGGCCGCACGGCTGGTACAGCGTGGGACAGGCCGCCATGGTCGGGGCGCTGGCCGCGGTCGCGGCCACCGGCGACGAGTCCTTCCTGGACCTGGTGCGGCCCGCCCTGGACGAGGGCATCAACCAGGGCAAGACCATGGCCTGCACCGAGGCGGACTCCAGCCTGACCGCCAGGTGGGTCGCGCAGCTGGGCGAGGACGTGCACACGCCCACCCTGCACGTGCCGCTGCGCTACGCCGACGGTGGCTGGTTCGACTACAACCCGGTGCTGATGGCAGTGCCCACGGCGCTGTGGCACCACTCCGCCGCACCGGCCGACCTGGCCCGCCTCCAGCGGCTGCGCGCGGCCGCCGGGCACGACTGGCGCACCGTGCGACCGTTCCGCAACAAGGAGGAGTCCGGGCACGAGGAGCCCTGGCTGGCCTACCTCGCCGGGGACAACCCCGCCTACCCGGAGCGGATCCTGGCCGCGGCACAGGCCCAAGTGCGGCACCGGCTGGCCAGGATGGAGCGCTACCGCGACGCCGAGGTCGCCGAAGCGGACATCCACCTGTGGCAGCAGGCGAACCCGGTGGTCACCGAGGCACTGGTGCAGCTCACCTGGGGCGCTCCCCAGGTCATCTACAACGGCGGCCTGCCGCAGGCGCGGGTGCGCTACTACGACGCCGAGGCGCTGCGGCCCGGCCTGCCGCCCTCGGTCGCGGCGCTGGTGTCCAGCATCGACCCGGCGGCCACCACGGTCGAGCTGGTCAACCTTGACCCGGCGGTGACCCGATCCGTTGTGGTGCAGGCCGGGGCCTTCGCCGAGCACACCATCCGCTCGGTGCGCCACACCATCTGCGCGGACCCGTCCTGGATCGGCGACCTCTACGACCACGGACACCGCGAGCCGGCCGTGACCTCAGTGGCCGTGGAGGTCAACGGTCCGTGGCTGGGGGTGGAGCTGCCCCGCTCCACCCGGGTCCGGCTGACCCTGCGCCTGGACCTGCGCGACCGGCCACCGTCCTACCGGACCCCGTTCGACGCGCCGCCCCCGGCCTCCTGACCGCTTTCCCAACCCCGTTCTCCGGAAAGGTGGAAAGACCATGCCTGTCCGCACCAGACCCGTGGTCGCCGCGCTGCTCGCGGCGACCCTCACCGGGGCGACGCTGCTCGCCGCTCCCGCACAGGCGGCCGAGGCCGCGGTCACCCGGATCCTCGTCGCCCCCGGCGGTGACGACCGCAACTCGGGCGAGCGCGGCCGGCCGGTCGCCACCCTCGCCAAGGCCCAGGAACTGGCCCGCGCCCACTCCGGCCGGACCGACGTGGTGGTGGAGCTGGCCGACGGTGTGCACCGGCTCTCCGCCCCGCTGACCTTCACCAGCGCGGACTCCGGCCGCAACGGCCACACCGTCACCTGGCAGGCCACGCCCGGCGCCACCCCGCGGGTCTCCGGCGGCGAGCCGGTGACCGGCTGGACGGCGCACGACCCTGGCGCGAACATCTGGGTCGCATCGGTGCCCAGGGGCGTGGACTCCCGGCAGCTCTACGTGGACGGAACGCTGGCCCCCCGCGCCTCGATCGGCATCTCCCGCAACGACGTGCAGATCACCACCAGCGGCATGACGATCACCAACCCCGCGCTCAACTACCTGGCCACCCTGCCGCAGCAGAACCGGATCGAGCTGGAGAGCCTGAACTCCTTCACCGACCGCTTCTCGCCGGTGCAGAGCATCAGCGGCAGCACCATCACCATGCAGCAACCCGCCTGGCGCAACAACAACTGGGGCTATGACACGCTCGCCAAGCCCTTCGCCGGTGGCGGCCTGACGCTGCACAACGCCTACTCGTTCCTGCGCACCGCGGGCCAGTGGTACCTGGACCCGGCCGCCGGACGGCTCTACTACAAGGCGGCCGCCGGCCAGTCGCCGGCAGGACGCGACATCGTGCTGCCCCGGCTGACCTCACTGGTGCGGATGAGCGGCAGCCACGCCGACCCGGTCCGCGACATCACCGTGCGGGACCTGGTCTTCGAGCACACCACCTGGCTCCAGCCGGGCACCTCCGTCGGCTACGCCAACCAGCAGAGCGGCACGTTCATCACCACCACCCACCAGATGCCCGCCGACTTCCTGACCTCCTGCCAGTCGGGCTGCCGGCAGTTCGAGGCCACGCGCAACGGCTGGGGCCAGGTGCCCGCCGCCGTGCAGGTCTCGGCCGCCACCGGCATCACCTTCACCGGCAACACCTTCCGGCACCTCGGCCAGGTCGGGCTGGGCATCGGCAACGACGCGAACGCCCACCAGACCGGAGTCGGCCTGGGCGCCTCCGGCATCACCGTCTCGCGCAACACCTTCACCAACCTCTCCGGCGGCGGCATCGTGGTGGGCGGGGTCCGGCCCGACGCGCACCACCCCGCCAACCCGGCGATGGTCAACAAGGACATCACCATCAGGAACAACCTGGTGACCGATGTGGCCAAGGACTACAAGGACATGGCGGGCATCCTGTCCACCTACGTCACCCGCGCGGTCATCGAGCACAACGAGGTGTCCAACCTCGCCTACGACGGCATCGACATCGGCTGGGGCTGGGGCGCCAACGATCCCGGCGGCAGCCAGGACTACCGCAACCGCGGCCTGTACGACTACCAGCCGGTCTACACCACGCCGACCACGCTGCGCGAGACCGTCGTCCGGTACAACGTCGTGCACGGCACCAAGAAGTCCCTGCACGACGGCGGGGCCCTCTACAACCTCTCCGCCAACCCCGGGGGCTCGATCGACCACAACCTCGTCTACGACAACCGGAGCACCGTCGGGCTGTACCTGGACGAGGGCTCGCGCTCGGTGTCGGTGGCGCAGAACGTGATCATCGACAGCGGGGTCTGGGCCTTCACCAACGCCAGCGCCACCAACAACACCAGCGACAACGTCTTCGCCGGGAACTGGTACAACACCGGCACCACCAGGGTGGCCACTGGCGCGCCGCACCACAACGTGCTGCGCGGCAACGTCCAGGTGACCGGCAGCTGGCCGGTGGAGGCGCAGCGGGTGATGGCCCAGGCCGGCATCGAACCCGCCCTGCGGCCCAGCACCGGCAACGTGCTCGCGCTGGCCGCGGGCAAGTGCCTCGAGGTCGAGGGCAACAGCACCACGCCGGGCACCCAGCTGCAGATCCGGGGCTGTGCGGGCGCGACGGGCCAGGTCTGGACGCGGACCGCGTCCGGTCAGCTGACCGTGCACGGCGGCACCAGGTGCATGGCGGCCCGGGACAACCAGACCGCCGCCGGCACCCCGGTGGTGATCGCGCCCTGCGACGGGGCAGCGGGCAAGCAGTGGCGGTTCAACGCCAACGGCTCGGTCACCGGCGTGCAGTCCGGACTGTGCCTGGACGTCAGCGGCGGCGGCACCGCGAACGGCACCAAGGTCACGCTGTGGACCTGCAACGGCGGCGGCAACCAGCAGTGGACCCTGTCCTAGCCACGGCGAACGGGGTGCGGACTGTCCGCACCCCGTTCTGCCGCACAGGTTTCAGCGCTGGAGCGCGCCACCGGTGAAGAACCGCCACACCTCGCCGGAGGTCCAGGTCCGCCAGCCCTGGCCGGTGGACCCGTCGATGGGACCGGGGGTGTGGCCGCCGTCGAATGCGGCCCAGACCACGGGGTACCCGGCTCGGCAGCCGGAGTAGGTGGTGGTGATGTGGGTCCGGCTGCCCGGTCCTGGCTCGCGCGGGTTCTGTGCGGTGCAGCCGTTGTTGCGGACGAACCGGTCCCGCAACCCGCGGCCCGCGCCGATGTTGAGCACCGAGTCGGAGATACCGTGGATCCCCATGTACGCCACGGGCTGGTTGCCGCCGGCGCAGCCGCTCAGCTGCGCGCCGGAGTAGACCGCGACCGCGCGGAAGACGTTCGGCCGGGAGCAGGCGAGCGAGAAGCTCATGCCGCCGCCGTAGCTGAAGCCCAGGGCGAAGCGCTGTCCCTGGTCGACGCACAGGCCGCCGTCGATCCGCCGGACCATGTCGTCGACGAAGGTGACGTCCTCGCCGCCGGAGTTGGGCCAGCCGTTGCCGATACCCTGCGGCGCAACGAAGATCGCGCTGTTGTTCGCCAGCCGCCGGAGCCCGTAGTAGGACCAGTTGTAGCCATCGGACCCGCCGGAGTCGACGTCGTTGGCGGTGCCGCCCCGCCAGTGGAACCCGAAGATCAACCGGTAGCGGCGGTTCTGGTCGTAGTTGTCGGGCAGCCGCAGGATGAACGAGCGGTTCTTGTTGCCGCTGCGGATCGTGTGCGTGCCGCTGGTCAGGGTTGGCGCGGTGCCACAGCCGGCGGGCGTGGCCTCGGCCGCGGCGGCCGGTAGGGCCCCGGCCAGGGTGAGCGTGGCGGTGGCGGCGATCAACTTCCACCGCCGTGGACGAGAGTTGCCCGGTCGCATGGGTGTGCTCCTGTTCTCCGGTGTGCGGTGCAGGGTCCGGTGCGCGGGCGACGCCCTCGTGCGGTGCTACTCGTCGGCGGAGATGGCGGCCTGGCCCGCTTCGTGCGCCTGGCGCAGCCACCGCTCGGTGGTGCTGACGTGCATGAGGGCCGCCGCCTGCGCGAGGCCGGCATCGCCTTCGACGAGTGCGGCGTAGATGGCGTCGTGCTCGGCCAGGGTGCGGTCGGCGGCGCCGGCCTCGACCAGGCCGCGCCACACCCGGGCGCGCAGGGTGCTGCTGGAGATGCCGTCGATGATCGTGGTCAGGGTCTCGTTGCCGGTGGCCGCGACGACCGCGCGGTGGAAGGCGGCGTCGTGCTTGTTCAGCAGCTCGACGTCCTCCCTGGCCGCGTGCATCGCGTCGAGGTGGCCGCGGATCTCGGCGAGGTGGGCGGGGGTGGCCCTGGTGGCGGCGAGTCCGGTGGCAATTGGCTCGAACAGTCGCCGTGCCTCGGTGAGTTCGAGCAAAGTGTTGTCCTGCATGAGCTCCACCGCCAGTCCGAGGCCTTCGAGCAGGACGGCCGGAGCGAGGCTGGTGACGTAGGTGCCGTCGCCGCGGCGCACGTCGAGTACCCGGGTGACGGCCAATGCCTTGACCGCCTCGCGCATGGGGCTGCGGGAGATGCCCAGTTCGGTGGCCAACTGCTGTTCGGGTGGCAGTTTCGCGCCGGGTGGCAGCTTCCCGGACTGGATCAGCGCGCGGATACGGGCGATCGCCTCGTCGGTGAGGGACACGCCTCAACCGTAGGTCCAGACATATGATGTCTGCTACCGACTGAAGTAGTGACTGGACGATCTGGCCCGCTTCTTCTATACATACATATGTTGTCTGCGGTCCGCACCGCCGACGACGAAGGAGTCCACGACCGAGCAGCGGCCACCGGCGTGACCAGCCGGGTGGCCCACCGATTCACCGGGAACGCGGCACTGGCCCAGCGGTCGGAGTTGCCGCGGCATTGCCCTGTTCCCGATTAGCGTTGAATGCTCGGGACGCAGTCGTTTCGAAATGCCGAGAATTCCGTTCCGGCGCCGTGAATAGGCCGTCTGACAAGCCTGTTCGATGAATTCGACCACGGTGTCGAATGAGGTCCCCGGAATGGACGCATTGTTCAGTCGAGTAGCGTCATGTTAGCGTTCACATTAACGTTGTATTACGGCTGGTACGAACCTATTGGGGTTCTCATGCGCGGTAAATCGTTTGTTCGCGGACGCGTTGCGCGGGTGCTGGGCGTCCTGGTCCCAGCCCTGCTGGCCGCGGGGGTGGTCGCCGGTGTCCCGGCAAGCGCCGCGCCCGCCGCGCCCGCTGCCGACCTGCGGGTGATGCCGTTGGGTGACTCGATCACCGAGGGCGTCGCCGTGCCCGGCGCGTACCGGACCGGGCTCTGGCGGCGGCTGACCGGGGCCGGTCACCGGGTGGACTTCGTGGGGTCGCTGGCCAACGGGCCGTCGAGTCTGGGGGACCGCGACCACGAGGGGCATCCCGGCTGGCGCATCGACCAGATCGAGGCCAACGTCACCGGCTGGCTGCGCAGGCATACCCCGCGCACGGTGTTGCTGCACATCGGCACCAACGACGTGCTGCAGAACCGCGACCTGCCGAACGCGCCGTCCCGACTGTCCACTTTGCTCGATCGCATCACCGCGGCCGCACCGGCCGCCGAGGTGCTCGTCGCCACGATCATCCCGCTGGCCAACCCCGGCCAGGAGGCGAACGTGCGCGCGTTCAACGCCAGGATCCCCGGCATCGTGCGGAGCAAGGTGAACGCGGGCAAGCGGGTGCGCATGGTCGACATGCACGCCGCGCTGCGCCCCGCTGACCTCTACGACGGCATCCACCCGAGCGCGGCGGGCCACGACAAGATGGCCGCGGCCTGGTTCAGCGCGCTGCGGGCGGCACCGGAGAGCGCCGGTGAGTCCAGCGCGCCGGTGGCGGACAACCCGGCGGCCACCCCGCCGCTGGGATGGAACAGCTGGAACAGCTTCGGCTGCAACGTCAACGAGACCACCGTCCGCCAGGCGGCCGACGCGATGGTCAGCTCGGGCATGCGGACGGCGGGCTACCAGTACGTGGTGGTCGACGACTGCTGGTTCGACCCGCAGCGTGACGCCCAGGGCAACCTGCGGGCCAACCCGACCAAGTTCCCGAGCGGGATGAAGGCGCTGGGGGACTACATCCACAGCCGGGGTCTGAAGTTCGGCATCTACCAGGTGCCCACCGAGCGCACCTGCGCCCAGCGCGTGGGCAACTACCCGGGGCAGACCGGCAGCAAGGGGCACGAGGCCCAGGACGCCCGCACCTTCGCCTCCTGGGGGGTGGACTACCTCAAGTACGACTGGTGCTCGCCTGAGGGCAGCAGGGACGAGCAGGTCGCCCGGTTCCGGCTGATGCGGGACGCGCTGCGCGCCACCGGGCGGCCGATCGTCTACAGCATCAACCCGAACAGCTTCCACGCCATCACCGGGGACGAGTACGACTGGGGCCAGGTCGCCGACCTGTGGCGCACCACCGAGGACCTGCTCGACATCTGGCAGAACGGCAACGTCAACAGCTACCCGATGGGTGTCGGCAACGTGGTCGACATCAACGCCCCGCTGGCCGCGCAGAACCGGCCAGGCCACTTCAACGACCCCGACATGCTGGTGGTCGGCAGGCCGGGGCTGTCACTGACCGAGTCCCGCGCGCACTTCGCGCTGTGGGCGCTGATGGCCGCGCCGCTGATGGCGGGCAACGACATCCGCACCATGTCCGCCGACGTCAGCGCGATCCTGCGGAACTCCCGGCTGCTCGCGGTGAACCAGGACCGCCTCGGCGCCGGTGGCAGGCGGGTCCGCGACGACGGCGGCACCGAGGTCTTCGCCAAGCCGCTGGCCGACGGCTCGGTGGCGGTCGGCCTGTTCAACCGCGGCGGCGGGGCGGCCACGATCAGCACCACGGCCGCGCAGATCGGTCTCACCGGCGGATCGTTCACGCTGACCGACCTGTGGACCGGGGCCACCTCCGGCAGCAGCGGAGAGATCAGCGCGAACGTGCCCGCGCACGGCGTCGCGGTGTACCGGGTCTCCGGCGGAACGCCGTTGGCCAGCACGACCTCCCGGCTGCGTGGCGGCGGATCGGGCCGTTGCCTGGACGTCGACAACGGATCGACCGCATCCGGTGCGGTCGCGGTGATCTGGGACTGCCACACCGCGGCGAACCAGCTGTGGACGACGTGGGCGGGCGGCGAGGTGCGGGTCTTCGGCGACAAGTGCCTGGACGCGGAGAACCGGGGCACCGCCAACGGAACCCGGGTGCTCACCTGGCCCTGCAACGGTCAGGACAACCAGAAGTGGACCCTCAACGCCAACGGGTCGGTCACCAACGTCCACTCCGGACTCTGCCTGGCCGTCAACCAGGCCGCCACCGCCAACGGGTCGCGGCTGGTCCTGTGGAGCTGCAACAACCAACCCGACCAGAAGTGGGCTCGCGCGTAAACCGGGAAGGGCCAGTGTGATGTCACGTCAACGACGACTGCGCAGCGCGGTTCCAGCGATCGCGGCGACCCTCGGCCTGCTGGTCAGCATGACCGGCGCGGCCCCGGCCAACCCCGTGCCCCAGCCCAGCGCCACCTACGACAACCCCGTGCTGTGGCAGGACTTCGCGGACCCGGACATCATCCGCGTCGGCGACACCTACTACTACTCGGCCTCCACCATGCACTACTCGCCGGGCGCGCCGATCCTGCGCTCCTACGACCTGGTGCACTGGGAGGTGGCCGGCCACTCGGTGCCGAAGCTGGACTTCGGCGCCAAGTACGACCTCAACGGCGGCCGGGGCTACGTCCGGGGCGTCTGGGCCTCCTTCCTCAACCACCGCAAGAGCAACAACACGTTCTACTGGGGTGGCTGTATCGACTTCGACAAGACGCACATCTACACCGCCGCCGCAGTCGAGGGGCCGTGGCAGCGGCACACCACCATCAACAAGTGCTACTACGACGCCGGTCTGCTGATCGACGACAACGACACGATGTACGTGGCCTACGGCAACAAGAACATCAGCGTCGCGCAGCTGTCGCCGGACGGCCGGACCGAGGTGCGCTCGCAGCAGGTGTTCAGCACCCCGCCGAACATCGGCACCCTCGAAGGCGCCCGGTTTTACAAGCGCGGCAACGACTACTACATCTTCCTCACCCGCCCGGCGAACGGGCAGTACATCCTGAAGTCGACCAACGGGCCCTTCGGGCCGTACGCGATCCAGCAGCTGCTGCTGGACATGCCGGGCCCGATCCAGGGCGGCGGCGTCCCGCACCAGGGCGGCCTGGTGCGGACCCAGCACGGCGACTGGCACTACCTGGCCTTCGTCGACGCCTATCCCGGTGGCCGGGTGCCGGTGCTCGCACCGGTGACCTGGACCGCCGACGGCTGGCCGAGGATCCAGACGGTCAACGGCGCGTGGGGCAAGAACTACCCGTTCCCGAAGCTACCGTCGCGTCCGCTGAAACCGATGCTCGGCGTGGACACCTTCCCCGGCCCCGGACTCGGCCCCGAGTGGGAGTGGAACCACAACCCCGACGACACGAAGTGGTCGGCCAGCAACGGGTTGCGGCTGCGGACGGCGACGGTCACCAACGACCTGTACTCCGCGCGGAACACCCTGACCCACCGCATCACCGGCCCGAGCTCGACCGCGACGATCGCACTGGACCTCGCCGGCATGCGCGACGGCGACCGCACCGGGCTGGCCATGCTGCGCGACTCCTCGGCCTGGATCGGGGTCAAGCGGGAGGGCGGCCGCAACCGCGTGGTGATGGTCAACGGCCTCACCATGGACGGCAGCTGGAACACCACCGGCACCGGCCGCGAGGCCGCAGGCGCGGGCTTCGGTGGCAGCCGGATCTGGTTGCGCGCCAACGCCGACGTCCGGCCCGGCGCGGGCAGGCAGGCCCGCTTCTCCTACAGCGCCGACGGGGTGAACTTCACCCCGCTCGGACCCGGGTTCACCCTGAACCACAACTGGACCTTCTTCATGGGCTACCGGTTCGCCATCTTCAACCACGCCACCCAGTCACTCGGCGGCGCGGTCACCCTCCAGCGCTTCGAGCTGACCACCCCGTAACCCCTTCCCGCTCGACCGTCGAAGGAAGGCGTCATCGTGAAACGCTTCGCACTCCTCGCTGTCGTTTGCCTGCTGGCGATGTCACCCGCCGTCGCCAGCGCGGACAACCCCATCGTCCAGCACGTCTACACCGCCGATCCCTCGCCGCTGGTGCACGACGGCCGCGTCTACCTCTACACCGGACACGACGAGGACGGCTCCACCACCTTCACCATGAAGGACTGGCGGGTCTGGTCCTCGGCGGACATGGTGAACTGGACCGACCACGGTTCGCCGTTGAGCCTGGCCACGTTCAGCTGGGCCCGCTCCGACGCCTGGGCGGGGCAGGCCGTGTACCGCAACGGCAAGTTCTACTGGTACGTCCCGGTGACCAGCCGCGCGACCGGCCGGTACGCCATCGGGGTGGCGGTCTCCGACAGCCCCACCGGGCCGTTCCGGGACGCCATCGGGCGGCCGCTGGTGGAGAACGGTGAGATCGACCCGAGCGTGTTCATCGACGACGACGGCCAGGCGTACCTGTACTGGGGCAACCCGAACCTGTGGTACGTCAAGCTCAACGCCGACATGGTGTCCTACTCGGGCAGCGGTCCCACCCGGATTCCCCTGACCCCAGCGGGTTTCGGCGCGCGCACCGGGGACCCGAACCGGCCGACCCTGTACGAGGAGGGGCCGTGGGTGTTCAAGCGCAACGGCCTGTACTACAACGTCTACGCCGCGAAGTGCTGCTCTGAGCACATCGCCTACTCCACCGCGCCGGGGCCGACCGGGCCGTGGACCTACCGGGGCACGGTCATGCCGACCCAGGGCCGCAGCTTCACCAACCACCCCGGCCTGATCGACTTCAAGGGCGGCAGCTATTTCTTCTACCACAACGGCGCGCTGCCCGGCGGCAGCGGCTACACCCGCTCGGTCGCGGTGGAGAAGTTCAGCTACAACCTCGACGGCTCGATCCCGACGATGACCATGACCACGGCCGGCCCGCCGCCCGCTGATGTGCTGAACCCCTTTGCACGCCAGGAAGCCGAGACGATCGCGTGGGGTTCGGGCATCGAGACCGAACGCGCGAGCGAGGGCGGGATGAACGTCGGCTGGATCGAGAACGGCGACTGGATCAAGGTCAAGAGCGTCGCCTTCGGCGGCGGCGTGCGGTCCTTCACCGCGCGGGTGGCCTCGGGCGCGGCCGGTGGCGCCATCGAGCTCCGGCTCGGCGGGCCGAACGGCACGCTTGTCGGCCGGTGCGCGGTCGCCGGCACCGGCGGCTGGCAGAACTGGGCCACGGTGTCCTGCCCGGTGAGTGGCGCGACCGGGACGCAGGACCTGCACCTGCGGTTCACCGGCGGCAGCGGCTACCTGTTCAACCTGAACTGGTGGCAGTTCACCAGGTGACCCACGAGAAAGGACAACCATGCCCAAGTCAGCGCATTCCCCCAGCCGGTGGAGGCAAACGCTTGCCCGCGCGGCGGCGGTGACGCTCGCCGCGGCCGCCACCGTGGCCGTGCTACCCGGGATGGCCCACGCGGCAAGCACTCTGGGCGCCTCGGCGGCCCAGAGCGGCCGGTACTTCGGCGCCGCGGTGGCCGCGGGCAGGCT
The DNA here is from genome assembly GCF_053591555.1 of Crossiella sp. NPDC003009. Classification (NCBI taxonomy): domain Bacteria; kingdom Bacillati; phylum Actinomycetota; class Actinomycetes; order Pseudonocardiales; family Pseudonocardiaceae; genus Crossiella; species Crossiella sp. NPDC003009. The sequence continues at coordinate 29,930 of NZ_JBSFUA010000014.1, read as the reverse complement.
GGGTGACGGCCAGTACACGAACATCCTCAACCGGGAGTTCAACTCGGTCACCGCCGAGAACGAGATGAAGTGGGACGCCACCGAACCCTCCCGCGGCAACTTCACCTTCGGCGCCGCCGACCGGATCGCCGGCCACGCGCGCAGCCGCGGCCAGCGGCTGCGCGGCCACACCCTGGTCTGGCACTCGCAGCTGCCCGGCTGGGTCAACGGCATCCGGGACGCGAACACCTTGCGCGGTGTGATGAACAACCACATCAACGCCGTCGCCGGGCGGTACCGCGGTCAGATCCACTCCTGGGACGTGGTCAACGAGGCCTTCGCCGACGGCGGCAGCGGCCAGCTCCGGCCCTCGGTGTTCCGCGACGTGCTCGGCAACGGGTTCATCGAGCAGGCCTTCCGCACCGCCCGCGCCGCTGATCCCAGCGCGAAGCTTTGCTACAACGACTACAACATCGAGGACTGGAACGCGGCCAAGACCCAGGGTGTCTACCGGCTGGTCCGCGACTTCAAGGCCCGTGGCGTGCCGATCGACTGCGTGGGCCTGCAGGCGCACTTCGGCAGCGGCGGCGCGCCCGGCAGCTTCCGCACCACACTGGCCAGCTTCGCCGCCCTCGGTGTCGACGTGCAGCTCACCGAGCTGGACATCGCGCAGGCCCCGCCGAATGCCTATGGCAACACGGTCCGGGCCTGCCTGAGCGTGCCGAGGTGCACCGGCATCACCGTCTGGGGCGTCAGGGACAGCGACTCCTGGCGCGCGAACGAGAACCCGCTGCTGTTCGACCGGGGCGGCAACAAGAAGCCGGCCTACGAGGCGACGCTCGCGGCCCTGAACAACCGACGGTGACCCAACACGCGTGAACCTTCAGGAAGGAGACGCACATGCTTGGCATGGCGAGAACCCGGAGACGGAACAGGCTGCCCACGGCGGTGGCCGCGGTGGCTGCCCTGCTGGCCGGTCTGCTGGCCGGAGCGAGTCCGACCGAGGCGCGGGCGGCCGGCCCGCAACCCCAGGGAGAACAGCAGGTGACCAGCCCCGACGGTGACAAGTCCGCGGCGAACCTGCCGTCGAACTTCCGGTGGTCCTCCAGCGGTGTGCTGGCGGGCCCGAAGCCGGACGCCCAGCACGCCGGCGCGCTGGCGGTCAAGGACTTCTCCGTGGTGCGGCACAACAACCAGTGGCTGGTCTACGCGACCACGGCCAGCCCGTCCGGCTGGGGACTGGTGCAGTACGCGTTCAACGACTGGTCCCAGGCCGCCTCGGCGCGGCACACCTACCTGGACACCTCCTCGGCGATCGGCCGCGGGTACCGGGCCGCGCCGCAGCTGTTCCACTTCGCACCGAAGAACCTGTGGTACCTGGTCTACCAGACCGCCCCGCCCACCTACTCGACCAGCACCAACCCCGCCGACCCCCGGTCCTGGTCGGCGCCGCGCACCTTCATCGCCCAGGAACCGCCGATCGTCCAGCAGAACAAGGGCGACGGCCAGTGGATCGACTTCTGGGTCATCTGCGACTCGGCGAACTGCTACCTGTTCTTCAGCGACAACAACGGCCACATCTACCGGTCCCAGACCTCGCTGGCGAACTTCCCCAACGGGTTCGGCAACACCCAGATCGTGCTGTCGGACTCGAAGTTCGCGCTGTTCGAGGCGACCAACGTGTACAAGGTCGCAGGCCGGGACCAGTACCTGTTGATCCAGGAGGCGATCGGCTCCACCGGGCGGCGCTACCTCCGGTCCTTCACCTCGCCCAGCCTCACCGGCAGGTGGACACCGTTGGCCGCGACGGAGAACCAGCCCTTCGCCGGGCGGAACAACGTCAGCTTCCCCGGCGGCGCCTGGACCCAGGACATCAGTCACGGCGAGCTGGTGCGGGCGAACAACGACCAGACGCTGACGATCAACCCGTGCCGGCTGCAGTACGTGTACCAGGGCATGGATCCCAGGGCAGGTGGTGAGTACATCCGGCTGCCCTGGCGGATGGGTCTGCTCACCCAGACCAACTCAACCTGCTGACCGAGCCGGCCGCCGCCCCGTGCGGCGTGCGGGGCGGCGGCCACCCAGGAGGATCGAGATGTCGGATGTGACGCGGCGGCAAGCGCTCAAGCTCGGCGCGGCGGGTGTGGGAGCCACGCTGGCCTCCGCCGCGTGGACCGCGCAGGCCCGTGCCGGGTCGGTCGCGCCCGCGGAAGTGCGCGCGGTCAACGATGTGGCGCTGTGGTACGACAAACCGGCCGGCGCGGACTGGCTGCGGGCGCTGCCGGTCGGCAACGGCCGTCTCGGCGCGATGGTCTTCGGCAACACCGACACCGAGCGGTTGCAGCTCAACGAGGACACGCTGTGGGCAGGCGGCCCGCACGACTACAGCAACCCGCAGGGCGCGGCGGCCCTGCCGGAGATCCGGCGGCTGGTGTTCCAGGACCAGTGGGCGCGGGCCCAGGACCTGATCAACCGGACCATGCTCGGCAACCCGGCTGGTCAGCTGGCCTACCAGCCGGTCGGCGACCTCCGGCTCAGTTTTCCCGGTGGGAGCGGGGTTTCCGGCTACCAGCGGTGGCTGGACCTGACCACCGCCACCACCGTGGTGACCTACCTGGCGAACAACGTGCGGCACCGGCGGGAGGTGCTCGCCAGCGCGCCGGATGAGGTGGTCGCGGTGCGCCTGACCGCCGAGACCCCCGGCTCGATCTCGTTCTCGGCAGCCTTCACCACCCCGCAGCGGGCGAGCGCGTCCAGTCCGGACAGCACGACGATCGCCCTGGACGGCCGCTCCGGCGACCACCGGGGCATCGCCGGTGCGGTCCGGTTCCGCGCACTGGCCAAGGCCGTCGTGGAGGGCGGCAGCACCAGCAGCTCCGGTGGCACGCTCCGGGTCTCCGGCGCTGCCAGTGTGACGCTGCTGATCTCGATCGGCACCAGCTACGTCAACTACCGCACGGTCAACGGCGACTACCAGGGCATCGCCCGGCGGCATCTTGTCGCCGCGCACGGCATCGCCTATGACAGCCTCCGGGCGCGGCACGTCGCCGACTACCGGAAGCTGTTCGGGCGCACCACGATCGACCTCGGCCGGACCGCGGCGGCCGACCAGCCGACCGACGTCCGGATCGTGCGGCACAACGCGGTCGCCGATCCGCAGTTCGCCGCCCTGCTCTTCCAGTACGGCCGGTACCTGCTGATCTCCTCCTCCCGGCCGGGCACCCAGCCGGCCAACCTGCAGGGCATCTGGAACGAGCAGCTGAACCCGCCGTGGGAGTCGAAGTACACCATCAACGCCAACCTGCCGATGAACTACTGGCCCGCCCACCCGACCAACCTCGCCGAGTGCCACCAGCCGGTGTTCGACCTGATCAAGGACCTCACCGTCACCGGCGCGCGCACGGCACAGCTCCAGTACGGGGCGCGCGGCTGGGTCACCCACCACAACACCGACGGCTGGCGGGGCGCCTCGGTGGTGGACTTCGCGCTGGCCGGCATGTGGCAGACCGGCGGCGCCTGGCTGGCCACGCTGATCTGGGAGCACTACCGGTTCACCGGCGACCTGAAGTTCCTGCGCCCGCCGTTCCAGATCGACGGCAACTTCTGCGCGACCGCGGGCATCGCGGAGATGTGGCTGCACAGCCACAACGGCGAGCTGCACCTGCTGCCCGCGCTGCCACCGGCCTGGCCGGCCGGCAGTGTCCAGGGGCTGCGCGGGCGTGGCGGGCACACCGTCGGCGCCGGCTGGCGCGGCGGCCGAATCGAGCAGCTCTCCGTCACCCCCGACCGCGACGGAGCGGTGCGGGTCCGCAGCCGGATGTTCACCGGCGGCTTCGAGCTCCGCGACGAGACCGGCGGTGTCCAGGTCCAGCCCCGGCGGCCGGAGCCGGACCTGGTCGAGTTCACCGCCCAGGCAGGCCACACCTACCGCGCATCCGCGCGTTGACACCAAGCAGAGGAGACAACGATGTCCAACTCAGCAGAGCAACGGCCCCGGCGCCTACCGGGCCGGCGACGGTGGGCCCTGCTCGCCGCCGCCGCACTGGCCTTCGCCGGAGCCGGTGTCACCGCCGACACCGGCGTGGCGGCGGCGGAGGGTCAGGCGGCCCCCGCGGCCTGTGGCAGGCCGCCGACACTCCAGAACGGGACGCACACGATCCAGAGCGGCGGCAAGAACCGCAGCTTCATCCTGAGCGTCCCCGGCAACTACGACCCGAACCGCCGCTACCGGTTGGTCTTCGGCTTCCACTGGCGGGGCGGCACCGCCCAGCAGGTCGCCGGCGGCGGCAGCGACGGTGACGTCTACGCCCACTACGGGCTCCGGCGGCTGGCCGACAACAGCGCGATCTTCGTCGCGCCGCAGGGCCTGGGCGGCGGCTGGGGCAACGCCGGCGGCGAGGACGTGACCTTCGTCGACAACATGATCAAGCGGATCGAGGACGGCCTCTGCGTCGATCCGGGCCAGCGCTTCGCCCTGGGCTTCAGCTGGGGCGGCGCGATGAGCTACTCCCTGGCCTGCTCCCGGCCGAACGTCTTCCGCGCGGTCGCGGCCATCGCCACTCCCGGGCAGATCAGCGGGTGCGCCGGGGGCAACCAGCCCTTCGCCTACATGGGCATCCACGGCATCTCCGACAACATCGGCGCGGGCCGGGGACTGCGGGACCGGTTCGTCCGCAACAACGGCTGCACCGCGCAGAACCCGCGTGAGCCCGCGCGGGGCAGCCGAACCCACATCACCACCACCTACTCGGGTTGCCGGGCCGGGTTCCCGGTGGTGTGGGCCGCCTTCGACGGCGGGCACCAGCAGGGACCCGTCGACGGGTGCGCCGGGTGCGAGAGTGGCGCCAGGAGCTGGGTCAAGAACGAGGTGTGGCGGTTCTTCACCACGGGCAGGCCGTGACCCGCTGAACCCGGTCGTCAACGACCTGTCGCCGGTCCGGTGAACACCCGCACGTCCCAGCTGCCAAGGTGAACCGGGGTACCGGCCGGGCTGGACCCGCCACCCAGGAGGTCGGTCAGCTCGACCGGAGCGGTGACCTGAACCTGCTCCCAGCTCCAGTTGTGCACCACGTGCACGCGGTCGCCCTCGGCTGAGGTGCCGGTGGTCGTGGTGACCGACGGGGGCAGGTCCGTCCACCCGCCGCGTGGTGTGGGCGCCAGCCACTCGGCCAGTGCCCGGGCGAGGTCTCGTCCGGGCACTGTGCCGACGCAGGTGACCCGCCCCTGGCCGTGGTGGCGGGTGGTGACCGCGGCCCAGCGCCCGAAGTGCGGGTGGTCGTAGCCGACCAGCACCTCGGCGTCCAGCACGGTGAGCCCCTCCAGCCAGCGGGTGGCGGTGGCCTGCGCGGGCAGCTCGAACGGTGCGCCCGGGGCGGTGCGCACCGGGAGGTCCCGCGCCAGGTTGCTGTACTCCTCGTACCGGACACCGGCGGCCTCGACCAGACGGCCGGGCGCGGGCTCGGGCCGGGCCCTGGCCTCGTGGTCGGCGTAGCCGGTGCGCGGGCCGAGGACCAGGTGCCCCCCCGCCGCGGCATAGGCGGCCAGCCAGTCGAGGGTCGCGTCCCCGGCGATGTGCAGCGCGGGGACGACCAGCACGGGGTGCCGCCCGGCCGCCTCCTCCGGCGAGGCCGACTCCAGCAGTTGCCGGATGTGCGTGATGCGCACCTGGCGGCGGGCGTCGAAGGCGCCCCGGTAGAAGCTGTCGAAGATCCGGTCGTAGGCGCCCGCGTCCGGCTCTCCGTCCGATGTGGACAGTGGAGGGTACTTCCGCAGGTGCCACTTGCTCTGGTTCGAGTAGACCATGGTGAGGTCGGCGTCCGGTTCGATGCCGGCCACGGTCGTCCCGGCGATGCCCAGCTCGGTGCCCAGCCTGGCCACCTCGGCGTAGACGCGGCCGGGCCTGCCACTGTGCGGCAGCACGCCGCCCCAGTAGGTCTCCGCGCCGAAGTGCAGCGTGTGCCAGTGCCAGTACTCGATCATCCGCGCGCCGCGGGCGACCATGGCCCAGGCGGCCTGCCGCCACTGGCCGTCGTAGGCGGGCCGGTTGTCCCACGCCGGGCCGATGTTGCCGGCGTTGGTCTCGGTGACCAGGAACGGTTCCTGGCGGGAGGAGAACATCCGGTCCGCGGCCTGGAACAGCGCCCACACGCCGACGGCCTGCCAGCCCTGCTCGCGCTCCGGCGCGGGGTCCGGCAGGGCGAGCGCGTCCTGCATCTCGTAGTACGGGTTGCCCGCGGTGACGTCCAGCTCGCGGTTCACCTCGTGGTCCTCCAGCGCGGGACGGGGGTAGTGCAGGCAGGTGGTGACGAACTGCTCCGCGCGGGCGTGCTCGCGGACGATCCCGGCCTGCCAGGCGATGAACTCGGTGGTCTGGCGGCCCTGGAAGTCCCGCCAGGCCAGGTCGTACTGCGGCTGCGCGTTGCCGTCGGGGGTCCACAGGTCGGCCCAGGTGGTCAGCCGGTGCGACCAGTACACCAGGCCCCACTCGCGGTTGAGCGTCTCCACATCGCCGTAGGTGGTACGCAGGTGGTCCAGGAAACGCTGGAAGACACCGTGGTTGTGCAGCAGGTGCACCCCTGGCTCGTTGTCCACCTGGAACCCGATGACGGCGGGATGCTCGGCGTACCGGGTGACGATCTTGCGGACGACCCGCTCGGCGTGGTGCCGGAAGGCGGGATGGGTGAAGTCGACCTCCTGCCGCGCGCCCCAGCCGACCCGCTGCCCGGTGGCGTGTTCCCCGGCGATCTCCGGGTACTGCCGGGCCAGCCACGGCGGCACCGCGTAGGTCGGGGTGCCCAGGATGACGGCGATGCCGCGTTCCTGCGCGCCGTCGAGCACCGGCTGGAGCCAGTCCAGGTCGAACTTCCCGTTCTCCGGCTCCCAGGTCGACCACACCGACTCGCCGACCCGGATGACGGTGAAACCCGCCTCGGCCATCAGGTCCAGGTCGGTCTTGAGCCGGTCGTGGGGCTGGTACTCGTGGTAGTAGGCCGCGCCGAAGAGGACGCGGGCCGGCAGGACCGCCATGAGTGGAACCTCCAGTCAGCGGGGCGGGACCAGGCCGCGTTGGCGCAGCCAGGCCAGCTGCACGGCCGGGTTGGAGCCGTAGCCGCCGCCGTGGTCGGCGAAGGGCCACACGGTCATGCCGCGGTCCGCGCCCGCGTAGTGGTTGAAAGCGGCGTAGACGGTGGATGGCGGGCAGATCGGGTCCATCAGCCCGACGCTGAACAGCGCCGGCGCGGCGGCCCGCTGGGCGAAGTGCACGCCGTCGAAGTAGGACAGGGTGGTGAAAGCGGGCTCGACATTGTGCCTGCTGTGCCAGCGCAGGTACTCCGCGAGCTCCTGGTACGGGCCCTCGCCGCTGCATTCGGCCGCGCGGCGGAAATGGCACAGGAACGGCACATCCGGCAGCACGGCCGCCACCCGGTCCCGCGCCAGGCCCGCGACGGCCAGGGCGAGGCCGCCGCCCTGGCTGCCGCCGGCGACGACCACACGCTCCGGGTCCAGGCCGGGCAGCTCACCCACCGCGTCCACCGCGCGGACGCAGTCGGTGATCAGCCGCCGGTAGTAGTAGTGCTCGGGGGAGTCGATGCCGCGGGTCAGGAAACCTTTGGCCCACTGGGTGCCGCCGCCGGGATCGCGGTCCGGGGTGTCGTGTCCCTGGCCGCGGCTGTCCACGACGAGCTGGGCGTACCCGGCGGCGGAGAACAGCAGGTGGTCGGTGGGCAGCCCGCGGCCGCCGGTGTAGCCGATGAAGGTGACCACGACCGGCAGCGGCCCTTCGGCGTCCCGCGGCCGCAGTAGCCAGGCGGCCACCGGTTCGCCCTGCCAGCCGGGGAAGCGCACGTCGTCCACCTCGACGGTGCGCAGCAGGTGCGCCTCGGTGACCCGGTCGGCCCGCACCGCCCCGCCGCGGGCGCGCGCCTCGGCCAGGGTGCGGTCCCAGAAGGCGTCGAAGTCCGGTGGTGGCGGGGAGTCCGGGCGGTAGCGGGTGAGCTCGTCGAGCGCGAGGTCGGTCAAGGGCATGGTTCCTCCGGTCTCAGGCCTGCGGGCTGAAGCGGAAGGCCGTGAGCCGGAAATCGCCGTGCAGCAACACTTGCAGGTCGTGCACACCCTCCAGCGCCGCCGGGAGCTCGGCCGCGGTGTTCGTCCAGGCGTAGCGGTCGCCGGTGACCGGCACCGTGATCCAGGCCAGCAGCCGGTCGGAGGCCCGGAACTCCAGCCGGGCCTCGTCCGGATCGTCCTCCGTCCGCGAGACCTCGGCCTCCACCCGGCAGGCGCCGGAGAGGTCGACGGAGCGGAACCACAGCGTCGCGGGCTCCGCCGGGTCCGCCGGGGTGACCGCGTCGCCGGTGGTGCGGGTGGCGTCGACGAGGCTGATGCCGGCGTAGTCGTCGAAGTCGACGGCCGCGATGCGCCGGTCCACGCCTGCCCGGCAGGCCGGGGCCGTGCCAGTGACCGTGAGCGGGGCGAGGAGCACCACGTGCTCGGCGGAGCGGCCGATCAGGACCCGGTACCCGCCGGGGTCGACGGTGAAGGCGCCGGTGGTGACGTCCCAGTGCGCCAGCGCCTCGGCGGGCAGCCAGAAGGTCAGCTCCTCGCTCTCACCGGGCACGAGCCAGACCTTGGCGAAGTCGGCCAGCCGCAGCCGGGGCGCCTGGTACCGGGCGTTCAGCGCCTGCACGTAGAGCTGGACCACCTCGCAACCCGTCCGGGCGCCGGTGTTGGTCAGCGTCACCGAGACCTCGACCGAACCGTCCTGGGCCACGGTGTCCGAGGACAGCTTCAGGTCCCCGTAGGTGAACTCGGTGTAGGACAGGCCGTGGCCGAAGGGGTACAGCGGCGCGGCCCGGTGGTACTGGTAGGTCCAGCCCGCCTTGATGATGTCGTAGTCCAGCGGGTGCGGCAGCTCGTCCCCGCCGCGGTACCAGGTTTGCGGCAGCCGTCCGCTGGGCTCGGCCGCGCCGAGCAGCACCGCGGCCAGCGCGTGGCCTGACTCCTGCCCGCCGTGGGAGGTCCACACCACGGCGGGCAGGTGCTCATCGGCCCAGTCCAGGGCGTAGGGGTAGCTGCTCATCACGACCAGCGCGGTCTCCGGCCGGGCCGCCGCGACCTTGCGCAGCAACGACTCCTGGGCCTCGGGCAGCGCGATTCCCTTGCGGTCCTCGGTTTCCCGGCCGTGGATGAGCGGGTGGTTGCCGAGCACGACCACCGCGGCGTCGGCCGCCTCGGCGGCGGCCAGGGCCTCGGCCGCGCCGTCGCGCAGCAGCTCCCGCTGCCAGTGCTCGGCCTCCGCCGGGGTCTCGGCGGTGACGCTTACCCGGCCGTCGACGGGATCGACCACGGCGTAGCGGCCGGTGAGCACATTGCGCAGCAGCACGGTGTCCGCGCCGGCCGGATCGGGTTCCAGGCGGAAGGTCTCGCGGACCTCCCAGGTCTTGATCAGGTCCTGGTCGGCGGCCAGCGCGTCGCCGTCCTTGAGGCTCAGGTAGCGGCCGGTGTCGGCGGAGCGCAGGGTCAGCACCCCGTCGCCCCAGTCCAGCACGTCGAAGGCGGTCTTGCCCAGCAGCTCGCCGGTGGTATTGGCGCGCAACGCGATCCGGTCCGCTCCGTCGGCCACGACCACCTCGCCGCCGTGCCCGGCCAGCGCCGCCCGCAGGCCGTCGGCGACGGTGACCGCGTAGGGCAGGGTGCCGCTGTACCAGTCCTCGCACAGCATGTCGGCCAGCGGGCCGAGCACCGCGATCCGCCGGGTCTTGGCCGCGTCCAGCGGCAGCAACCCGTTGTTGCGCAACAGCACCACCGACTCGGTGGCCGCCCGCAGCGCGAGCGCCTGGTGCGCGGGGCAGTTGATGACCTCGGGGCCGATGGCGGCGTAGGGGTCCAGCTCGGGGTCGAACTCGCCGAGCCGGAAGCGGATCTCCAGCTGCCGCCGGACCGCGCGGTCCACGTCGGCCTCCTCGAGCAGGCCGCGCTCCAGTGCCGCGCGCAGCCGCCCGACCGGGGTGGCGCTGTCCTCGCCGTGGTCGGTGAAGCTGTCGATGCCTGCCTTGAGCGCGGCGGCGTGCGACTCGGCGTGGTCGGCGAAGTAGTGCTCGGGGTCGACCAGGTTCGACGGCGCCTCGGCGTCACTGACCACGAACAGCTCGTGCCCGGTCGGCTCGGCCCAGCGGCGCAGCTCCTCGTTGATCAGCGGGCTGACGTGGCAGGGGCGGCCGTTGACCAGGTTGTAGCCGGCCATCGCGCCGGTGGCCGCGCCCGCCGCCACCACGGGGCGGAAGGCGGCCAGGTCGTACTCGTGCAGCACCCGGGGGCGCAGGCCGGAGGAGGTGACGCAGCGGTCGTCCTCGTTGTTGTAGGCCAGGAAGTGCTTGAGCACCGGCGCCGTGCGCAGGAAGCGCGGGTGGCCCCCGGCCAGGCCCTGGCAGAAGGCCAGTCCGACCCGGGCGGTGTGCACCGGGTCCTCGGAGTAGCCCTCCTCGTTGCGTCCCCAGCGCGGGTCGCGCAGCAGGTTCAGCACCGGCGCCCACGCCTGCAGGCTGTGCGGGCCGGCGCCGATCGCGGGCCGGCGGTGGTGGTGGAAGGCCCGCAGCTCGACCGAGGTGGCCTCGGCCACCCGGCGCACCAGTTCCTCGTCCCAGCTCGCGCCCAGCCCCACCGCCTGCGGGAAGACGGTGGCCTGGCCGATCCAGGCGACCCCGTGCAGGGCCTCGGACCCGGTCCGGAACGGGCCGAGACCCAGGCGGGGCACGGCGGGCGCGTACTGGTGCAGCATCGCGATCCGCTCATCGAGGGTGAGCCTGCCGAGCAGGTCGTCGACGCGCTCGCGCGTGGGGCGCGCGGGGTCGCGGAACGGCAGCCGCTCAATGGCGGAGTCGGACTCAGAACTCACGGAGCAACCCCTCAGGTCGGATGCTGTGTTGAAGCGCTTCGACATTGGCATGCAGGGGTTTTACCTGTCAACGTCTTGTTACGACGGTGTCAAGTCATTACTCTCCCCCCAATCCGTTTAAGCGCTTCGACACTTCAATGACGAAGGATCGGTTCCGCCATGGGTATCGAGATCAACCGCAGGAACTTCTTAACCGCCGCCGCCTCGGTCGCGGGAGCCATCGCGGCCGGCCCGCTGCTGTCGGCCTGCGGCGGCGGCCCGCAGCAGCGGGCCGGCACGAACACCGACGCCGGTCTCAAGGCCGCGCTGCCCGCGCACGTGCCCAACACCGCGATCAAGCCGGACATCCCTTCCGTGATCGGCGGCCCGGACACCTTCACCGACCCCGGCTTCCTCAGCTACCCGGCCAACCGGGTCACCACCGTGAACGGGGTGCCGGGCAAGGGCGGCAAGTACTCCGCGGTCACGCCGCTGTGGGGCACCGTGCCGCCGGCCGGGAACTCCTTCTACCAGGCCATGCACAAGGCGCTGGGCGTCGAGCTGACCATGCGGCCCGCGGACGGCAACAACTACGCCACCATGGTCCCGACCATGACCGCGGCCAAGAAGCTGCCCGACTGGATCCAGCTGCCCGCCTGGTGGAACCCCAACTTCAACGTCGGCGGGCTGGCCGGCACGCAGCTGGCGGACCTGACGCCCTACCTCTCCGGCGACAACGTCAAGAAGTACCCCAACCTCGCGGCCCTGTCCCCAGGCGCCTGGCGGACCGGCGTCTGGGGCGACAAGCTGTACGGGATCCCCTCCTTCTCCACCGGCTTCCAGGTCGCGGGCCTGATCTACTACCGGCGCGACGTGTTCGAGGCCAGGGGTATCCGCGCCGATGAGGTGACCTCCGCCGAGGACCTGATGAACCTCGGCAAGGAGCTGACCGACGCCAAGCGCGGCGTGTGGGCCTTCGACGACGTGTGGACCTACATCTACACCGCCTTCGGCGCACCGCTGAAGTGGCGGGTGGACAACGGAAAGCTGGTGCACGCCTACGAGACGCCGGAGTACCTGGAGGCGCTCAACTGGAACTACCGGCTGGCCACCTCCGGCTACCTGCACCCCGACGCGCTGGCCGGCGACAACGTCAACGCCGTCACCCGCTTCTACAGCGGGAAGACGCTGATCCAGGGCGGCGGCCAGGGGGCGTGGAACCTCACCGACCACCAGGCGGGCGGCGCCGCGAACCGGGACTACCGGCGCGGCGCGTTCGACATCTTCGCCGCCGACGGCAAGAGCAAGCCGGTGATCTACCAGGGCCCCTCCACCAACCAGGTCAGCTACCTCAACATCAACCTCAAGCCCGAGCAGATCGAAGAGCTGCTGGCGGTGGCGAACTACCTGGCCGCGCCGTACGGGTCGGCCGAGTACACGATGGTCAACTACGGCGCCGAGGGCACGCACCACACGATGGTCAACGGGGTGCCGACCTTCACCGACGAGGGCAAGAAGATGGTCCAGGCGCAGACCTACCCGTTCCTGGCCAGCCCGGCCTCGGTGATCAGCAACCCCGGCGGGGAGGTCGTCACCAGGGACTACACCAGCTGGCAGGCCGCCAACATGAAGGCGCTGGCCAAGCCGGTCTTCTGGAACATGAACTTCAGCATGCCGCAGGCGCAGGCCTCGGCATTCGCCGCGCAGTCCGTCGAGGACACCGTCAAGGACTGCTACCACGGCAAGAAGAAGGTCGCCGACGTGCAGGCCGCCATCGCCAGCTGGAAGTCCACCGGCGGCGGGGACCGGCTGACCCAGTGGATGACCGAGAACGTGCTGCAGAAGTACGGCACCGGGCAGTGAGCACGCCACCAGCGCCCCCCACGGCACGACCGAGGCTGAGCTGGCGGGTCAGGCTGCGGCGGGACCGGTCGCTGCTGCTGATGACGGTCCCCGCCGTGCTCCTGCTGCTGGTCTTCAACTACGTGCCGCTGTTCGGGATCGTCACCGCGTTCCAGGAGTACGACCCGCTGGCCGGGGTCTGGGCCAGTGAATGGGTCGGCTTCGACCAGTTCCAGCGACTCTTCGGCGACCCGCTGTTCTGGGGGGCGCTGCAGAACACGCTCTACCTCAGCTTCGTCCAGCTGGTGCTGTTCTTCCCGGTGCCGATCGCGCTGGCGATGTTGCTCAACTCGCTGCTGTCCCAACGGCTGCGCAACTTCATCCAGTCCGTGGTCTACCTGCCGCACTTCTTCTCCTGGGTGCTGGCCATCACGATCTTCCAGCAGATGCTCGGCGGTGCCGGCGCGCTCAACCAGTTCCTGCGCGGCAACGACATCGGCACCTGGGACATCATGACCAACCCGGACACCTTCGCGCTCCTGGTCACCTCGCAGGCGATCTGGAAGGAGGCGGGCTGGGGGATCATCGTCTTCCTGGCCGCGCTCGCCGCCATCAACACCGACCTGTACGAGGCGGCCGCGGCCGACGGCGCCAGTCGCTGGCGCCGGATGTGGCACATCACCCTGCCCGGCCTGCGCGGCGTCATCGTGCTGATGCTGGTGCTGCGCCTGGGAAACGCGCTGACCGTCGGGTTCGAGCAGTTCCTGGTGCAACGGGACGCGGTCGGCCACGACGCGGCGGACGTGCTGGACACCTTCGCCTTCTACTACGGCATCGCCACCGGCAACTACAGCTACGGCGCGGCCGCAGGCCTGTTCAAGAGCGTCATCTCGCTGCTGCTGATCTGGGGCGCGAACAAGCTGGCGCACGCCTTCGGTGAAGACGGGTTGTACCGGAAATGACCAACACACTCACGATCGAACGCACGCGTGGGGACGCGGGCGCGACCGGATCGGCGCCGCGCCGGAAGAAGCGGTCCACCCGCCCGCGGTGGGAGGAGCCGCCGACGGCCGTCGGCCAGACCGCCAAGGGGATCACCCTCGGCGGGCTGATGCTGGTCATGCTGGTGCCGCTGTGGATCATCGTGGTGACCAGCCTGTCCACCCAGGCCGCGGTCAACCGCGCGGGCGGGCTGGTGCTCTGGCCGGACGGCCTGACCTTCGAGGCCTACCGGGTGATGCTGGAAGACCCGACCGTGCGCTCAGCGCTGGTGGTGAGCCTCGGCATCACCGCGATCGGCACGGTGGTCTCGCTGGTGGTGTCGATCCTGTGCGCCTACGGCCTGTCCAGGTCCGGTTCGTTCGGGCACCGCTTCGTGTTGATCCTGCTGATCATCACCATGTTCGTCAGCGGCGGCCTGATCCCGACCTTCCTGGTCGTCACCGGGCTCGGTGGCTACGGCGAGTGGTGGGCGCTGATCCTGCCCAGTGCGGTGTCGGTGTTCAACATCCTCATCCTGCGCTCCTTCTACTCCTCGACCTCCGCCGACCTGATCGAGGCGGCCCGGATCGACGGCGCGGGGGAGTGGCGGATCCTGTGGTCCATCGTGCTGCCCACCTCGCGCGCGGTGACCGCGGTGATGGCGCTGTTCTACGGCGTCGGCTACTGGAACTCCTTCTTCAACGTGATGTTGTACATGCCCACCGACGCGGAGAAGTGGCCGCTGCAGTACGTGCTGTTCACCTACGTCAACCGGGGCAACGGACTACCCGGCTCGGTCAACGCGGGCTTCGGCACCCAGTTCGCCCAGACCGCGCCGCTGTCGCTGCAGATGGCGGTGGTGGTGCTGACCCTGGTGCCGCTGCTGATCGTCTATCCGTTCGTGCAGAAGCACTTCCGCACCGGTGTGCTCACCGGCGCGATCAAGGGCTGAGCCCAGGAAGCAGGAACACCCGACCATGGCGACAATCGCCGATGTGGCCAGGCACGCGGGCGTGTCGGCCAGCACGGTCAGCTACGTGCTCAGCGGCAAGCGCTCGGTCTCCGCGGAGACCAGGCGCCGCGTCGAGCACTCGGTGACCGTGCTGGGCTACCACCCCAACGCGGGAGCGCGGGCACTGGCCGGTCGCCGCTCGCACATCATCGCCCTGGCGGTGCCGCTGCGCACGGACGTCTACGTGCCGATCATGATGGAGATCGCCGTCTCGGTCACCATGTCGGCCCGGCAGCACGGGTACGACGTGCTGCTGGTGACCAACGACGAGGGGCCCGACGGGGTGCGCCGGATCGTGGGCAGCGGACTGGCCGACGGCGTGATCCTGATGGACGTCGAGCTGGCCGACGAGCGGGTGCCCGCGCTGCGCGAGCTGGGCACCCAGGCCGCGCTCATCGGGCTGCCGGACGATCCACGCGGACTGTCCTGTGTGGACCACGACTTCGCCTCGGCAGGCGCGCTGTGCGCCGACCACCTGGCCGAGCTGGGCCACCGGGAGGTCGCCTTCATCGGCTACGGCTCCGGCGTCTACCACCGGCACGCCGGGTACGCCGAGCGCACGCTCACCGGCTTCCGCGAACGCGCGGAACTGCGCGGGCTGCGGTTCGTGCACCGTTCCTGCGAAGGCACCTACGAGAGCACCGCGGGCGCGCTCACCCGCGTGCTGGCCGACCGGCCGGGCACCACCGGCTTCGTGGTGCAGAACGAGGGCGCGATCGGCCCGCTGCTGAGCCTGCTGCGCTCCAGCGGGCGCACGGTGCCCGAGGACGCCTCGGTCATCGCGCTCTGCCCCGAACAGCTCGTCGAGCAGTACGCGCCCCGGCTCACCGCGGTGACCGGCCCGGCCAAGGAGCTCGGCCGGGTGGCCGTCGAGCAGCTGATGAGCAGGCTCGCCACGGCCACCCGCGAGACACGCCCGCAGGACGAGCTGGTGCTGCTGGACCCGGTCCTGACCGTCCGGGAGAGCACCGGTCCCGCACCACGACTGGTCGCACATCCGTGACGCCACCGCTGAACCCCACCATCCCCGAGCGCGAGGAGCGCCGCATGTCCCCGCACTTCCGAGACCTCGGTGACGCCCTGGAATGGCGCGCCAAAGGCGAGACCCTGCGCGTGCAGGCGTGGGGCCCGGACGCCGTCCGGGTCAGGGCCACCCCCGGCGGACCGCTGCTGGAGGACCTGCCCGGCGCGCTGCTGGACGCGCCGCCGGAGGGCGGCAAGCCGGAGATCACCCTCGCCGAGCACCACGCGGTCCTGGTCAACGGCGAGATCACGGTCCGGATCGACGCCGACAGCGAAGGCCTGCTCACCCCTGAGCTGTCCCCGACCGCGGGCAGGCTGACCTTCCTGCGCACCGCCGACGGCGCCGAGCTGCTCGCCGAGCAGCCCGCCCACTTCTGGTGGCCGGGGCCAAGGCTGGCCACCGCGACCGGCAACGGCTACCACCGGCTGGAGCAGCGTTTCCGCGCCTACCCGGGGGAACGGCTGTACGGCCTCGGCCAGCACACCCACGGCCTGCTCAGCCAGAAGGGCGCGGTCATCGACCTGGTCCAGCGCAACGCCGAGGTCACCATCCCGGTGCTGGTCTCCAACCGGGGCTACGGCCTGCTGTGGAACTCACCGGCCATCGGCCGGGTGGAACTGGCCGAGACCGGCACCCGCTGGGTGGCCGACAGCGCCCGCCAGATCGACTACTGGATCACCGCCGGCCAGCCCGCCGAGGTGCTGCGCCGCTACGCCGACGCGACCGGCCACGCCCCCGAACTGCCCGAGTGGGCCTCGGGTTTCTGGCAGTGCAAGCTGCGCTACCGCACCCAGGAGGAGCTGCTGGAGGTCGCCCGCGAGTACCGGCGGCGCGGGCTGCCGCTGTCGGTGATCGTCTGCGACTTCTTCCACTGGACCCACCTCGGCGAGTGGCGGTTCGACCCGGCCGAGTGGCCGGACCCGGCAGGCATGGTCCGCGAGCTGGATGAGATGGGCGTCAAGCTGATGGTCTCGGTCTGGCCCTCGGTCAGCCCGGCCAGCGAGAACTACCACGCCATGCTGGACAAGGGTTTCTTCATCGGCACCGAGTACGGGCCGATGGCGCACGCCGACTGGCCGGACAAGGGCCTGGGCGCCTACTCGGCCCAGGTCGCCTTCTACGACGCCACCAACCCGGAGGCCCGCGAGTTCGTCTGGGAGCGGATCCGGCGCGGCTACGAGGAGCTCGGCATCACGGTCTTCTGGCTGGACGGGTGCGAACCGGAGCTCAAGCCCGGTCACCAGTACGGCCTGCGCTACCACGCCGGACCCGGTCTGGAGGTCGGCAACCTCTACCCCCGCGAGAACGCCCGCATGGTGCACGACGGCCTGCGCGCGGTGGGGGAGAACGAGATCATCTCGCTCAACCGCTCCTCCTGGGCGGGCGCACAGCGCTACGGCGCCGCGCTGTGGTCCGGTGACATCGGCACCGACTTCGCCTCGCTGCGCACCCAGATCAAGGCAGGACTGAACGTGATGATGTCCGGAATCCCTTGGTGGACAACGGACATCGGTGGCTTCCACGGCGGCGACCCCGATGATCCCGCCTACCGCGAGGTGCTGGTGCGCTGGTTCCAGTACGGGACCTTCTGCCCGCTGTTCCGGCTGCACGGCTTCCGCGGCTCCGAACAGGTCCTGGAACCCGCGATGACCGGGCTGGCCAACGAGATCTGGTCCTACGGCGAGGAGGCCTACCCGATCCTGGCCGAGCACCTGCGGCTGCGGGAACGCCTGCGCCCGTACGTGATGCGGCAGATGCGCACCGCCGCGGAGACCGGTCTGCCGCCGATGCGGCCGCTGTTCCTGGAGTTCCCGGAGGACCCGCGGTCCTGGCTGGTCGAGGACGAGTTCCTGCTCGGCCCCGACCTGCTCGTCGCACCCGTGACCGAGGCGGGCGCCCGCGAGCGCGCCGTGCACCTGCCCGCCGGCGCGCGGTGGACCGACGCGTGGACCGGGCAGGAGCACGAGGGCGGGCAGACGGTGACCGCGGCGGCCCCGATCGAGCGCATCCCGCTGTTCCTGCGCGACGGCGCGCGGCTGCCGGTGCTGGCGGAGTCGTGAGCACCCGTCGCCTCCTCGACCGGCTCGGCGGGCTCGCCTTCGGCGGGGACTACAACCCCGAGCAGTGGGACGAGCCGGTGTGGAAGGAGGACGACGAGCTGATGCGCCGGGCCGGGGTCAACCTGGCCACGGTCGGCGTGTTCTCCTGGGCCCTGCTGGAGCCGGAGGAGGGCCGCTACGACTTCGGCTGGCTGGACGCCCACCTGGACCGCTTGCACGCCAACGGGATCGCGGTCGACCTGGCCACCCCGACGGCCTCCCCGCCGCCGTGGTTCACCCTGGCCCACCCGGACGCGCTGCCGGTCTCCGCCGACGGCACCAGGCTGGTGCACGGCAGCCGGGACACCTACTGCCTGGCCGCCCCGGCCTACCGCGAGGCGGCCCGCCGGATCGCCGCCGCCCTCGCGCAACGCTATGGCGACCATCCGGCGGTGGCGCTGTGGCACGTGCACAACGAGTACGTGACGCTGTGCTGGTGCGAGCACACCGCCGCCGCCTTCCGCGCGTGGCTGGTGGCCCGGCACGGCTCACTGGATGCGCTCAACGAGGCGTGGGGCACCGCGTTCTGGAGTCAGCACTACACCAGCTGGGAACAGATCCTGCCGCCGCGCGCCACCCAGTGGCACCACAACCCAGGGCAGGCACTGGACTTCCGCCGGTTCTTCTCCGACGAGGTGGTCGCCGCCTACCGCGAGCAGCGCGAGGCGATCCGCGCGCACAGCGACCGGCCGGTGACGACCAACCTCATGCTGCCCGGCTACCAGAACGTGGACCTGTGGGCGCTGGGCCGGGAGGTCGACCTGGTCGCCATCGACCACTACCCGGCCGCGCCCGGCCTGGACGCGGCCGCCGACACCGCCTTCGGCGCGGACCGCGCCCGCTCCTTCGCCGGCGGACGGCCCTGGCTGCTGATGGAACAGGGCACCAACACCGTCTACGCGGGCGATCGGACGCTGCACAAGGAACCGGGGGAGGTCCTGCGGCACTCCCTCGGGCACATCGCGCGCGGTTCGGAGGGGGCGCTGTTCTTCCAGTGGCGGCAGTCCAAGGCCGGCGCTGAGCAGTGGCACTCGGCGATGGTCCCGCACGCGGGTCCGGACAGCCGGATCTTCCGCGAGGTGACCGAGACCGGGGCAGCGGTGGCCCGGCTGGCCGAGCTGGCCGGGTCGACGGTCACCGCCGAGGTGGCCGTGCTGCACGACTCCGACGCCTGGTGGGCGCTGGAGTCCGACGGTCTGCCCTCGCCCGAGCTGGACTACCACGCGGCGCTGCGCCGGGCGCACCGCGCGCTGTGGGACGCGGGCGTCACCGCCGACTTCGCGCACCCGGAAGCCGACCTCAGCCGCTACCGGCTGGTGCTGGCCCCGGCGCTGGCCCTGCTCTCCGAGGCCGGGGCGGTGAACCTGCGCCGTTACGTCGCCGACGGCGGCACGCTGCTGGTCCAGCACTTCAGCGGTGTGGTCGACGAGCGGATGCACGCCCAGCTCGGCGGCTACCCGGCCGCTCCGCTGCGCGAGACGCTGGGCATCCGGGTGGAGGAACACCGGCCGCTGGGCCGGGACGAGCGGATCGTGCTCTCCGACGGGTTGACGGCCACCGCGTGGAGTGAGCTGCTGTGTGCCGAGCGCGCGGAGCCGGTGCTGGCCTACACCCACGGCATGCTGGCCGGGGCCCCGGCGCTGACCCGGCACCGCTTCGAGTTCGGCCAGGGCTGGTACCTGTCCACCCGCCTGGACGAGGCCGGCTACGCCGCGCTGATCACCCGGCTGCTGACCGAGACCGGTGTGGGTCCCGACCTGCCGGACCTGCCGCCGGGCGTGGAGGCGGTCACCCGGCACGCCCCGGACGGCCGCCGCTGGCACTTCCTGCTCAACCACCGCGCCGAGCCGGTGCCGCTGCCCGCGGCCGCGCACGACCTGCTCACCGGGACAGCAGTGCGGGAGCTGCCGCCCGGTGGCTGCGCGGTGCTCAGGCGAGGAGCTGACGGGTGAGCCCGACCAACCCGGTGATCCCGGGCATGCACCCCGATCCCAGCGTCTGCCGCGTTGGCGAGGACTACTACCTGGTGTGCTCCAGCTTCGAGTACTTCCCCGGCGTGCCCGTCTTCCACAGCCGGGACCTGGTGCACTGGCGGCAGATCGGCAACGCGCTGGACCGGCCCAGCCAGCTGCGCCTGGCCACCGCGTGGTCCTCCGGCGGGATCTACGCGCCCACGCTGCGCCACCACGACGGCCGGTTCTGGCTGATCGTGACGAACGTGAGCGAGGGCGGCGGCAACCTGCTGTGCACCGCAACGGATCCGGCCGGTCCGTGGTCGGATCCGGTGTGGCTGCCCGACATCGCGGGCATCGACCCGGACCTGGCCTGGGACGCCGACGGCAACTGCTGGTGCACGGTCGCCGGGGTGAGCCAGTACCGCATCGACCCGCACACCGGGCAGACCTTCGGCCCGGCCAGGGAACTGTGGTCCGGCACCCCGGGCGCGAAGGCCCCGGAAGCGCCGCACCTGTACCGGATCGGCGACTACTGGTACCTGCTCATCGCCGAGGGCGGCACCGAACGGGGCCACGGGGTCTCCATCGCCAGGAGCTCATCGCCCAACGGCCCGTTCGAGCCGTGCCCGGCCAACCCGATCCTGACCCACCGCGGCACCGACGAGCCCATCCAGAACACCGGTCACGCCGACCTGGTGCAGGGTCCCGACGGCTCGTGGTGGATGGTGCTGCTGGGCGTGCGGCCCGGCGGCGGCACCCCCGGCTGGCACGTGCTCGGCCGGGAGACCTTCCTGGCTCCGGTGACCTGGACCGAGGACTGGCCCGTGGTCGGCGACCTGGCACCGGTCCTGCCCGCGCCGCCGTGGCCGCTGCACCCCTTCCCCACGGAGCCGGGCCTGGACGAGTTCGACCCCGGCGAGCTGCGGCCGCACTGGGTGTCCCCGCGTGAGCGCCTCGAATCACAGTGCACCACAACGGAACGGTCCGGCTGGCTGACCCTGCGCGCCCGCGGCGGTTCCCTGGACGAGCCCGACGCGGTGTTCCTCGGCCGCCGCCAGCAACACCGCTCCTGCCGGGTGCGCGCGCTCATCGATCCCGCCGACGGCAGCGGCGGCCTCGCGGTCCGCTTCGACGAGCGGCACCACTACGAGATCGAGGCGGGCTCAGCAGAAGTGCGGGTGCTGGCCCGGATCGGCCCACTGCGCACGGTGGTGGCCGCCCGGCCGGTGCCCGCCGGACCCCTGGTCCTGGGCATCGAGGTGGACGCGACGCGGGAGCTCGCGGACGCCCGTTCCGGGCCGGACGTCCTCTCCTTCGGCCTGGTGCGGCCGGATGGCGGCTTCACCGTGCTGGGCACGCTCGACGGCCGCTACCTCTCCACCGAGGTGGCGGGCGGCTTCACCGGCCGGGTCATCGGCATGTACGCCTCGGCCGGAACCGTGCACTTCGACTGGTTCGACTACGCGGGTGACCACCTCTGACCATCCAATCGACGAAGATTGTGAGGGTTCCATGTTGCGATTACTCAGAAACCGTTCGATCCGCCACCGGATCGGCGCACTGGTGGCCGGGTTCACGACCCTGGCCGCGAGCTTCACCCTGCTGACGGCGAACGAGGCCACCGCCGAAGAACGGGCGCCGGCCAACGCGATGGCCCACGTCGCGGCGATGCAGCCCGGCTGGAACCTGGGCAACACCCTGGACTCCACCGGCGACGACGAGACCTCCTGGGGCAACCCGCGGATCACCCAAGCGTTGCTGCGCAACGTGAAGGCCCAGGGCTTCAAGAGCATCCGCATCCCGGTCACCTGGACCCA
This sequence comes from Crossiella sp. NPDC003009, assembly GCF_053591555.1. Classification (NCBI taxonomy): domain Bacteria; kingdom Bacillati; phylum Actinomycetota; class Actinomycetes; order Pseudonocardiales; family Pseudonocardiaceae; genus Crossiella; species Crossiella sp. NPDC003009. The sequence continues at coordinate 8,351 of NZ_JBSFUA010000014.1, read as the reverse complement.
GCACACCGGGCCCGCGCCGGAGCACACGATCAAGCCGGCCTACCTCAACCGCGTCAAGGAGGTCGTCGGCTGGGCGCTGGCCGAGGGCCTCTACGTCATGGCCAACCTGCACCACGACTCCTGGCAGTGGATCTCGAACATGCCGGCCGACCGCGCCGGCGTGCTCGCCCGCTACAACAAGCTGTGGATCCAGCTGGCCACCGCGTTCAAGGACTTCTCCCCGACCAGGCTGACCCTGGAAAGCGTCAACGAGCCGCAGTTCACCGGCAGCTCGGGGGCCGCGCAGAACGCCGAGCTGCTGCACGAGCTCAACGCCTCCTTCCGGGACATCGTGCGCCGCTCCGGCGGCAACAACGCCAGCAGGCTGCTCGTGCTGCCGACCCTGCACACCTCCTCCGAGCAGGCGCGGCTGGACGAGCTGGCGACCTCGATCCGCGGGTTCAACGACCCCAACCTGATCGCCACCGTGCACTACTACGGCTACTGGCCGTTCAGCGTGAACGTCGCGGGCGGCACGCACTTCGACGCCACCGCGCAGAAGGACGTCACCGACTCCTTCGACCGCGTGCACAACACCTTCATCGCGCGCGGCGTGCCGGTGATCCTCGGCGAGTACGGCCTGCTCGGCTTCGACCGGCACACCGGGACCATCCAGCAGGGCGAGAAGCTGAAGTTCTTCGAGTACCTCGGCTACCACGCGCGCCAGCGCAAGATCACCACGATGCTGTGGGACAACGGCCAGCACCTGGGCCGCAACTCCTTCCAGTGGAGCGATCCCGAGCTGTGGTCGCAGATCAAGTCGAGCTGGCGGACCCGCTCGGCCACCGCGTCCACCGACCAGGTGTTCAGCGCCCGCGCCGGCGCCATCACCGCCAAGACGATCACGTTGAACCTCAACGGAACCTCGTTCACCGGGCTGCGCCACGGCAACACCGAGCTGGCGCGCGGCCGGGACTACACCGTCTCCGGGGACCAGCTCACCCTGACCGCCTCGGCGATCACCAGGCTGAGCGGATCACGGGAGTACGGCGTCAACGCGGTGCTCTCGGCCCGCTTCGCCAACGGCCTGCCGTGGCGGATCAACCTCATCACCCACGACCAGCCGATCCTGGGCAACGTCAACGGGACGACAGCCGCCTTCGCCATCCCGACCACCTTCCGCGGTGACCTGCTGGCCACCATGGAGGCCAAGTACGACGACGGCAGCAACGCGGGCCCGCACGACTGGACCCCGTTCAAGGAGTACGACCGCGCGTTCGCGCCCGGCTACGCCACCAACGTCACCACCCTGACGCCGGACTTCTTCGCCGCCGTCAAGGACAACACCAGGGTGACGCTGACCTTCCACTACTGGAGCGGCGTCAAGCTGACCTACCACGTCACCAAGTCGGGCAGCACGGTCACCGGCACGACGGCCTGACCCCACCCAGGCCGCGGTGGTCCGCGGGGGAGCCGGCACTCCGGCTCCCCGCGGACCCGTCGACACCCCTCACAGCCACGGAGGAACTCAGCATGTACCGGTCCCGATTAGCGGCAGCCGCGGCCTTCACCGCCGTGCTGGCCGCGACCCTCAGCAGCGTCCCGGCCGCCGAGGCCGCCGTAGCCGCGCCACTGGACCAGGCGCACACCGCGGGCCGGGTCACCAAGGCCGCTCAGTACACCTGGCCCGGCGTCTACTTCGAAGGCCGCTTCCGCGGCACCGGCGTCGGGATCGTGCTCAACGACGCGGTGAACGACTACGACGTGCAGATCGACGGCAAGACCGTTGCCACCCTGGTGACACCGGGCCGGACCACGCACTGGGTGCGCGGCCTGAGCAACGGCACGCACCGCGTCCGGCTGGTCAAGCGGACCGAGAGCACCTGGGCCGCGGGGGAGTTCGGCGGGTTCGTGGCCGCGCCCGGCGGCGCGGTGCTGGCCAAGCCGCCCGCGCGCGCCAGGCAGATCGAGTTCATCGGCGACTCGATGACCGCGGGCTACGGCAACATGTCCACCTCGCGCGACTGCTCGGCCACCGGCGGGGTCAGCCGCAACACCAACACCGACCAGAGCTTCGGCGCGCTCACCGCACGCGCGCTCAACGCCGACTACCAGATCAACGCGCAGTCCGGCCTGGGCATGGTGCGCAACTACAACGGCGGTTCCCCCGACCTCACCTACCGCACCTTCTACGACCGCGGGCTGCAGCACGTGCCCGGCGACGTGTGGCAGAACCCGGCCTGGCGACCGCAGCTGGTCGTGGTCGGCCTGGGCGCCAACGACTTCTCCACCGCGATCAACCCCGGCGAGCAGTGGACCCCGGAGCGCCTGGTCGCGGCGTACAAGTCCGCGTACCACGGTTTCCTGGACAAGCTGCGGGCCCGCTACGGCCCCGGCACGACGATCGTGGTCAGCGCTACCGCGGTGTCCAGCACCACCACCTTCGCCGATGCCACCCAGCAGGTCGTGCAGGAGCGCAACCGCAAGGGGGACAACAGAATCCGCCACTGGTTCTACAACGACCCGGCGCTGGACCGCCTCGGCTGCGACTGGCACTTCTCCCAGCACGACCACCGGCTGATCTCCGGCTTGCTCACCAACTACCTGGCCACACTGCCCCTGGGGTGGTGACGGCGATCCAGCGCCGCGTGCTCAGCGGTCCCAGCGGGTCGCGCGGCTGAAGGTGCGCGGGTCGCCGCTGAGGCCGACAACCGTGCCCGAGTTGTTCACCCCGGCGGTGAGCCCGGCCTCCTCACCGTGCAGCACAGGCAGCACGGTGAGGGTGCCGTCCAGCTCGCGCAGCACGGCCCTGCTGTCCCCGAGCTCGTGGAAGCGCGACTCGATGGTGATCAGCCCGTCGTCGTTGATGTCGTTGGCGATCCCCGCGCGGCCACCGGGGACCAGGCCGAGGTCGGTGACGGTGCCGTCGAGGTTCCAGCGCACCGGCCTGCTGCCGGAGAGACCGACGATCACGCCGTGCCGGTTGATTGCCTCAGCGCGGCTGGAGGTCTGGCCCGGCAGCGCGGGCAGCGGCGTGACGGTGCCCTCCGGCAGCCACCGGACCGCGACCTGGTTGTTGCCCAGGCTGGAGGAACCCACCGCGGTGCCGTCCGCACCGACCGCGCGGGCCAGGGACCGCTCGTGCCCCGGCAGCGGGTCCAAAATGGACATCGCGCCGTCGGGACTCCAGCGCAGGCCGCGCTCGAACCACCGGTCCTCGGTGTAGTAGACGGACTGGCCGACCACCACACCGTCGTCGTTGATCCCGACGGCGTAACCGCTGCTGTTCCCCTGCTCGTTGGCCGGCAGGGTGAGCACCTCGACCCGGCCCTGGGCATCCCAGCGCACCGGCCGCTCCAGCTCCGGGTCCTGGGCGTCGCCCACCACGACCCCGCTCTCGTTGATCGCCCAGGCCTGCGTGGTCTTGCGCCCCTCGGGCCGGGCGAGCTCGGTCATCGAGCCGTCCCGCGCCCAGCGCACGGCCCGCCGGTAGTCGCTGTTCCTGGACTCGCCGACGATGACCCCGTGGTCGTTGATCGCGGTGGCGTGCGAGCTGCCGGTGCCGGGCAGCACCCCCAGATCGGTGGGCGCGGCCGCGGCCATGGCCGGTGCGGCGGCGCCGAGGACCAGCAGCGCGGTCAGCGCGAGCGTGCCCGCGACGGACGCACGTCGAATACGCACGAAGATGTCCTTCCCCAGTGGGTTGAGCTTCCCGAGGAGCGTATATCGCCGGTGGTCCGGCCCCGTGACAGGAACAGGCCGCCGGAGTGATCCCGCCGCCGCACCGCCCTAGCGTGGACCACGAGACCGGAAGACGCGGAGCATGGGAGACAAGGCGATGGCGAAGGTCGGGGAGTACCCACGGGTTCGCCTGACGCACGTGCACAGCGAAGAGGAGCGCGAGTACATCGTCATCGCCACGCACAAGATCCGGTACTCCTTGCACCAGATCCCGGTGCCAAGGCCGGCCACCGGCGTGGTGGTGGACACGGTGGCGTGCGGCTCCTGCGACGCGCACCTGGAAGTGCGGGTGTTCAGTCCGGCCGAACGGCTGCGGGCGAAGCTGCGCTGGCTCGCGGTTCTGCTGGTGGGCGCGGTGATCGCCGTCGTGGGCACGTCCGCCCTCGTCGCCCTGGACCAGGCGGACGACCTGAGCGTGGCGCCGATGCTGCTGTGGCTGCTCACCAACGCCATCGGCCTCGGCGCGGTGGTCACGGGCGGCCTGTACCTGTGCACCGAGGACGGCGTGCGGCTCCCGTCGTTCTGGCGCGACCCCAGCCACCGGCTTCGTCGCTGGTGAACCGCCCGCTGCGATCTAGAGTGGGCTGGTGCCGCTAGTGGAGATCACCCATGCCCCGGAAGTCGCCGAGTCCGTCCTCCGTGAGCTCGGCTCGGTGTTGCCGCACCTGGTGTCGGTGGCCGTGGAGTGCCCGGAGGAACCGTACGACGGCGACCTGCAACCGGGGGATGTGGAGATCCGGTTCCGGCAGCTGGGGCCACTGGACCGCTGCGGCCTGGCCGTGGTGATCGAGATCCAGTCGAAGTGGTTCGAGAGCCGGGCGGCCAACCGGCAGGAACGGGCGGACCGGCTGCACGCCGACATCGCGGCGGCCACCGGGCTGGCGGACTTCGGCGTGTACCTGTCGCTGCCGGTGGCGGCTTGGGCGCAGGGGGACTAGACCTCGGCGGCCAGTAGCCGGGCCAGCTCCGCCGAGGGCGCCTCCGGCACCCGCTCGGTCTGGGCCACCAGCGCCCACCGGTCGCCGTCCTCGGCAGGTGACCAGTGCGCGGCGGTGTCCAGGTGGTGCCGGACCAGCCGGGACAGCGCGGCGTGGCAGGCGGGTTCGCCGTCCTCGGTGAGGGCGTGCGCGCGGGCGGTGCGGCGCAACGGGGCGCGCAACCGGTAGCGGCCCTCGGTGACCGGTTCGAGCAGGTGCGCCTCGATCAGGGCGTCCAGGAGGTCCTCGGTGGCGGCCGGGTCGCGGTCCAGGACGGCGGTGGCGGCGGGCAGGGTGAGGGTGTCACCGTCGGGGACGGCGAGCAGGCGCAGCGCGCGGGCCGGTTCCGCGGGCAGGGCGCGCAGGGTGGCGGTGTAGGGGTCCTCGGCGGCCGGGGTGACCGGGGTGGTGAGGCGGCGGACCGCGGTGGCCAGGGTCCAGTCGGGGCGGGCGGCCAGGCGGGCGGCCACGTTGTGCAGCACCTGGGGCAGGCCGTCGGCGTGCGCGAGCAGGGCCGCGGCGGCGCTGGGGTCGGTGGCCAGGCGGTCGCCACCGATGGTGCGCGCCAACAGTTCCCGCGACTCCCCGGGGGTCAGCGCGGGCAGGGTGTGCCAGCGGGCGTGCGCCAGCCCGTGCAGCCGCTGCCGCGCGGTGAGCAGCACGGCGGGGCCATTGGTGCCGGGCAGCACCGCGCGCACCCGGCCCTCGTCCACCGCGTCGTCGGCGAGCAGCAGGATGCGCCGCCCGCAGGTGAGGGTGCGCCACAACGTGATCCGCTCGGCGCCGGAGTCGGGGACCTCGGTGACGCCGAGCGCGCGCAGCAGCACCGGCAGCGGATCGGGAGTGGCGGCGCCGCGCAGGTAGACGTAGAACTGCCCGTCCGGGAAGTGCTCGGCCACCAGGTGCGCCAGGTGCACCGCGGCGGTGGTCTTGCCGATGCCGGGCCCGCCGGTGAGCGCGTGCACCGGCACGCCCGTCTCCTGCGGGCGCAGCTGCGCGGCGATCCCGGCGAGCAACTCGTGGTGGCCGGTGAACTCGGGCAGGTCCGGCGGCAGCTGCATGGGCAGGCGGGCGCGTTCGGCGGTGCTGAGCGGCCGCACCGGGGTCGGGCCGGACAGGCCGGGGTCGGCGCGCAGGATCCGCCGCTGCATCTCGCGCAGCTCCGCGCTGGGGTCCAGGCCCAGCTCGTCGGCGAACAAGCGGACCGCGTCCTGGTACAGCTCCAGTGCCTCGGCCTGCCTGCCGGAGCGGTAGAGGCCCAGCATGATCAGCGTGCGGGCGCGTTCGCGCAGCGGTTCCTCGATGATCAGCGAGCTGAGCGCGGCGACGGCTTCGGTGTGCCTGCCCAGCTCCAGGTCGGCGGCGGCCAGCTCCTCCACCGCGGTCAGCCGCAGCTCGCGCAGCCGCACCCGTTCCCGCTCGGCGTAGTCCCCGCGCACCCCGGCCAGCGGCGTGCCCTGCCACAGGTCCAGGGCCGCCCGCAGCGCGCCGGCCTCGGCGTCCAGGTCACCGGTGCGCCGGGCCTCGCGGGCGGTGGACAGGTGCGCCTGGAAGTCGGCCAGGTCCAGCTGCCCCGGCGCGGTGGGCAGCGCGTAGCCACCGGCGACCGAGCGGATCACGGTGGCCGGGCGGCCGTCACCGAGCGCGCGGCGCAGCTTGGAGACGTAGGAGCGCACCATGCCGCCCACCGCCGGCGGTGGGCTGGCGCCCCACACCGCGTCCACCAGCGCGTCCTGGGTGGCCACCGTGCCGTTGTGCAGTAGCAGCACACCCAGCAGCGCGCGCTGCTGCGGCGCGCCGAGATCGGCCTCGGCCCCGTCCAGCCATGCCCGCACCGGACCCAGCAGCTCGAACCGCAACCCCGCGCTCACCAGCCTCACCCTATGCGCGCCCGCCGCCGATTCGCCCCCGGACCAGCGCGTCAACAATTCGTCAGCACTCAGTCCACATCGGACTGATGGGGTCACCGCCATGATCGCAACCCAGTACACCGCCGCCGTGACCGTGACCGGCGAGGGCCGCAACGGCGGCCGCGCTGTCGCCGCGGACGGCCGGCTCGACCTCCGCTTCGCCATCCCCAAGGAACTCGGCGGCGCCGGCGGCGCGACCAACCCCGAACAGCTGCTCGCCGCGGGCTGGGCCTCCTGCTTCTTCGGCGCCACCCGCCGGGCCGCCACCGCGGCGCAGGTCCCGCTCAAGGACCTCGCGGTGATCGCCGAGGTCACCCTGCACCACGACGGCGCAGGCGAGTTCACCCTCAGCGCGGCACTGCACCTGGAGGTCAGCGGGATCGACCAGGAGACCGCGGCGCGGCTGGGCCGGGACGCGCACCGGATCTGCCCCTACTCCAAGGCATTGGGCCCGTCCATCCCGGTGACCATCGATGCCACGGTCGCCTAGCCGCACTGTGCCGGCAGCCGCAGGTCCCACCGCGCGAGGCGGTCGCGCCAGGGACCGGTTCCGGCTCCCACCCAAGGTAACGAAGGAATAACGGTCGGTGATGGACCCGATCCGTGCTCCCCCTGGCGCCGAATGCGAGGTGTTCGACCGACCGTCCGGAAGAGAGAAGCCAGTCATGACCAACACCGCCCGCCGCACCACCGCCACCCTCGGCGTCGCCTCGATCGCCCTGCTCGCCGCGGCCTGCGGTTCCGGCGACATGGCAGGCAACTCCAGCTCCCCCTCGGCCGCCCCCAGCAGTGCGGCGGCCCCCACCTCCAGCGCGATGGCCGACCCCGCCCGCGACCTGGTCGGCCCCGGCTGCGCCGACTACGCCAAGCAGGTCCCCAGCGGCGGCGGCTCGGTCACCGGCATGGCCGCCGACCCGGTCGCGGTCGCCGCGAGCAACAACCCCCTGCTCAAGACCTTGGTCAGCGCCGTCTCCGGCAAGCTCAACCCCAAGGTCAACCTGGTCTCCACCCTCAACGGCGGCGAGTTCACCGTCTTCGCCCCCGTCGACGCGGCCTTCGCCAAGATCGACGCGGCCACCATCGAAAAGCTCAAGACCGACGACGCCCTGCTGACCAAGATCCTCACCTACCACGTGCTCCCCGGCCAGATCACCCCCGACAAGATCGCCGGCGACCAGAAGACGGTGCAGACCGGCGTGGTGAAGGTGACCGGCGCAGGCAACACCCTCAAGGCCAACGACGCCAACGTCATCTGCGGCGGCGTGCACACCGCCAACGCCACCGTCTACCTCATCGACTCAGTCCTCATGCCCAAGTAACCCCCCGCCCCCCGGCCGCCAGAGCCCGCACCAAACCCTCCGGCGGCCGGCCCCGCGGCCCCCTCCCGCCCCACCCCAGACCAGCGGTTATGCTGATCCCACCACCGCCACCTCGCCCCGGTTCACCCGATCGAGCGCAGTGATCCAAAACGAAAGGCAACCAAAACCGGGGTTCGAGCGTTCCGCAGAGGAACGGTGGCGGCGGCGGACCCCGTCAGGGGCGGCAACGCGCGGTCGCTAACCCAGCAGCCACGGCCGCTGGACGCCGGTCACGGGCACGCCGGTCGCTGGCACACCGGTCGCCAGTTGCAAGCACACTGGCCGCCGACGGATCTGGACCCAGGCGACGAACGAGATCGCCCAGGTCATGGAGGACAACTTCCCCGACGACAACCCGATCTCGGTGATCGTGAAGTCGGGTGCGG